>JANQQN010000285.1 GCA_028289325.1 Myxococcota bacterium | reverse complement strand
CGCGCTGTCCATGCACAACTCGCCGACGCCGCAGCGCTGTACGATGGCTTGTTGGCGTCCGCACCGCATTGCCCACAACTCATTTCCGAAGCATGAAGTCGCACTCGGCTGGCACTGGAGGTTCGTTCCGCAGGTCTCCGTTTCGGTGCAGCCGCCCGCACAGTCGAGAACGCAGCGGGGCGTGCCGCCGACGGTCTGACATACCTGGGAGGCAGGACATTCGGTGTCGTTGGTGCAGGGACCGCAGAGGCCATCAACGCCGAGCGCGTCCGCGAACATGGGGTGATCCGGCAGATCATCCGTCCGGGTCACGCCTTCTCCGCCGAGCGTATCCGAAAGAACTATCGGTACCAGGCACCCGTCGGCGGTTTCTTCGTAGTCGAGGTTGCCGGACACCAGGAGGCCGGCGACGCGACCTTGTTCGTCGAAGACGCCGGAGCCGGAGTTGCCGGAGAATGCGTCGGATGAGGTGAGGTAGCTGGTGTTGTCCACCGCGACCACGCGACCGCCTCGGTCGATCTTCAGCGGAATGCCGTCCGGGAAGCCGGATAGGGTCACGCTGGCCCCGACGCCCAGGGGCCCGTCGGTGACCCGCAGCGGCGCCGGCTGCCGAGACGGAGGTACGGGACGATCCAGCTGCAGCAGGGCGATGTCGCGTCCGGCATCGAGCGCGAGAACTCCCTGGCACCGATAGACGGCATCGGGACCGATCACCTGCGGGTTCCCGGGCCCTCGGAGAGCGTAGTCAAAGACGAGAAGAGTGTCGTCGCACGCGTTGTGCGACGCGCAGTGACCGGCGGTGAGCACCAGGTCCGTATCGACGAGGACCCCCGAGCAGTAGGCGAGGGCGGGCTGTTCTGCGAACTCGGTGTTGGCGCAAACGCCGCTCTGTTCGCGAAGCGACATCGTCGTCCACCAATCGCCGCCAAGGAGCTCGTCTTCCCAGGATGCGTGGATCAGTGCCACCGCGGAGTCCGCGAACAGCGCCCGAGCGCTCGCGTCGGCCACTTCGTATAGTTCCTGACGGTCATCGGTGCCGTAGATGACCGCGGAACGGTCCGTACCGACAGGGGCTTGGGCATTGGGCTCGCCACAGTTTGTGAGCGCGATCGCGACCGCCAATGCCAACCAGCGTTGCAGCGCCGCGCGCGCCGACGGGGTGTTCATGGGGTGTTAGCATATCCTGCCGCTCCGTTCGAAAGAAGGCCGACGAACCGAGTGACGGTATCGACCTGCCCCCCCAAACATGTGTTGGCGACTCTGGTTTCGCGTACGCGATGCATGATCTTCAATGGCGAGGGTGTCGATCTGTAGGCCGCGTTTGACCGCGATGTTCGCCGTATCTTCAATGTCTTTGGCCGTTTCTGCACGCCTACCCCGGGGGGTGTGAGTTCCAGCTTCTCGACGGACGGCCGAAGCTCGGCTCGCGGGGCGGCGTTTCCTGGGCCGCGTTGCCGCGATCACGCTTCGGCGCGCAGGCTCGGGCGCGATGATCGAGATTTCGGCCCTGACACGTGCAGCAGGGCCCGGCTTGGGGCATGCTGCCGGGAATGGACGGGAGCGTTCGCGCCATAACGTGTCCCCAGTGTGGTGCCGCGCTTACCCCGCCGAGCCGATTCGCGCGGGAGGCGGTCTGCGCTTTCTGTCAGAGTACGATCCGCCTCGACCCGAGCGCGGTCTCCGTGGCCCGGTTTCGACAGGCGTTTGCCCACTGGAACGACCCCCAGACGCATGGATTCCAGGACTGGATCGAGTTCGGTGGGTTTCGATTCGCCGATCTTCGGAGGGTAGGCCGGGGAGACCATTGTGACGTCTTCGTGGGCATTCGAGCCCGGCCGCCCACCGAGCGGGTCATCGTCAAACTCTTGGCCGGTGGGGAGGACATCCCGCGATTTGAGCGCGAGTGGAGCAAGCTCTCGAAGATCGGCGCGATCGAAGACCCCGCCGCCGGTTACTTCAGCCCCTTCGTTCCCCGCCCCGTAGCTCGGGGTGTGGTGATCGGCGGGGGGTATCAAGGCCGTTCCGCGCTCGCTTACCGCGACGAGCGAGGCTTTGTGCACGATCTCCAGCGGGTTCGACAGGCGTACGCCGGGGGCGTGGACCCCAAGGTTGGCGTTTGGCTGTGGCGGCGAACGCTCGAGGTCCTGGCGTTCCTTCACCGAAACGGCGTCACTCACGGCGATCTGAAGCCCGTCCACCTGATCGTCCATCGCCGGGACCACGCGGTTCGGTTGGTCGGCTTCGCGCCCGATGCGGCCGGCGACCTCGCCGCGGACATCAGGATGAGTGCGGAGGCGGTGGCGTCCGTCTTGCCACCAACGATCCCCGACCCCTTCGGGCGGTTGCTGAAGCGTATCGCGCGGGCCGAGGAACGCACCGACGATGCGTTGTCTCTCCGTGAGCGAGTCGGTGAGGTCTCGCGGGCCACCTTCGGCGCTTCGAGCTACAATCCCTTACCGATGCCGCCCCAGGCGAGCGAGGAGACAAGTTGACATGGGATACGGAAACTACAGCCACGAGGCCCACTCGGCGTTGCTTCGGACGCGTGCGACCAAGCCCGTCCAGGAAGTCTTCGATCAACGGAGTTGTCATGCCCTGATGAACCCGAAGGGGGTTCGCGTTCGGGAGAGCCGTGACAGCGTCGACCACCCCAGTTCCCTCAGCATCGTCTTCGCCCTCGACGTGACGGGCTCCATGGGCCAGATCCCCAGGCAGCTGGCGACCGAGACCCTGCCGAGCTTCATGACGTTGCTCGCCGCGTGTAGCGTACCGGACCCTCAGCTTTTGTTCATGGCGGTGGGGGATGCGTTCTCCGATCGGGCGCCCCTTCAGGTAGGACAGTTCGAATCCACGGCCGAGCTTATCGACCGATGGCTCACCTGGACGTACCTCGAAGGCGGCGGTGGCGGTGGGAACCAGGAATCCTACGAGCTGGCGCTATACTTTCTGGCCCAGCACACGGAGATGGACTGCTTCGTGAAGAGGAACAAGCGGGGCTACGTCTTCATGACCGGCGACGAGAACCCTTATTCGACCCTCTCTCGCCACACGGTCGACAGCATCATCGGAGATCGACTCGACGACGACCTCGAGATCGAGGAAATCGTCGCGTTGCTCCAGACGACGTACCATCCATTCTTCCTCATTCCGGACCAGGTCCGACGTCAACGATGCGAGAGAACCTGGCGCGACCTGCTGGGAGACAACGTACTTTGTTTGGACCGACCGCGCGATGTCTGTGTGGTGTCCGCGGGCGCGGTGTTGATCACCGAAGGTCTCGTTGCCGATGATACCGCGCTGGCGAAGGTGTTCGAAGCGGCGGAGGTATCGTCCGAAACCACGCGCTCTGCTCTGCGTAGCCTCCAGCCCCTGTTCAAGTAACGATGGCGCGGTCCGCGGCGGTCGTCGTCGATTTGGGGTTCGGCGATGCCGGCAAGGGGTTGGTGACGGACTACGTCGTACGACGTCTCGGTGCCTCGCTGGTGGTTCGATTTAATGGAGGCGCACAGGCCGGGCACAACGTCACGACCGCCGACGGGCGCCACCATACGTTTGCGCAGTTTGGGGCCGGGACGTTCGCCGGCGCACACACCTGGCTCGGGCCCGCCGTACTCGTGCATCCGAGCGCTCTGATGGTCGAAGCGAACCGCCTGCGAAGCGTTGGTGTCGGCGACCCGCTGTCCGGCCTGACGGTCCACGGCGCGGCGAGAATCGTCACGCCGTTCCATCAGGCCGTGAATCGACTGCGCGAACTCGCTCGGGGAGACCGAAGGCATGGAAGCTGCGGGGTCGGAATCGGCGAAACCGTGCGCCACGCGATTGAGCATGCAACGGATGCCATTCGGGCCCAGGACCTCGCCGACCGGAAGCGACTGCGCTCGAAGGCGCGCCGCATTCAAGAGCAGCTGCGCTGCGATGCGTCCCGCCTCCCCGATGCGCCGGGCGCCGAGCTCGAGCGTCGAGCCTTGGATGACCCAACGATCGTCGACGCATGGGTTCAGATCGTTCAGCCCCTCGCCGCCGCGGTGGGAGACGATCGAGCGCTGACGGCCCGTCTTCGCGCGACCAGGGCCGTCGTGTTCGAGGGGGCGCAAGGTATCCTGCTCGATGAACGTTACGGCTTTTATCCGCACACCACATGGTCGAAGTGCGTTCCCACCGAGGCCATCGAGCTGGCGTCAGCGAACGGATTCGACGTTGAGACCATCGGCGTGCTTCGAAGCCATGCGGTCCGTCACGGCGCCGGACCTCTCCCCACTGAGACCTCCGCCTTTCGAGCGGACGTCCGAGATCACAACCGCACCAACCCGTGGCAAGGCGCGGTCCGGTACGGATGGTTCGATGCCGTTCTCGCTCGGTATGCTCTCGACGTTGCGAAGGCCATCGATACCGTGGCCCTGACGCATCTCGATCTTCTTTTACGCTTTGAGCCCATGAAGATCTGCGTGGGTTACGAAGGCGGAAACCGCCTGGTGGCCACCGAGACGCCGACGCTCGAGGACCAGGCGCGTCTGGGCGAGTGGCTGATGACGGTCCGGCCGGTGCTGGAGCCGGCTGCCTCCGACCCTCGGGCCTACGTAGAACACATATCGCGAACGTTGAGCGCTCGCATCACGCTGTATTCGTCAGGGCCGACGGCCAACGACGTGGTCAGGTTGCGCTGACGGTCATTGCTCCGTGGCGTCGTCGTCATCGCGAGGCTGCGGGCCAGGGACGATGTGGGCGATGTCGGGATCGACATCACCGTTCAGGTCGGCGTTGACCTTGTCCGCCTTTCGGGCCTTCCGCTTGGCTTCTTTTTCGGCCTTCTTTTCCGCGCGCTGACGCTCTTTTTGGCGCTTTCCGCCCGCGTGGGGGTTCTGCCCAGCCATAGCGCCGACTACCACCGAGGTCCGCGGCCACCGCCTCGGGGCGAGCGGCCACCGCCACGTCGGTCCTCACTTATATTAACGCGAAGGGTGCGTCCTCCCATCGATGAGCCGTCGAGGGCAGCAATGGCGGCCTGTGCGTCTTCGGGTGTCGCCATGGTCACAAATCCAAACCCGCGGGGGCGACCGGTTTCGCGGTCCATGATGAGCGCGACCTCGCTGACCTGACGGTCGTCGGCCCCAAACAGAGCGAAGATCTCGTCTTCGGTGGCGGAGAACGGCAGATTGCCTACGTAGAGCTTATTGGACATAAGAAGTACTTCTTTCGCTTGGAGCGACCGCAGGCGAGAGACGCCGGCGGCAAAGAGCAGCGACGCTCGTCGAGTCCGCGCGATCAGGGAAGCGGTAAATCGAAGACCGCTTCAAAATCAGCCGCTTCAGGTCCGGGTTTTCGACACCATCGAGCGGGGAGCGAGCGGTCATGCCAGATGCAATCGAATCTGCTCGTAAACCTGAGGGTCATTCTGAACCTGAAGATGATGAAGACCGCCGAGCACCGGTCGTTCGATGGCGAAGGACGACTGCTCGTGATCGACGTGGTCGTGGGTCGAGCTCGACAGACGGACCAGCACGTCGCCGACCAACCGTCCGACGGGATGCTGAGGATCCGACGTCACGTTTGCGCCGATAAAGACGTACGTCACGTTGGCGAGGAAGCCGACGTTGGATCGGGGGGCGGACAGCCACCCATCGGGGTCTTGGCCGTGCCAGTCTTCGTCGACCAGATAGCCTTCCTTGAGGTCTTTGATGGCCGCGCTTCGGAGCCGTCCGACAGTGGCGATGATCTGGGTGGTCGGCGTCTCGATCGCGCCCATCGTGGTCGTGAGGGCGTGGCCCGCTTGGGCGAGAGGCGAGCCGAAGTGTGGCGTTCCGATGGTGATCACATGCTTCAGGGCGTCGAGCCAGGGGATACGGCCGCGTTCGGGTTGTGATGCGTAATGAGTGGCGCTCCGAGCGACCAGCCCGCCTAGGCTGTGGCCGATGATCGCGAGCTCCTCTAGGGGGCCCGGATAGTTCGCGTGGAGCTGCGAGATCAGGGCGGCCAAGGCGCGACCGTTTTCGGAGATGTGTAGGCCCGTATTGTAACGAACGAAGAGGGGCGTGTATCCGAGATCTTCGCGAAGCTTGACCCCGAAGTGTTGGTCCGGCGCGCCCCACGCGCGTTGCGCGCCCATCACCCAGCTGGTCTCGGTGGCCGCCAGGCCGTGCACGAACAACGCGACCTTCGGCGTTGCGACGGCATCGAGGACCTCATGCGCGCGCTCGGGTGTGAAGTATTGATCCTCGAAACGAAGGCCCATCCCCAGGTCGAGATCGTTGTCCTGCGTCCGTACGTGGTCGCCTACGATGCCGTTGACCACCCCGAGCAGGGTGTCCGCGATGAACTGCGGGTTCTTCTGTTGGTCGGAACGCATCGGCGCGAGCACATCTCGACTCGCGGTGGGGCCCGCAGCATCCGAAGCTGAGGACGCATGTTCGATACCGCCGCGCACAATCTTGCGCACCCCTCGATTGACCGCACGAATCGAGCCGCTCGTTAGACCGAGGCCGAGACGGCGCGCTTCGTTGACGAGATTGACGGGCTCCTTGATGGCTTCGACCCTTGAGAGATGTCCGACGATGACATCGGCGACGGAGTTCTGGGTGGCCTCGGCCAACTTCGTGGTTCCGTCGACGGCGTCACATACGAGGTCTGTTAGGCCCTTCCATCGGCTGTGCTCGGTCATTCCACACTGTACCGCACGCGCCATCGCAGCATCTACGCCCGGGCGCGGGGTTCGAATGCCGGTGGGGACCGGTCGTTATGGACGCGGCCAACGAGACGGCGGCGGGCGCGTGTCGTCGTCGGCGCTACCGAGGATCTCTGGTCGCTACGGCGACCGCGTCGTCCGCGAGCGCCTGGCCTGCTTCCTTGTAGAGGTTACGAGCCACGTCGACCCCGGCGGAGCGAAGCTCTTCGACCTGGTCGGGGTATGCGGCGATGGCCGCGATACGGGCTTGGGGAAGGAACTCCCGAACTCGCCCGATCAGCTCCATGTTGGCGCCGTGGTGGCTGGTACACGCCAAGACGAGTTCGACCTCGGGATGAAACTTGACCCGCTCCCAGAAGTCTCGGTCGAGAGCGTCACCTCGAACGACGTTTCGTTCTGAGGCCCGATGGGTGTCCACTGTCTCCCCGCTGCGGTCGACGCCCACCACCACGGGGCCACGCCGCTTGATCATCTCATCGTAGGCGCCGGTCCCGACCCGTCCCATTCCGAACACCAGGATACGAGCGTGTCCACAGTCGATGACCGCATCATCCCCGAGCGGTGGCGTCCGCTCGAAGCGCGCGAGCTGAGTCGACCACCGGTCATAGAACCGATAACGAACCGAGTTGGCGGCCGATGCGAGAACGAAGGAAGCCGAAACCGCGACCGCGATCGTAGACACCCACGCCTGCTCGAGAAGACCCGACGCCAATGCGGCCGAGCCGACGATAAGACCGAACTCGCTGTATGTGGACAGTGTCACGGCCCCGTGGACGCCGGTCCTGGGACGCAGGCGGAAGCGCGTAAAGAGCCAGAATAATCCAAAACTTCGAAACGGGATCAGAAGTACGAGGATCAAGCCGAGCGCCCACGCGGCAGCGGGTGGAGTCCCATTGAGACCTATGGTGAGAAAGAAGCCGACCAGCAGGAGATCCTTGAGCGAGAGCAAGCGATCGGCCAGCTCCCCCGCCCGCGCATGATGAGCGAGCATAACCCCGGCCACCAGGGCGCCGAGGTCGGCCTTGAGCCCGACGAGTTCGAAGGCGCCAGCGCCGCCACCCACCGCTACCGTGAACCCGAGCAACAGGAGGATCTCTCCATGCCCGGCCCGGTCCAGGAGCCACCCGAGCGCGGGGCGGGCCATGAAGAAGCCCGGAACCAGCGCGATCGCCCAGGGGGACGGCCACCCACTTCCGGTGGCGACGAGGAATGCGACCGCGAAGATGTCCTGGAGGATCAATACCCCGACCGCGACTCGCCCGGCGAGTGAAGCGGCCTCGTTGGTCTCTTCCAAGGCCTTTACCGCGAATACGGTGCTGGAGAACGACAGGGCGAAGCCGACGATGATGGCGGTTTGCAGGTCGAGACGGGTGGCCAACGGGAAGCCCGCCGCCCCGAGACCCAGCAAGGCCGCGCCCACGAATACCGTCGAAGCGGTGGCAAATACGCCGGCCGTGCCCCACACGACCGGTCGCAGCAAAGTGCTGAGCTTGAGCTTGAGTCCGATCCCGAACAGCAGAAGCAGAACGCCGATATCGGCGATGGCGTCGATGGATTCGGAAGTCTCGTATCCCAGCCCGTGAAGCACGAAGCCGGCGACGAGATAGCCGACCAGCGGTGGAAGCCCCGCCAACCGGGCCGCGAACCCGATAACGCAGGCCGCGATGAGCAGGGCGATCTCCATGGGTAGTTGGCTATCGCCGTATGCCCGAGAAAGCACGCCCAACGTCGAAGGTCTCAAAGCTCTAGGGTATCCGCAGAGGGGACCACCCGGATCGCAGGGACCGGTTGCATCTCACACGGTGGCACAGGGGGGCCGTCGGTACTACGCTGACTCGACATCAAGATGGAGAAAATGTCGGCCGGAGCTACACGTGGCGTCCAGATTAGGTTCGTTGTCTCGACGGGTGAAAAGCCTAAAGTGGAGGTGTGAAAACGACGACGCTCGCTGCCATCACTCTAGCCGTACTGGGCGTGGCCAACACGGTCTACGCCGTGCCCCGGGTTCAGCCGCCCGAGGCTCCACGACGGCTAGAGCTGGTCGTGCCCAAGCAGCTCGAGCGGCTGTGCGGCCCAGCGTCGGGATGGACCGCAGTCCTTCGAGACGTCACCGCGCAGCCCAGCGCGCTGACGCTGCGGGGGCCGCTGTCCGAGCGAGCGCCAAGCTTGACGATGTTCCGCTTTGGAGGCGGTCGAGGCCTGGAGCTTTTGCCTGTCCGCGACTGGGGGCCGTGCGTCTCGCCGTCCAAGTGAGCTGACGCCACCCCGCTCGCAGGATGATGGTCGCCCCTGAAATCGATTGAATGGAGGCCGCCTCCTCACTCGCGTCCTCCCTGGGGCTCGACCGTGTAGAACAGATGAGGGCCCTCAGCTGTCGACCGATGGTCGTCGGTCCTCACCCCTCCGGGAAGCCACCGCTATTCTCATGTGACTTGAAAAGCACGATCGGTCGTGCTAGCGGTAAGACGCCGCGCGGCGGGCGGGACCCTTTGGGCGGCCGGACCAGATGGGTGGCGAACGCCTCGTGGGCAGGACACAGGACATTCGACAGACGATCCTCGACCACGCATTGGACCTATGTAGCGAGATCGGCCTCGAGGGGCTGAGCTTCGGCGCGCTTGCCAAGCGCGTGGGCATGTCCAAAAGCGGCCTGTACGCCCACTTCGATACCAAAGAGTCGTTGCAAAGCGACGTGTTGGACCACGCAGCGGCCCGTTTCATCGATTCCGTGGCCGCGCCCGCGTTGAAGAAGCCGCGAGGCCTGCCGCGGATGAGAGATCTGTATTCTCGTTGGCTGGCCTGGGAGGGTGACGAGTTCACGGGCGGATGCCCGTTCTTCACCGCGTCGAGCGAGTTCGACGATCGGCCAGGACAGGTCCGAAACAGTCTTCAGCGCCATCTCAAAGACATGCTGGAGATGGTGTCGCGAGTGGCCGAAACCTGCATCGAGGAACGACACTTCGTATCCGACCTGGATACACGGCAGTTCGCCTTCGAGTTCTACGGAGCGCTGCTGTCCTACCATCAGTTTCGACGCCTTATGGACAGTGCGCGGGCCGACGACATGGCGCGCGAAGCTTTCGAATCACTGCTTTACCGCTCGCAGGCGTGAGCGGCAGGGCATCGAGGGGAACAAAGCATGAAGCCAGATAGCACGACCGGTCGTATCGACCAGCGGCCTGCGTTCCCGGCCAGGATGGACTCGACCCGCTACCGCCAGACGGCGCCCGCCGGGGCGGCGACCTTAGCGAGAGGTCTTAGGCTCCTGGAGGTCTTCCAACACTCGGTTCACCCCCTGACCCACGGCGAGCTCGCGTCACTCAGCGGCTTCACGCCACCGACGGTCACCCGGCTCGCCACGGCCCTGGAGCGGCTAGGGTACCTGCGGCGGTGCCATGACCGGCGTTGGGAGCTCACGCCACAGGTGTTGGCGCTCGGGCACCCGAAGCTGATCGGGTCCCGCGTCCGACGAATCGCGCAGCCGTATCTGCTCGAATTGGCTCGGTTGGGAGATGTCAGTGTCGCCATCGCCGAGCCATCGGGGGCGACAACGATGGTCGTTATCGAAGCGTGCACGGTCTCGGCGGGCGCTGCGGTACGGCTCGATGTTGGAGAGCGTCGGGACATGGTCTCATCGGCGGTCGGCTTCGCTTACCTGTCGGCGGTACCGAAGCAGGAGCGGGCGTCGCTGCTGGCGACCCTGCGCACCCAGTATCGGCAGGACTGGAAAGCGGTATCGCGCCGGCTCCGGACGGCGAGCAAAGAGCTCGCGGACCGAGGGTTCATCTATGCCTCCGGAGAATCGGCTCCCCTCGATCGCGTGGTGGCCGTACCCCTGGCCGTCGCCGACCGCTTCTACGTGATCAACTGTGTGGCGGCGGCGTTCGCGGTGACCGAAGAACGGATGCTGGCCGAGCTCGGGCCTCGACTGGTTGTTCTTGGCCAGCATATCGAAGGCCTGACCTGAGGTCGTACGCGTTGCGGCTGTCGCCATTGCGCTGGATGACTCCGGCCGACGGGTCAGGGGCGTAGGAGTCGGTCGAGCAGCTCGTTGACCAGCTGCTCGTACGCACGTGGCGTGTACGCGGGATCGAGGATGCCTCGGCTGGCGAGACCGGAGTAGAGCATCATGACCGTGGTGGCCAGCTGGTCGGCCGCAAAGGTCTTCCGCACCTGGCCCGCCGACTGGCCGCGAGCCAAGGCGTGCGCGATGGCCTGGGTGAGCTCTTCTTCGTTGCGTGCGAGCGCCTGTTTGACGCGCGAGTTCCGCGAGGCCTCGGCCAACGCCTCCACTGCCAAACGACCGTAGTCGAGATCGGAAAAGGCCACGAGGATATGCGGGGTGATGCCCGTCAACGCAGCCACCGGATCGTTCGTTTCCTGAAGGACACGAATCAGAGGCTCGTTCTCGATGCGCTCCTCCTCCGCGAACGCCACGATGATGTCGTCCTTGGTCTTGAAGTAGCGGTACAGCCCCCCCGCGCTGAGTCCGGCCGCCGTGCAGATGTCCACCATCGTCGTTTGATGGAATCCCTTCCGCGTAAAACAGGTGGCCGCTGCCCTCAGGATTTGGATTCGGCGCCGCGCGCCCAGCTTCGGGTTGGGGGTCCGAGCCATCCGCAATAGCCATACTCGCTCCAGGCCTCGACGCAATAAGAGAACGGTCAACCGCTTTTTTAATTGACTCGAGCAGGGGCGACCCCTTACTGGCCGGACGGCGATGTGCAGACCTCGAGTCGAGATCGGTTTGTTGGTGTTTTTCCTGGCCGGCGAAGTCGGCTGCGGGGACCCACGTGGCGCTGCGATGCCGCCGCCGCGGCGTCCGCGGGTCCGTGTGACAACGGTGCAGACGGCCACCATCACCGAGTGGGTCATGGGAGAGGGCGTGGCCGATGCAGTAGCCCGGGAGCTGCTGTTTTTCGAGCAGGCGGGCCGGGTGACATTTGTTGCCACCGATCACCACGGCGACCCGATTCGCGAAGGGTCGTCGGTTCGTGGCCCGCAGGACGGTGCGCGATTCGGCCAGCTCCTGGCTCAACTCGACAAGCGAGGGAACGCGCTCGAGGTCAGCCAGGCGGAAGCGGCGATGGGCAGCGTGCGCGGCGAGCTCGCGGCCGCCGAGGCCGCCATCCGAGGTCTAAAGGACACGCTCGAGAAGCAAAACCGAGACCTTGCGAGAGCGCGGGCCCTGTACGCCGCGGACGGGATGGCGCTTTCCGATTATGAGAGTCAACAGACCGCCGTACGACGGACCAAATCCGAGCTGCGGGCGGCGCGTTCCCGGCTCGACGCCATCCGATCGGAACTCAGCCGCCTCGCCGCCCAGCGCGACGCGGCGAGCTTAGGACTGGAGAAGACGGCGCTGTTCGCTCCGTTCGACGGGCGCATCTCCCGCATGAACATTCGGGCGGGGGATCTGGTGACCGCGCCTGTGCAGCGCGAAGTCAGCGAAGCCGCACGCGAAGCGTCGGCGGCCATGGTGGTCGTCGACGACAGCGCGTTCTTTGTCTTGATCCACCTACCGCCCGAGCTTGCGCTCACGGTCAAAGAAGACCAGCCCGCGTTCGTGAGTTACGCGGCCCACCCCTTGATCGAGGCCGAAAAGGTGGCGTTCAAGGACGGACACTTCGCCCGCGGGCGAGTCTGGTCGGTCAGCCCGGCCATCACTCGCGACCGCCGTTCGGTGATCGTGCGCTTGCGGGTCGAGGACCCCAAGCGCCTCCTGCGCGACGGCGCGTACGTAACAGCATGGATCGGGGCCCGGCGCGCGGTGGGCGTTCCGGTCGTGACTTACGAGACTATGCTCGGCCGTACCGGCGCCGTGGCCGCGTTCGTTTTCGACCCCGACTCCCAGACCGTGAACCGGCGCCGCATCAAGCTCGGGCTCCTGGGGTTAGGGCGGGCGGAGGTGAAGGCAGGATTGCGGCCCGGCGAGATGGTCGTGGTCGACGGGCATCATGCGCTCGCTGACGGTGACCGGGTCGAGCCGATCGACCAGGTGGGGAGTGAACCGTGACGCCCACCAGGTCACCAGCCTCCGGGCCGAGCCCGCTCATTCGGTTCATATTCATCGAGACCGTCTTTTCCAAGGTGTTGGTCGGGGCCTGTGTGGCGGCCGGTCTGGTGGCCCTGCAGGCCATGGTACGTGAGAAGAATCCGGATCTGGCCATTCCGCAGGCGGTGGTGTCCGTGGAATGGGCCGGCGCGTCTCCTGAACAGATCGAAAAAGAGATCGTGGCGGGCCTCGAAGATGAAGTTCGCGGCCTGCCTCAGCTCCACCGGTTCTGGAGTTCGGCTCAACACTCGTTCGCGCTCCTCAGCGTCCAGTTCTCCGCCGAATCGGATATCCCTTCGTCGATGCAGCGGTTGAGATCCCGCGTGGATCGCGCCGCGGCCCGGTTCCCGCGGGCGGCGAAGAAACCTCGGATCGAACAGATCGCCGTCAACGACTTCCCGGTGCAGACCTACGTGCTCTTCGGGACGAACGACGACCGGCTCCTCGCCCGGTCCGGCCAAAGACTGAAGCGGCAGCTCGAGGACGTCGCGGGCGTGCGCAAGGTTCAGCTGTACGGCCATCGCGAGGAGCGACTGCACGTCCGGCTGAAGCCGCATGCGCTCAAGTCCCTGAGCCTGTCGCCGTCACACGTGCGGGAACGGCTACAGGAGGCAAACCTGGAGCTGGCGTGGGGGGACCTTGAAGAGCCGGCGGCGCGCTATGCGCTCGTCTATGCCGGAGGCTTCACCGGGCCTGATTCCATGGCCGCTCTGCCAATCGCGGATCTCGGCGACGGTCGAGTTGTCCGTCTTGGCGAGGTTGCCGAAGTCTTCGTTGGTCTCGAGCGAGACCTGGGCCAAACGCGAACGTCCAGACTCGGTGGCGACTTCACCGACGCCCTGACGCTCTCGATCCTGAAGCGACCGGGCGCTGACTCGCTCGCGGTCATCGCCGACGTCAAAGACCGGATCGAGGCGGTGACGTCCCTCGCCGATTGGCCGCACGCTCTGACGCTGCAGCTGATCGGCGACGAGGGCGAGGGTATCGAGCACGCTCTGGACGAAGTGCAGACCAGTCTCCTGCAGGGCATGATCGGCGTCTTCGTCGTCCTGTTGACACTCCTGTCGTGGCGTGAGGCGACGGTCGCGGCCCTCGGAATGCCGGTGTCGATCCTCGCCGCGATAGGCGGGCTGTACAGCTTCGGGTTCACGCTCAATACCCTGGTGTTTACGGGCATCGTCATCGCGCTGGGGCTGCTCGTCGACATGTTCATCCTGGTGATGGAAGGCGTTCATGAGCGACTCTTCCTCCACTCGGAGACCTTCTCGGAAGCGGTCATAGGGACAGCCAAGACGTTCCTGTTGCCGGCTCTGGCCGGACAGCTCACGACCATCATGGCGATGGTTCCGTTGCTGGTGATCGGCGGTATCGACGGAAAGTTCATTCGAGTGATTCCGCTGACGGCCATCGCCTGCTTGTGCGCGAGCTTTGGCCTGGCGTTCGTGGCCGCCCTGCCGTTGTCCCGCTATGTGCTCGCGGGCTCACGTCGACACCAGCCCACGCGGATGGATAGGTTGACCATGGTGTTGGCCGACCGGCTCCACGCCTGGTTGCGGGCGGGGCCCGTTCGCTCTAAAAGAAGCGCGGTCGCGGTGGTGATGGCGGCGGTCGCGCTATTCACCTTGTCGATGGGGCTTGCGCTCATATCGCCGTCTGAACTCTATCCGCGCGAAGATGGACGCAATTTGGGGGTTACGATAGAGCAACGGCCGGAAGCAACCCAGCAGGATGCTCGCCGAGTGGCGGGTCGGGTGGGGGCGTATCTATCGACCCTGCCCTATCTGCAGAGCGTGACGACGCACGCGGCAGAGAAGAGTCCTTTTGCCTTGAAGACGCTGGACGACTACCTGGCGCCGTTGACCGGTTTTCACCTCGTTGGTGTCTCCGCGCGGTTCGTGCCGCGGGACGACCGCGACCATCCCGCCTATGCCTATCTCTCCCAGATTCGGCAGGGCCTCGATCGGACGCTGGCCGACGAACCCGGTGTCCGCGTTCAGCTGCACCCTGACCTTGGCGGCGCTACGGCAGACGACCCGATCCAGATTCAGATCGTGGGCAACGACCTCGTCGCGCTGCGGGCAGCGGCCGGATCCGTGGCTCGCGCGCTGCGGGCTACCGCCGGGGTCACCGACGTCCGCGATACGATGGGACACTTTCACACCGAGCTGCGGTTCCGGCCCATCTCCAGTCGATTGGCCTTCTACGGCATCAGTGAACCTGAGCTGGCGGAGCAGATGCGGGTGACGATGTCCGAGGATCCGATCGGTCGATTCAAGCGCGACGGCATCGAACAAGACTTGGACATTCAACTGAGCACCGGCTGGCCCTCCCGGAAAGGTGAACTGGGCGGACCACGGTCCTTCGCGGAAATTGCAAGCATCGTCTTGTCCGCTGGCGATGGAGTGAACGTTCCGTTGATGGGGCTCGTGGATCTCGACATCGCGCAGACCCCGATCTCGATCTCGCGGGTCGACGGGCGACGCGCGGTCACGGTGAAAGCGCAGCTTGTGCCCGGCCAAACGTCGGGGGACGTCGTCGCTGCCGTCGAACCGAGCCTTCGCCGACTGCAAACGAGCTGGCCGGAGGGATTTTCGTGGCGCATCCGCGGCGAAGCAGAGTCGGCGGAAACGGTCTCCGGCAACGCGAACCGAGCGCTACTGTTGGCTGCACTGCTGGTGTTCGCGGTGCTGGCCCTTCTCTTCGGGTCCTTCCGGCAGCCGTTGATCATCTTGGCGACGATGCCATTGGCCCTCACCGGGACGTTCCTGGGGTTCGCGCTGACCGGCATTCCGCTGTCGTTCCCGGCCATGATCGGGATCGTGGCGGTGATCGGCATCGTGGTGAACGACGCGATCGTCATGGTCGATACGATGAACGGACACCTGCGGTCCGGCAAGTCGGTGCCTGAAGCGGCCGCTCGAGGAACGGCAGACCGACTTCGCCCGATCTTCACGACGACCGTGACCACCATCGTCGGCCTCGTACCTTTGGCCCTGTCTTCTCCGATGTGGTTCCCTCTGTGCATGGCGATCATCTACGGCGAGACGGTGGCGACCGCGTTTGCCATCGCCGTGATCCCCGCCTTGTTCGTGCTGACGACCTCTCACTCGGGTCCACGAGGCGCTCGATCAGGGCCGATGCCGCGAGGTGAAGCGGGGTAACGACCGAAGCGCAGACGGCTCGAACGGTGGCCGCTCGAACAAGCGCGGATAGTAGAACTCGCGTAGTTCGGCGTGAAACGCCCGAACCGACGCCTCGTAGCCCAAGGTCGCCTCGACGTCGGTCTTGGCCAGCGTCTGCAACGAGCGCTCCAGCCACGCGGGGGGCGATACGACCGAGAGCCACCCCGTAAGGTCATCGCGGCGCCGCCGGCCGGAACGATACCGTTGGGACATCTTCTCTACGGACTGGTCGCCGACCTGCTGAAACGCGTAGTACCACTTCCATTCAAACGGTCGCTTCACGTCCGCGTGGTCTCGCCACTCGGGGTGCCGTTCGATAAACGGCGTCATCGTGGCGGACTTGGGCAGATCCCAGGCGTCGTTGACGGCCTCTCGCTGCGCCATCAGAATGTCGCCGCCTTCCGGCACCGGCACGGCCTGCTCAACCGTGACCTTGATGACCGCGGGAGCGACCACCGCCAGGCCAAACCAGAGCCCAACGAGAACGGTGAGACTACTGGCGCTCGAGGCCGCATTCCGATCGACGACCTCGCACAGCATCCACCAAAATCCCACGTGCAACAGCACGGCGAGTCCGACGAAACCCAGGTCGCTCCCGTCGGCGCTCTCCGCAAATCCCACCACCATCAACGGGGTGACCACGCAGAGCGTGAGGGCGCCCATCCGTACGGTGGCTCGGGCCATCCACGGACGGCCAGGCTGAGCTGCCGTCGCGAGGAGCAACTCGAAGCGTCCGGCCGCTCGTTCGCTGCTGCGTAATGCGTGGAGCAAAAAGACGACGAACAACGGCAGCAGCAAAGACGCGACGAACGCAAAATCAAAGCGCCCGACCAGGGCAAAGGTCGGATTCTCGGCGTCGGTCTCGTAGATCTGACCTTCGAGAGCGAGCATTCGAATTCGATGCTTCCACGGGGCGACGTCGCGTTGGCCTAGGGCGGCGAAGGCCAAGGAGGACGGCGGATCATAGGTCAGATGGAAGGTGTAGTAGGCGGCTGAGCCCCAGTCCGTCTGAGCGCCGACGACAACTTGTCTTTCCGCTTCATCGGCGCGAACCAGACGCTCGACGGTGGTTCGCTGGGTTCGGACTTCCAGCCAGCCCGCGACGACGCCGGCCGTGGTCACGGTGGCGGCCAGGATAAGCCAGAACACGGCTGCGCGGTCCCGCCACAGGAACCATAGCTCGGCCCCCCACATCCTCATGGAGACAGCCTCCTTGCGCCGGTGGCGCACGCGACGACGATCGCAACCATCCATGCGGCCAACATCGCCCAAAAAGAGCGCGTCGCCGAAGCTCGGTCCGCCGGGTCGGCCCGTGAGAACCGAAACGCGCTGAGCAAGGACCAGTTGTTTTTGCTGACCCGGGTTCGGCGTTCCGCTTCTGCGTCGGAACTGCGACGAACGTCGTCGCTGAATGCGAGTTGTTCGGCGTGGATGCGATTGAGGCGCTGCACGAACTCGAAGCGCAGCGATTCGGCTTCTCGTAAGAAGCGATGGTGGGTCGCGAGGTCGGTGCCGGCTAGCGTGCGCGACGCAGCGGCGATGGCCACTGTGGGCGACAGCCACCCGAAACTCATCATCCCGCGGGCTTGCTCGGCTTCTCGATCCATTCGGCCATCGGCATAAGTATTGAGGATGTCGGTCAGTTTGGCTTCGGAGGCTTCGGCGACCACACCTCGGATGTTGACCGGCAGATCTTCGACGCGATCGACATCGTACTTGGCCAGAAGCTGAGCGCGCAGCCGAGCAAACGCGGGATCCGAGGCGTTGTGGCCGTCACCGCTTGCCCGGATCGCGGCCTGCATTCGCAGGTCGGATTCGAGCTTGCTCGGCGTTGGATGGCGGGCGCTGGTGACGGCGACGGCGAGCGGGGGCACGACGAGCGTCCACGTCAACCAGGTCACCAGGAGCGTACCCAAGGCCATCGCTCGTTCGCGACACAGCAGGGACGCGGCGACGATGATACCGGCCCAAATGAGCAGATAGGCGGCGTAGCTCAAGACGATGGCGGTTGCGATGATCGCATCCTCGCCGTCCGCGACGGCAACGCCGACCGCGATCGCGGCGGGAACCAGCATGACGGCGACCAGGCCGGCCAGTGCCAGGACCTTTCCCATCATCAGAGCTCGGGCCGTCGTCCCCTGGGCGAGCAGGGTCGCGAGCGTCCCGTTCTCCCGCTCCCGAATGATCGCGCCGTGGCCCAAGGCGATCAGCAGAAGCGGAAGGAACACCTGATACAGTAATGCGGGGGTCAAGCGGCCGAAGCCCCCGACGTTGGCGCCCGCGCGCTCATCGGCGAACGTGGCCGCATTTTGTCGGTGGCCTTCCAGGAAGATGGCCTCCCCGGTGACCGCGTCGACCCCGGGATCGAATATGGCGAATGGGGCGGGAGGGCGAAACACGTAGTGGCCGTAGTGCACCATCCGATGGGGATGTCGATCGGGCTGAGTAGCGAAGCTGTCGTCGGCATGGGTCTGCAGGGCCAGACGGCGGTGCTTTTCGACGGACAAACGAACCGCGGTCAACGCGGCGGCGCTTCCTAGCAGCAGAATGAACGCTGCCAGGCCGACGACCACCCGTCGCGAGCGGTACCACAGTCGCCATTCGTCCCCGGCGATCCGCAGCGCCGCGCTCATGTCATCACCTCCGCCGTGAATGCCGAATGAACGGCTTCGGTATCGATCCGGGCGTCTTCCGCCGCCTCGAAGGCGCCGACCAGCCGGCCGTTCCGTAACAGGCCGATCCGATCCGCGACTTGGCACGCGCCGTACACATCATGGGTAACCATCAAGATCGTCCGGCCGGCGTCGGCCACTCGCCGGACGAGGGCGTTGAGTTCGTCAATGGCGACCGGATCGAGCCCTGAGGTCGGTTCGTCCAGCAGCAGAATCGGCGTGTCGCGCAGGAGCGCCAGCGCGATCGCCACCTTCTGACGCATGCCCTTGGAGTAGGTGCTCAACCGTTGATTCCACGTGGAGGCTTCGAGTCCCACGGATCTCAAGGCCTCTTCCGTCGCGGTCTCATCGGTTCGGTGCGCGGCGAGCGCGAGAAAGTAGGAGAGGTTCTCACGCGCAGAGAGATGTGGGTATAGGGTCGCTCGTTCGGGAAGATAAGACATGCGTCGGCGGATTTCGCGTAGATGAAGAGGCACCTCCAGACCCTCGACGTAGGCTTGGCCTTCGGAGGGAGACAAGAAGCCCAAAAGGGTAAGGAGGGTTGTCGACTTGCCGGCCCCGTTGCCGCCGAGAAGCGCGTACACCTGACCGGGCCGAACGCCGAACGATACTTGCTGAAGCACCGCTCTCCCCGATCGAGCGACGCTCAACCCTTCCGCTTGGATCGCGAATCGCGTGGGTGCATCGGGGATCGTCGCGGGAGCCATAACGCTACAACGGCCTTCCGCCGGCGACATTGGCATTCGATCCTGCCCTGGGCGAGTGGATGGTCGCCGTTCCGTCGTTGGAACCCCTGTTCGATCGGCTCATGCCGCGAGCGCTACCGCTGTGAAGATGCAAATGCAATTGACTCAGAATTGTCGCCGGGGGAACACCGGTCTTCTTATGCGCGCGCTATCTCGAACACACGGACGCACCGCGCCACCGGCGATGAGCAGGCCATGACCCCAAACCCGGCGCAGAACGGATTTGCGATCGTGTACCCGTCGATCGACGCTTTTAAGACGCGGGATTTCCGCCGTGGTTGACAATCGCTCGGTGTCAAAACAGCCCATCGCGAAGCCTCGCATTCCTGTGAATCTGATCGCAGGTCCTTTGGGCGTCGGCAAAACCACGGCGATCAATCACCTTCTCGCGTGTCGTCCCCCGCAGGAGAAGTGGGCGGTCCTCATCAACGAGTATGGGCTGGTGGGGCTCGACGCCGCGCTGTTGAGCGACGCGACGAGCGCAAACGAGGTGCAGGTCAGGGAGGTTGCGGGCGGATGCATCTGCTGCAGCGCCAGCTTCATGTTCGACGTGTCGCTGGTGCTCCTGCTCCAGCGGCGCCCGGACAGGCTGCTCATCGAACCCACGGGGCTGGCCGAGCTCTCGGGGATTCTGGATACACTCGGGCGTCCGGGCATCCAGGACGCGGTCGACGTTCGGTCGGTCATCAGCTTGTTAGACCCCGCTCGGCTTAACAAGGATCTGCAGCGCGACGAGGTTAAGGACCAAATCGATGCGGCCGATGTTCTGCTCGCCAACCGTTCCGACCTCGCGGGCATCGATAACCTGGAAACGTTCGAGAGATGGTCGAACGATCTATTTCCACCCAAGCGGTATGTTGGCCGTATCGAGCGGGGCCGAATCCCGCTCGAGTTTCTGGATCTCGTGGCCGAACGTTCGGCGTCGCAGGCGCGTGGCGCCCCAGTCGACGGTCACCACCATCTCCATGCGCATGCATCGACGCCGTCCGAGGAAGCGACGGACGGCGCATCTTCGGAGGCGGTGAGTTGCGATGCTTCTCGCCCTATCGTGCGGCGGGATCACCGGTCCGCCGTCGGGTCAACGGTCGGGTGGGTGTGTTGGGCCGGGTTGACGTTCGACTCGGTCCGTATCGCGGCCTGGCTGAAGGAGGTCTCTGCGATGCCGGGGGTGCGGCGGGTGAAGGCGGTTCTTCACACCGACAAGGAGTGGCGGAGCTTCAACTTGGCCGATGGTGCCGAGGAAACTCGGCCCACCGGATATCGCCGCGACTCGCGGCTGGAACTCGTGATCGAAGGGACCGAGCATCCAGATCCGGCGGCCCTGGAGCAAGCGCTTCGCGATTGCCTCGTGACCGAGGCACCCGGTGTTTCCGCGAATCCCTGCCCGACATGATGTCGTCAGTCGGCGTGAATGGGTTCGGTTATCTGCTGCAGCGCCCCGCGTGGCCCCTGCCGGAAGAGCGAAGCGAGCATCAGCGCCACGAGGCCACCGACGCAGACCCAAGCGAATGAGGTCCCGTGGGCTCCGGCGTCGACATGGGCATCGAGGACGGGCACGGCCGACACGCCGAGGATGTCCACGATCCACCCCGCCACCACCGCCAGGATGGTGACCGCCCCCGCGAATCGGATAGCCGTCCGCCGCCCGTGGAGTCGGGCAAGAACCCCGAAAGTGGTGAGGTTCGTGGCCGGACCGGCGATGAGAAACGCCACGGCGGCGCCCGCCGACAAGCCCTTGTGCAGCGCGAGGGCCGCTACGGGCGTGGCGCCGGAAGCGCATACGTAGATCGGTATGCCGACCACCGCGGCGACCGGAACCTGCAAGAGCCACGGAACGCCTTCAATCGCGCCATGGGCCAGAATCGGCTCGGCCATCGCGGCGACGATCAGACCCAGAGCGATCCACGGCATCGTGTGGTCGAAGACCTCGACGAAGCCGAAGCGAAGCCCAGCTCGAACCCGTGCGCTCCACGACGGGGAGGCAACATCATCCGCCGGTGATTGGTCCCCGGACAGGGTGGTGGTAGATCCGCCGCCCACCAGCAGCGCGACCAAGAGGGCGACGGCGAAGGCCGAAACGACCCGCGCCACCGTCAAGGACCCTCCGAGCAGGGGGACCGAAAGCAGCACTGCATCCAGCCCGAGCTCCGGCGTGGCGACGAAGAACGCCATCGCGGCGATGGGAGGGGCGCCGCGCCGTACCAACGATTCGTACAGCGGAAGTACGCCGCACGAACACACGGGTATCGGGAGCCCAAACGCGACCCCGCGGAGCGACTGCATGAGCCGGCCTCCGCGCGCCAGCGAGCTCATGGTGGTCATCGTGAGCAGAAAAGGGATGACGCCGGCGAGCGCGTAGCCCAGCAGCAACGCAGGGGCGCTTTCCAACACCAGGACGCCGAGGGTGCGAAGGAAGGTCGACACGTCGCTTTGGACTTCATGCGGTACCGCGGCCGTCGCGCCGGTGAACAGCGCGAAGAGCCCGACTAACGCTCCGGCGGCGGCGCACCATGTCTCGGGTGGCGACCCCGGTCGTGCCTTCGAGCCCACGGGTTCGCGGTGGTGGTGGGAGCAGGTGTCGTGCGTTTCGTGGTGGTGGTGGTCGTGATGCCCCTCGTGCGCGTGCGCATGATGGCTGCACCCCTTGGCGCTCGTCGCCGCACCGTGGGGGCGAATGACGACATGCAGGAGCACACCGGCCACGAGTGCCTCCAGCGCGCTCGGCGCCATCGATGGAAGCCACGCGACCACCGTCGGGCCCGCGAAGTAGCCGATCACCGTGGCTGCGACCAGGATCGACACCAACCCCCAAACGATCTTCGTTCCCTTGCCCAGCGTATTGGCGGCGACGACGAGGGCGAACCCGACCGGCAGTCGATGCGCCACCACCGCCCACGCCAACGGAGAATGATCGCCTCGAACCGCCAGCGCCGCGCCGTCGAGGACCGCATGCGCCGACAGCGCAACCACGACCACCCCCAATGACCAGGTAGTGCTCCAAAGCCGATGCCCCACGATGGGCAGTGCGGCGCCGATAAGCGCGAGCAGAACCGCGACCCACCCGACCTCGGCCACGGTGTGGGGGAGAATGAAGAAGATGCACAGGCCACCGACCAACGTCAGCGCGAAACCATCGACAACGGCGTGAACAGGCCTCAGGCGCGCGCCGAGCGAGCCGCACAGCGGACCGACGAGGAGGCCGAACGAAGCCAGAACGAGCAGGGTGATGGGTTGCATCGAGCCGAGGTCGACAAGGAAATGCGAGTCCATGCTCCGCCCTACAAGGTAGGCGATCAGGCGACCGTGGGGAAACGCCGGCGCGACCGAAAGCTGTATTCCAGGCCCCGATGTGTCCCAACGCGGGTCCAGGAAGCGGAATACGTCCGAACCTCAACTGTATGTTGTCGGTTAACCCTGCATCGAGCATCAGGGGTGGATAACACTTTCATACGGCATCGCTTGCGAACGTCACTTGAACGGCTTTGCTGCGTCTACTCGGCGGCGGCTATTCGGTGGGATCCATAACCCGGCCAAAGAACAGCCACACATCAGTTTCGCGATCACGAATGAGGAAGTAGAACGGCCGGTCGGCCTCGACGGTCACGTCGGGCACGGGGGCGCCGCGTTCGACGATCACCACCGCCGTGGCCGCCGCGGCTTCGGTGCCCTCTTCGTCGACGGCGACGAAGGTCCGGTGGTACGCCTCGTCGACCCGCAGGCCCCCGCCTTCGACCATGCCGCTGAGATCGGCACCGGGGCTAAAGGCGGAGGTCATGCCGAGGTCTCTGAGCGTTTCGCTGAGCGTGAAGCCGGTCTCGAACTCGAACTTGGGCAGCTTGAGCTCAACGACGCTGGGTTGCAGCGCCTCGATGGTGCTCGCGATGACTTGAGAGGTCAGGTTTTGGTCGATCTGCTCGAAGACGTTGGAGTCGGGGATGAGCAATACCATCGACAGTTCGCCGCCTCGGTATGGGAGCTCGACGGCCGTCATTCCATTGACCGCGGCGTACCGGAGTTCTGCGACCTGTGACATGAACTCCGCGCTCGTGGTCGTGGCGTCGATCAGGTTAAACGTCGACGGAGCGGTCGACTCGGGGCCGAATGGGGTCAGCCACGGCGCTCGGAAGTAGATGGCGTTCGTCAAGACCGCGACCGTATTCGCTTTGATCGAGTTGGGGGGAAGGAGGTTTCTTATTCGGTCGTTCGTGCGACTTTCGACCCAAGCGTTGATCTCCAGCCGCGAGGGTTCCGGTGCGGTGCGAAAGTCTAGGGCCATAATGCCGGCGCCGTAGTTGACGGCGAGCGTGTCGAGGTAGTCGCCCAACCACGGATAATTGGTCTGGCCCCAAAATGCGTTGGCTTGTCGAAGCTCGACGGGGTCCAGCATATTGTCGAGATCCGGCTCGAGCTGCCGGCTCTGTAGGGCCAGGTCGAGTGCGTTCATCGCCTGGTGTAGCCGCCCCTGATCTGCGTCGAACCGGAGCACGGTCGACATCTCAGCCGCGGTCGTCCCCCGTGCGCCGGCATACACCATGGCGAACGCCGTCCGAATCGACAGCGTCGAGATCATGTAGTTGTCGTTTCCGGAGCGCGAGCGCGTGTAGAGATCGATCGTGAGATCGTGATTGCCGTCGGTCAGCGCCCGCAGCTCGTCGGGGGTGGGAGCCGGATTCAGATCTCGGTCTAGGGAGGATACAACGGTGTTGGCGCCCTCGGGTGGCGTGTTGGCACCGTCGGGTTGACCGGTGTCGTCGCTGCAACCGTTCGCCAGAGCGATCATCACAGCCAAAGACAGAAACGGGATGAGATCGGTTGTTTTCATATTGAACTCAGCTGGGTCCGATGACGGAGACGAACACAGCAAGCGTTGTGCCTACTCTCACGTCTACGGGATGGGACCTTGGGAAGGGATCGGGGCTGAATTCTTCGTCAGCAATATGAGGGGTGGCCTCGGATTGTTGATAGGTCTCAGACCCGGTGCGCCGGCGTAGATCATCCCGCTCTTCGAGGCACATCGAGGACGCGAGAGAGCTCTCGATGGAGCTCCGTACTGCGCACCGGTTTCGTCAGGTAGCCGTGCATGCCTACGGCCAGAGCTTCACGGCGATGGTAGTCCATCGCGTTGGCGCTGAGTCCGATGATGGGAACCGCGTCCGCCTCGAACAGGCTTCTTATCCGGCGTGTGGTTTCGAGTCCATCCATATCCGGCATCTGGATATCCATCAGCACCACGCTGATGCTGGCCGTGCGGACGATGTCGAGCGCCTCTTGGCCCGAGCTGGCCGTGCACACCGACAAACCGAGTTTTTCGACCAAGGCTTGAGCGACGCGCCGGTTGATCAGGTTGTCATCAACGACAAGTACCGGGCGGTCATCGGCGAGGGCGGCACGGTCCGCCGAGCGATCGGGTGATGATATGGCGTCAGCGGCGGCAAGAGGAAGCTCGAACCAGAACAGTGAGCCTCTTCCCACTGTGGAGTTGACGCCGATCGTTCCGTTCATGAGTTCTACGATCCGGCGAGTGATCGGCAGTCCGAGGCCAGTACCGCCAAAGCGTCGCGTTGTGCTCGTGTCCGCTTGCTCGAAAGGATTAAATAGCCGCTCGAGCGCAGCGGCTTCGATACCGATACCGGTGTCTTCGACTTCGATTCGATGTCGATCATGGGCAAGAGCGCGCCAACGGAGAGTGACGAGGCCGCCCCGGGCGGTGAATTTGATCGCGTTCGTCAGCAGATTGGTGAGAATCTGGCCGAGTCGGACCTCGTCGCCCACGACACAATCGTCACCGCTGGGGCACAGGTCGGCCGCGAGCCGAAGCCCCTTATCGCTGGCCTGTGGTCGGAGGAGATCGACGGTCCGCGTGAGGGCGCATCGCAGGTCGTACGGCCGCGACTCGAGCATGAGCTTTCCCGCTTCGATCTTCGAGAAGTCGAGCACGTCGTTGAGCACGACGAGCAGCGAGCGGGCCGAGCTTTCCAGGATTCGAGCGTTTTCGCGAACGTCGTCGGGCAGCGAAGCGTCGGTGATCAGCTCCGCCATGCCCATGATGCCATTCATGGGCGTGCGGATTTCGTGGCTCATCATGGCCAAAAAATCACTCTTGGCCCGGGCTGCTTCCTTGGCCGCTTGCTCGGCGGCCGCTCTCACCGTCACTTCTTCGGCGAGGTGGGCGGCCGTTCGGCGGGCGGTGTGCAGCGCCCGTTGGTGTACGATGATGAAGCAGGTGACCGCGCCCGACGAAACGAGGTAGGCGGTACAGTACACGATGATCGGCACCGTTTCGACGTCGCCGAGGGTACCGTTGACGAGTAGGTCGAGCCGCGAGTCGGCCAGGTCCACGGTCACGACCGTGAACATCGGAAACAGAAGCCATAGGCTTTTGACGTCCAAGACGAATCCATAGATCAGGGGAGCCAGGAACAGAAAGACGTAGAACGCGTCTCCATGCGCGTTTGCGTAGACCACGTCGGCGCCGATGACGCCAAAGCAGCTTAAGACGAAGGCCCACGAGCCGATCTGTACGCTGCGGGCCGACTTCAGGTTCTTGATGACGACGATGCCAACCCACAAGGCCGCGAAGTTCGCACCCGCCGCCGCGAAACCGCCATTGGTGGCATTGATGATCGTGCCGGTGATGCACGCGGCCCACTGTAAGATCTGAGCCATGACCAGCAGCTCGGCCTGCTGGAGGACCTCAGGCGCCTCCGTGGGGTGGAGATGGCGCGTCAGTCCTGCCGAGTGTCGTCGCAAGCAGTCAGATGCTCCGGACCACCACCTTCGATGCCCGTGCACTTTGACGATCCGCTATCCTCGCCTAGGACGAGGATCGAAGCCAATCGGACGCGCTGGCCACGGAGTCGGGCTCGCGTGTCGAAGAGGATCGATCCCACTCACAGAGGCCCGGCGATTGCGTTCATCGTTCGAGTGGCATTCAGGTTTCCTCATGGTCCACGGCCTCCGGAAGCCGCCTGTTCGAACGCATTACGTCAGTCATCGATGGTCATTTGCGGCGAGGGCTTTCGAACACGGCGGCGGTCACGTGAAGATCGAATCGTCCCTCGGACCTCATGGTTGAAGCCTGAACCAGGGAAAGAACTTTGAGTGGTTCAACCTACGACAACGCCGGCTGAAAGGCGCGTCATCGCGGGCCCGCCTCGAGCCGCCACGACGATCGCCCGCCAACGCCCCGCTGTCTGCGCCGCCCTTGCCCGGCTTCCTCAGCGTTCTCGAATTCGCGTTTGCAGTCGGTCTAGATTGTGACGAGCAAGCATTCCGAAAACGAGGCCGAGGACCACGAAGAAAGCTATCGGCCACGCGGTCCGCCCGAGAACGGTGGACAAGGACGATTCGGCGAAGACAAACGTGGGCATCTCATCGAGCTCGGCCACCGTGAGTCGCTGGCCAGCCAAGACGTTCGGGGCGAGACGGTCGGCCAGCGTTCGCTTATATTGGCGAGCTTGCTTTTCGAATCGCTTTTGACGATCGAGGCTGGTTCCCGCGACGTCGTTGAAGGCCTGCAGAGCGACGACCGCCGGTGACGCGTACTGAATGGTTCTCATGAACGCGCGCCGCGCGGCGTGTGTCGCGTCGAACTCGTCGATGATCGGCTGCACCTTCCGCTCCACGGTCTGCGTGACCACGAACGCGGTCCGAATGTATTCCGGCAGCGAGTAGGCATCAGCGGCCAGATCGTGGTGTTCGAGAGCAAGCCCCTTGGTGAGCTCACGCTTCGACTTGTAGGCCTCGTTGGAGGTTCTCCGGATCTCCGACAGGAAACCCAGTCGCGACGGAGACGGATACATTGATTCGGTCGCCGCAGCGAGCGTCGCGGGGCCGATGAGACCGTTGAATGCCCACAGCGCGATCATCGCCAGGATCGTCGTTTCGCTGCGGCGGTTGAGGCTCACGATCCAAGCGATGAGGAGCGCCCACCAACCGAGGTACACCCCGCCGAGCATGGTCCACACGACGAACCGGCCCAGGCGGTGGCCGGAGTCCGCATCGCTGGCGCCGAAGAAGAATCCGACCACGGACGCGAGAAGAAACACGGCCAAAACCGCCCCCAGCCGCACGCGAAGCTTCGCGAATACGAGACGGCGCACGGAGACCGGGTGAGACAATAGTAAGCCCAGTCGCCCGCCATCATGCTCGCCCGAAAGCGTGTCGTAGCTGAGCACGATCATCAGCAGCGGAAGAATGAAGATCACGACAAACGCGAAATCGAACGGTCCGGCTGCGATGGCGGCCGGGCTTTCGAACTCGTAGTTCGAGAACAACCGGTCCACGGTCCGCCACTGCGTCACCCTGGCTACGGACGGCTGAATGTCCGAGACACCCACCGCAAAATCGGCGAGAGGCCCGGGCTCAGCGGCCGCGGCGGGCGAAACATTCATCGCGAGCCCGGCCCAGCGATCGTCTTTGGCGGCGACCGTTCCTTGTTCGACGGCAATGAGACGATCCCGAGCTTCCTTGGCTTTGCTTTCGTTGTCCGCGACAAAAGTTCGAACCGACGACGCGGACGCTTCACGGTGCACGGCCCCCCGAAAGAGGGCATAGAACGAAACCAGTAACGCCAACGCGAGGGCCGCCAACGTCGCGGAGTTGGTCCACAGGCTTCGTCGCTCATGGGCGACAGCCGCCGTAATACTCATGCTTGCGCCTCCTGCTTGAAGCTCAGTCGAACGCCCGAAAACGCGATAGCCAACCCGAGCAGCGCCCATCCACCAAGAACGGCGGCATCCACCCACACATGACCCCAGACCTGTCCGATGGGTGGCGCGGTGTACTCAAAGTCGGGGGTCTTCTTCCACAGGGCACCGTCGGCCAGGTACGCGTAACCTTGGGGCCCCGCATTGTCGATCATGTCTTGATTGAGCATCTTGATGAAGCCCCGCCGGAAGGTTTCCGCGGCATCGGTAAAGTGTTGATGCGCGTATCGGTCCGTTCCGGCCATCGCGCTGGAGAGTCGGGCCACGGCGATGGTCGGTGAGAGCAACGTGAACAACCGGGCGAAGTTGCTCTGCTGTTCGTATAGCGCGGCCAGCTCTCCATAACGTCGGTCGAATACTTCGTTGGCAAACTCTTCGCTGGCTTGAAGGAGATAACCATCGAAGTTGATCGGTAGGTCCTCGACCTTGCTCACGCCGTGCTTCTTGAGGAGGTCGTCCCGGACCTTATCGCGAACCGGCTTTGCTTCCTTGCTCCAAAACGCATCCCCTGACTCTGCGCCAAGCTGCGACCAAAAGTCCGAGCCCTCGGGGGCAGGGAACAGCATGTCGCTCAGATCGGCGGAGAATCGCGGCACGACGACCGTGCTTACGACCCAGAAACCAAGGAGCGCGACGAGCGCCGTCTTCGAGCGCCGAAGGCGAGCTGACGCTCCGATCGCGGCGAAGGTGAAGCCCCCGAGGTAGACCCCGTAAGCGATCACCAAGATTCCGACTCGCCACGGAGAGTCCGGAATCTGTCCATCGACGCCGGCGAAGAACACACCCGCCAGGACGACGGGCAGCAGGGCCACAAGGAGGAGGAGGATAGCCGTCGACTTGCCCGAGAAGATGGCGATCGGTTTGATGCCGCTGCTCATGAGGTACCTCAGCGTCCCTCGCTCGCGTTCTCCCGCGACACTGGAAAACGCCAGAAGAACGATGAGGAGGGGGATGAGACACTGGAGGATCCATGCTGGGCTCAGGCCGGCAAACCGTTGAATCTCCACTGCGTCGTCGATGGGGCGAAGTCCGGCCGGGTCGCGGTGGTGGGCCTCCAGCCACACAACGCGGCCGACGTAGGCGGTCAATCCCGGGTCGAAGACAGCGAGCGGGGATATGGGACGAAATGCGTAGCGCGAAAAGTGAGCGGCCGTGTGAGGATTCTTTGGGCCCTGATCGTCCCAGATGTCTCGATCGATTTCCTGGGCGACGATCCGTTCCCGTTCCATCGCGTCGACGGCGCTACGCCCATGAACTGCGGCCGCGACCCCCAAACCGAGAATCAGCACCGCAAGCGCGAGTACCCGGCCGTCGCGCCGGTACTCCATCAGCTCCTTCTTGGCGATGGTCCAACTCACTGAGCCACCTCGGTCCGCGCCGACCCATCGTGCATGTGCTGAAGATAGATGGCTTCGAGTTCGTTTTGATGGACCGATTCGGGGACGAGTTCCTGCACCAGCTGCCCGGACTTCATGATCCCGATACGCGTCGCGGCTTCCCGGGACCTGAAGATATCATGGGTCGCCATGAGCACCGCCGCGCCTTTGTCCTTGAGGTCGCGCAAGACGCCGACAAACTCGTTAGCGGCCTTGGGGTCGAGGCCCGAAAGAGGTTCGTCGAGAAGGAACGAGGTGGCCTCCTTCGCCAGCGCGGCCGCGATGCCGATCTTCTGGCGCATGCCCTTGGAGTAGCTAGACACCCGACGGTCGGCGGTGTGGCGATCGATACCGGTCTTCTCCAGAAACTCGTACAGGGGCGCGGGGGAGCGGAAGCGGTGACCCGATAACTCGGAGAAGAAGCGAAGATTCTCCAGGCCGGACAGAGCCGGATAAAGCGCGACCTGTTCAGGAATATAGGCGAGGGACTTCTTGGTGTCGGTCGGCGCTTCATGGACGTTGCGACCGTCGACGTAGGCCGAGCCCGAAGTCGGCTCGATGAAGGCCAAGAAGAGGTTGATCGTCGTGGTCTTGCCTGCGCCGTTAGCCCCGAGGAGACAAACAATCTCGCCGGGATCGACCGAGAGGTCGAGCGCGTCCAGCGCGGTCGTGGTGCCGTAGGTCTTGCTCAGTCCCTTTGCCTCAAGCATGCGTACTCCGTCCGAAAAACGCCGGTGCCTGCCCGTCGTTTGGTGGAACTTCGATGGGGTCGAGAATGGGAGCACCCGGAGGGATGGGCACTCCCATTCTCTGATCGTCTACGCAATCGTCCTGGATTGCATATTCAATCTGACTGCAGAATAGGCGCATGCAATTCGATTGCAACAGTGAACAAGCCGTAAAAATTGTCTCGTAGGGGCCGAGGAGGGATGACGCTATTGGACGGATGAACGCAGAGAAGAGGCGGAGATAGGGGCTCGACGATCAGAGGCAGTTGTCGCACAGACCACGGATCTGCAGTTCGACATCCTTCTTACGGAGCGCGCGAGGCAGACTGCGGGCCCGAGGCACGTTGAGCTCCACGCCGGAAAGGCACTGGATGTCTCCGCACTCGACGCACACGAAGTGAGGGTGTCCTCCTTCAGGATCGTCGGCTCGGGGGACCTCGAAACGCCACGTGTGGTCGCCGAGGTCCGAGCGGCGGAGCAAGCCGACTTCCGCGAGGTCTACCAAGTTCCGGTAAACCGTCGCCTGATCGACCCCCACCGCGGTCATGTGGGCGACGAGATCTCGATGGGTTAGCGGCTGGGTGGCATGTAGGAGGGCTTCATACACCGCCACGCGGCCCGGCGTGCAGCGGAGTCCTGCGCCCCGAATCTTCTCGCGGATCTGGTCCCGAAGGTCGCTCACGAGCCAGCAGCTTACCACTCGGACGGGTGGCAGGACAGCGTTGTCGTACATTGGCCGCACGTTTCGCGCCCACGGACGCCGATGGCTGAGACGGGCGGCGCCCGGCCCTGAAACCCTCAGGTCGGACCGGGCGCGGACAGGTACAGCTCCGTGCTGTTGAGCACGGACGAGGACACGACCCCTAACAGGGTCTCGGATCGGTCGGTACGGACGTCGAAGCGCTGCGCGGTCAGGGGATCGAGGTCGCTGACGACGTGGTTGGATGGAACCAGCTCTCCCCCGTACGTCAGTCCGGTCGCGATCACGGCGTCGCGGGGAATCGCATGATACGCAATGCGGCCGCACATCCCGATCGCCGAGCGCAGCACGAGCGGGGGGCGTGGGCCGCTGCTGGCGACCAACCGGTGGGCGAGCTTCAGCTTGGCGTCGGTGTCGACCAAGCTCGCGACCACGATTCCGCTGCACGGCTCAGTTAGGGGGATCTCGGCCAATTCTCCGTGCCGAACCTCGACCTGGCCGAAGGCCATGAGACCTCGTGCTTCCAGGCCTCGAATCAGCCGAGAGGATCGCTGGGCGGCCTCGGCGTCCGAATCAACGAGCACGACCTCAGCGCCGGTGATGGACGCGAGAAGCAGGCCGCTGATGGGGAGCGGGCCGCCTCCGCCGAATACGATGCGCTGCGGATCGTTCAACAGCTTGGCTTCTGCCTGGACGAGTTCGAGGTACCCATCGCGGTACGGAAAGTCGCTCATCAATTCAAACAAGGAGCCGCCTCGAGATGCCGACCACGTCGCGTCGCTGAGCCGCTCGATCCATCGGGTCGAGAAGTGCCGCTCCATTTCGGCTTCCGCGTCTTTCGCGATCTGTCGGAGCTCCGTCGCCCGACGAGCCAAGGTCGGGCAGCCGTCGACCCGCCGTGCCATGGCTCGATCGACCGCGGTCCCGAAGCTCGCTTCGTTTGGGCCGAACCCCTCACCCTGCAGTATGCTGACCATGCGGCCCAGCTGAGCGTTCAACGCGGGGTGGGGGGCAAGCGCGCGCACGTCGCCATGGTTGGCGTATCGGTCCCGATGCTCGACCAGCGCGTGGTAGATCGACGGACCGGTCGACGGGCGCGCTTCCGCCGGCCCAAGCAATCCGTCTAAGACCTCTTCCGCCCGTTTCGCTATCTCTTCGACCCGGTCAGCATCGATCCATGGCGGCGAAAGAAGCGAAGGCTGGGCAACCATTCGTGACGCTGCTTATGAGGCCTACCGAACGATTGCAAGGTGATTGCCACTGATTCGCGGCGATGTGGGCAAGTCCGCGCCGGAATCCGCAAAAGGCGGTCTACTACGTGTGACACGGACTTGAGCCCATCTCTTAGCTCGCGGACCCAGCGAGGCCGTCGATCGCGAAAACGAAGGTCTTCATGTGTGTCGCCGAGTCAAAACGTTCTCAGAGATATAGACGCCGTCGTGAGGGCCGGGCGAGTTGCCATATACGTAGTTGTGGGGGCGGGGCGCGGTGGAGGTGAGTCGATCATGGCGACTCAATGCTTCAACGACCGGAGTCGAGTGGGGGTTGTTTCCGCCACTGAAACGAATCCTGCCCCGGCGGCAACGATCGACCGCCTCGTCATATTGGCCGCGACATCTCTTGGTTTTGCCGTCATGGCGTCTTTTTGATGTGACGTGTATATGCAGCTCAATTGCCGTTCGTGGCGGCGGGTGGGCGACGGGGATGCCGCCGGCGCGCCGCCCTCTGCGGCCCAGTCTTGGCGCACCGCAGCAATGGCGGAATGCCCCGCGAACATCGTTCGACGCCGCGGGAGGCCGGCCGGATTGCAATCGGCGGCCGTCTTTGGCACGGCCAAAGACCATGGGCCCCGCTGCTCCTCAACTCGCCGCCCTCGATCTCGTCGTATTGGTCGCGTACCTCGTCGCGAGCGTCGGCTTTGGCATCTGGCTGTCCCGGCGACAGTCGAGCTCCGAAGACTACTTCCTGGCCGGCCGGAACATGGCGTGGTGGACGGTGGGCTTCTCGCTGTTCGCTTCCAATATCTCGAGCACGACATTGGTTGGTTTGGCGGGCCAGGGATACTCCCACGGTATCGCGGTCTTCAACTACGAATGGATGGCGGCCATCGTTCTCGGTTTCTTCGTTGTTTACATGTTGCCCAGCGTCTTGTCGGCCCGCGTGTACACGATGCCCGAGCTACTCGAGCGGCGTTTCTCGAGGGGCGCTCGCCTCTACTTCTCCGCGCTCACGTTGTTTCTCAACATCGTGGTGGATACCGCGGGCTCCCTGTATGCGGGGGGGTTGCTCATCCAGGTGATCTATCCTGAGGTCTCGCTGTGGGTGTCCATCCCTGTGCTCGCGGTGGTGGCGGGGGTGTATACGGCAACGGGCGGACTCAAGGCGGTGATGTACACGGACGTCTTCCAAGCGGTGATCCTGCTCGTCGGCTCCTTGGTGCTGACCATCGAGGTCTTCAGCGCGATCGGGGGCTGGGAGACTTTTTCGGCGACGATACCGCCTGAGCGCTTGAGTCTCATACGGCCGCTCGACGACGAGGTCATGCCCTGGCCGACCCTGCTGCTGGGCGTCCCGCTGCTCGGTTTTTACTTTTGGTGCACCAATCAGTTCATGGTGCAGCGGGTCTTGGGCGCCAAGGATGTAGCCCACGCAAGCTGGGGCGCGCTGTTCGCTGGCTTCCTGAAGCTGCCGGTGTTGTTCATCATGGTCCTACCGGGAACGGCCGCGGTCATGCTGTATCCGGATCTTCCTCGGGGAGACGCTGTCTTTCCGACGTTGGTCATGGACCTCCTCCCCATCGGTTTTAAGGGGCTGGTCTGCGCGGGATTCGTAGCTGCGCTCATGTCCCAGATCGACTCGACGCTTCACGGCGCATCCACCTTGGTGACGATGGACTTCGTTCGGCCCTTGCGTCCCGGAATCTCCGACCGAGGGCTACTGTACACGGGGAGGATCGTCGTCGTCGTTCTGATGACCCTCGCCGCGGCCTGGGCGCCATCCCTCGGGCGCTTCGGGACGCTGTTCGGATACCTCCAGAGCGTCCTGGCCTACGCGGTGCCTCCGGTGTTGAGCCTGTTCCTGGTCGGCTGGTTTTGGGAACGAGCGAGCGCCTTCGGTGCTCAGCTCGCGCTACTGGGAGGGACCCTACTCGGATTCGTACTGTTCATCGATATCGAGGTGCTCGAGCACCACGATGTTCACTTCCTGTATATCCCGCCGTTTCTGTTCGTCGTGTCTACGTTGCTGCTGGGTCTAGGCAGCGCGCTGCGTCCCGGCACCGAAACCACGGCTGCGGATCCCGGCGTACAAAAGGCCGAGATCCCTACCGGCTGGAAGAATCCAAGAACGCTGGCGCTGGTGCTGGTGGCGCTCACCGCGGTATTGGTGGTGACGTTCCGGTAGATATGTGTTTGCTGACCCGCCTCATAAGCGGATGCGCGCGCTGGCCGTAGCCCGCCAGTCGATGATGGTGAGGTTCGCGTCGCTCAGATCGGGCTCCTCGGCGTTCGGCACCGTTCTCGTCAAGGCCCCGTCGAATGATAGAACGTCGACCGAGAGCGCGGTGTCGAGGCCGACGCCGAGCTCTTCGGTGAGCCAGAAGGTGAGTCCGCTCCGAAACAAGAGGCCAGGCCCCTGCCCGCGCTCGCCGGTGGTGCGAGGGCGCTCTTCGTAAACGGCGGTCCATCCAACGTCCGCTGCCGCGCGGGCGTCCCAGCCGTCGCCTTGCCACAGTAGACCGATGCCCAAGGTTGGGGTCACCGCGGTCGCGCTCACGAGAATCGGAAACTCTTGGTCGTCAACGCTCGACACGTTCAGCCGAACGCCCGCACGGGGCATGATGTCGACGCGTCCCCATCGCAACCGGTAGATCAGGCCGAGTTCGAGATCGATCAGGTACCCCTGTGGATCGATCTCGCCCGCTTCGCCGAGCTGGATGGTGTACCGTTGGGTGCGAAACTCGAAGTTGGCCCGAAGCCCGAGGTTCAGTTCGTCGAGCATCACGCGCGCGGCAACGCGAAACAAAGGGACCGGTGAGGCTCGATGGCTGAGCCGTGAACGATCGATGGCTTCGGTACTCACCCGGTAGTCTCGGTACAGCCCGCTCCCAAGGCCCAGCGTCAAATCGAAGGTGTCGGGGTAGGGGCGCGCGACAGGGAGCGCGTTGCTCATACCTTCGCCGGACGCTGATGCCATCGGTTCGGAATGGGTGGTCGACGTGCTGACCCACGCGCTGTCGGCGACGGCGGTCGATGTGCGCGTCAGCGCACCCTCGAACAAGGGCGTCTTCGTTTCGTCGCTAGCCGCGAGCGGTGTGCCGTCGGCAGCCAGTACCCCTTCTTTCGCGAGGGCTTCGATGGTCACCCGGAAGACGTGGTCAGCGACCGCGACATCTGCCTCCCGCGGAACCGGCAGTTCTTCATAGACCAAGATTTGGCCATCCACGGCCCGGATCAATCGAATGATGAGGTTGGTCCCGGTGGCTTGTTTGGTGGCCCTGAGATCGAGAACATGGCGGGCGCCGACCACGCGCGCCGCGCGCGCGATGTTGCTGGTGTCGTGGTGCTCGGCCCGGGCCCCGAGCTTGGCCAACGCACGCCGCCATGCGCTCGAAGAACGGAGCGGACCCAAAACGTTCGCCAGCTGCCGGCGGATATGACGGCCAGCCTTACGTACGGTTGGCGTTCTGTCGCCGCGAACCGTCACCAGGAGGCCGGCGCTAACCGGCGAGGGCGGGTTCTGACCCCAGGCGCAAGGGGCGCGAACAACGGAAAAGTAAGTCGTGGCAAGCACAACGAACCCCATTGTTAGGTTGGTGACGGTCATAATGGTTCCGGTCGGTTCCCACCGGGTATGGCCGCGAGTGACTCTTCGCTCCGGTGTGTGACCAATAATATGTCCCGGCCACCTAAATGTGCGCATGCGGGCCAGTTCTTCATAGCCTCATACTTTGACAAGGTCGTCACCTTGTCGCACTCATCGAACCCCGACGCGATGTATGGCGACGGCGCATCGTTGATTAGGCCCGAGCGGTTGGTCGTTATGTCGATAGGTAGGGGCCGGCCGACGAGGTTTGATGCGGCGACTCGCGACGCCGAGCGACGCGTGGTCTGCATCCGGCGGCCGTGTTACCGTCTGATTGCATCCAGCGAAGGCATCGGTGATTCGAACACCGCACAGCCGCACGAGTATGGAGCCGCCAAGTATGGAACCAGACGAAGTCTTTCGGTCGTCGCTGGAGCCTTGAGGAGTCACGATGTGGGAGAGTCGTCGTCGGGCATGGCCCTCTGAAGCTCGACTTACCGCCTATCGACTGATGGTACTGAGCGCTCTGGCTGGGGGGGCGAACACCGCGTGGGCGCAGTCTATCTACTTCGAAGATGACTTCGACTGCAGCAATGAGGCTGTCTTCGGTCGGCCCCGCGGTGCCCATGGCTGGCAGTCCGTCAATCCGCAAGATCCTTTTCGGACCGACGCCAACGGTGGGGTGTCGCCGGTAACCGACGTGACGAGCGGCGGCTTCGGGCGGCCGGCGGATGCGTATGAGAACTTCCTGCTTACCGGACACCCAAGATGGCACTATGTCTCGGTCGAAGCGACGCTTCAAAGCGCTGATGATGACGCGATCGGGTTAGTGGCGGGGTATCAGAACCCAGATCGGTATTACGCGTGTTACTGGACCAAGAACCAATGGATGGACTGCGGTAGTAACGCAGAGTTGACGGTCGTCCCGCGCGCTCTCCTCATTCGGGTGGATGCCGACGAGTCCTGCTCGGCGGGGTATGCCGTTGATGCCGACTTTAGCTTCGCCTACGGGGCTTCGGTTCCGTATCGCGCTCGGCTCGAAGTCCTGCCTCGCGCCGATGGCGACCTCGTGCGCTGCGTTGTCGATACCGACCTTGATGGAGTTCTCGGCACGCCCGCCGACCTCGTGCTCACGTACCTGGACGAGGAACCGCTCGGCGACGGTCTGGCGGGAGTGATGACCTACGACAACGGCAACGGAGGGCAGACGCCCCCGAGAGCCGACGCGGTCATCGATGACGTGGTGATCACGGGGCAGGATCCCGACGGTGACTTCGATGGACTTCCCGACCAGGTCGAGACCGCGATCGGAACTGCACCCAATACGCGGGACAGCGATGGCGACTGTATCGGCGACCGGTTCGAGGCCCGAATGCCGGCCGCCGTGCCGGACACCGATGGCGATGGGACCATCGATCCGCTCGACCTCGACAGTGACGGGGACGCGGTTCCCGACCAGCTCGAGGTCGACGTGTGCGATGCGACCATCCCTCCCCCCGACCGAGACTGCGATGGAACGCCCGACTTTCGCGATCCGGACAGTGATGGTGACGGGGTGCTCGACGAGGACGAAGACCTTGATGGCGACGGCCTGAGCAATCGCCAAGAGGCGACGTTGGGCACCGACCCCGTGGACGCGGATACGGATGACGACGGTTTGAGCGACGCTCAGGAGGTGGCGCTCGGAGCGCCCGACCTTCTGGATCCGACGGTGGACACCGACCCTCGAGATGCGGACACCGACGACGACGGCATACCGGACGGCGAGGAGCGCGTGATCGGGGCCGACGGGGTCGTTACCGATCCGCTCGATTCGGACAGCGATGACGATGGCTTGACCGACGGCATAGAGACGGGCGTCTCCGCCCCTCTTCCCGGCGGGGTCAGTCTGGGGCTGCGCCTGCCCTTCGTGGGCACCGATCCGGCGGCGTTCGTGCCCGACGCCGACCCCACGACGACGACGAACCCGACGGCCGTCGACAGCGACGGAGGTTCGGTTTCGGACGGCATCGAGGACACCGACCGCAACGGCCGGGTCGACGCGGTGGAGCGGGACCCCAACGACCCGAACGATGACCTTCCGTGCGGCGACGGAAGGGTTCGAGGCGACGAGGAGTGTGATGACGGCAATCGGTCGGACGGCGACGGTTGCAGTTCGGGTTGCGTGGTGGAAGTCGGCTTCAGCTGCCTGGGGGTCCCGAGTGTCTGCACCGACGATAGCGATAACGACGGCGTCTCCAACCTCGAGGACAACTGCCCCAACGACAGCAATCCCGATCAGCTGGACTCGGATGGCGACGGCATCGGTGACGTGTGCGATACCGATGCGGATGCCGACGGTCTGACCGACAGCGAAGAACGCAGCCTAGGTACGGACCCCGGCGATCCGGACACCGACGACGACGGATTGACCGACTTCGAAGAAGTCGAAGCCGCGACCCCGAAGATGCTCAATCCGGCCGTCGACACCGACCCGGTCGACGCTGACACCGACGACGACGGTATCGCCGACGGCGAGGAGCGGATCGCCGGCGCTGACGACGTGATCACCGACCCTCTGCGCGCGGACACCGATGAAGACGGTCTTGCCGATGGTCTCGAAACCGGGGTCATCGCGCCAGTGCTCGCGGGGGTCAGCGACCGTGGCCTGATTTCGTACCGCGGCACGGATCCCGCGTCGTTCGTGGCCGACCAAGATCCCACCACTACGACCGATCCCACCGACGCCGATACCGACGACGGTACGGTTTCCGACGGCATCGAAGATACCAACCGAAACGGTCGGGTCGATGGGCGCGAGCGTGACCCCAGCAACCCGGGTGACGATATTCCCTGCGGTGATGGGCGCGTTTTGGACGAAGAGGAATGCGACGATGGCCGCCGCATCGACGGCGACGGCTGCAGCTCAGTCTGCACCGTCGAGCGCGGTTACCTCTGTCGCCAGGAGCCTAGCCAGTGCCGAGAAGATCGTGACGAGGATGGCGTCGCCGACAGCGATGACAACTGCGTCGACGACCCGAATCCCGGTCAGGTCGACGACGATGGCGACGGGATTGGCGACGTTTGTGATCCAGCCACTACTCGCCAAGTCGCGGACTTGGTTGTGGAGGCGGGATGTGCGTGCCGTCGGCCCGGGTCAATCGCCGTCCACTGGGGATGGATGATGCTCGTCGCCGCGCTGGTGGCCGTTCGTCGGCGAGAGAACGGCCCATAAAGACTGCGCTCAAGGTCAGGGTTGGTCATCGCCGAAAGGGATAACCTGCCCGTGACGGACCAACTCCCCGTAGGGTTGGGGAACGTCGGGCGCCATGGTCAACAGCTTCATGAGGCCGGCCGCGGCTTGGTCTGGGGTTTGGGCGTCTTCCTCCTTGAAGACGGTTCCCATGTAGTCCTTGGTGGCGTCGGTCAGTGTTACACCGGGACACGCGGCGTTGATGCGGAGCCCCGCCGGGACGTCGGGGCGAACGCTCCGGGCAAACGAACGGGTGACGGCAACCTGTCCGATCTTCGACGGGAGATTGACCCATTCCGGCCAGCCCTGAGCCGCGGCGGTGCCGTCCTCTACCGCGGCCACATACCCGTCGATCGCTTCGTTGATCGCATCGGGACCCTTGGTCCGGGTATCGAACAACGGATGGAGGTGCTCGGGGAGGTTACGGAGGGTGCCCATGCCGCTCGCGACGATGACCATCTGCCCACCTTCGCGCATGGCCGGGAGAAAGGCGCGCAGGACCCTTAACGTTCCATGACTGTTGGCCTCGGTCATCGGGCGCGCGTCGTCGCGCGCGGGTCGACCGGCGCGCGGCAGGTAAGCGCCGTTCTGAACGACGATATCCAGGCCGCCGTGGCGTTCCGCGAGCGCCCGGCTCGTGCGGACGGGATCTTCGGGGTCAGACAGGTCGAACCGAAGGCGCGCCACCGCGAGGCCGGTCACCGCCTCGAGCGCCCGCTGGGCTTCTTCAGCGTCCGTTTCCCGACGCGCGGTCAGGTACACGAGTCCGCGGTTCCCCCAGTGTTGAGCCAGGGCCTGCACCAGCGCGTACCCAATACCTCGGTTTCCCCCAATCACGAGTCCGACCTTCTTCGTCATCATTTATCTTCCTTTCGCCGAGTTTTGCCGTACCGTCCACAGCCCGGGTGAGCGCCCAACGGTTGGCCCCGAGATCGCGACGGCGACGTTACGCGCGTCAGCAAGCGACCTGATCCCAAAGATCATAGGCGTTTGCGCGTCACGGACGGGAGGGCCAGCGCACTCATCCCGGTCGATGGCGCAAGCCGTCACGTGAGCACGAACATGAGCCGATTCGAAGAACGAGATCACTCGGTGCAGGCGGTCCGCTCGACGTTTATCGCCCTCGCCGCTGTGTGCATGGGGATGCTGATCGCCGCCATCGTCGCGGCGCCGAACTGGGGCGGATCACCGCGACCAACGCAGCGGGGCGCGGTCGTGCAGGACGAACAAGGACGCCCGGTCCCGGGCGCTAAGAGTCCGGCGAAACCGGTACAGCGCCTGTCGATCGCGCGCGGTCTCTAAACACGTAGAGTCTGCAAGTTGGACTGACAAAGCCCGTGTCGCTCTGCGTTAGACGGCACGCCCGCGTCAAAGGGTTTCACTCGCTACCATCGTCTCCTCGCGCGAAGCGAAGGACCCATCGTTGCTGGCAACCCGGCGGACCGCCGGGTCATCGTTGCGTGACGGACGGGATCTTCACCTCGCTGCTCCAGCGCGTCGACGAATTGCTCGACCGCCTTAACCTCCGCTTCGAGCTCTTCGAGGCGACGCTCGGCCGCCTGCAGTTCGGCTTGCGCTTCGACGACGGCCGCCTCCGCCACCGCGACCTCCCGTCGCGCGCGGTCGACAGGCGCTATCGCGGACGGCGAGGGCGAAGCGGGCTTCGCGACGGGCGGGGTATCGGCGTTGGCCGCCGAGGGTTCGGTGGTCGTCGGGCGTGGGGCCGGCGCTTTCGCCCGGGGGGCGGTCTCCACCCAAGCGAATCTCACCAATACGAGGAGCCCGACTGCGCCCAACCCGATGATGAGCGCGCTTTTCACGCGATCTCTCGATTCTCAGGGTCTGTCTTTCGAGGGGGCATAGGCATCGTACGTTTCATCTATAACTCCGGTCCTCCTCGATCTGCTCATGGCCGCCAAAGATGCGCAAACCGAGGAACGGATGACCGATCGTCAGCTCCGCGACGAGGTGCTGACGCTGCTCGTCGCTGGACACGAGACCACCGCGTCCACGTTGGCGTGGACCTTCTTCCTGCTCTTGGAGCACCCGGACATCGATGAGGCGTTGGGCGCCGAGATCGACAGGCTTGGTGACAAGGCGCCTACCCTCGCCGACCTCGAGCGGGTCCCCCTCGTGGGGCAGATCGTTCGCGAGTCCCTTCGGCTATTCTCGCCGGCGTGGTTCATCGCCCGGCGGGCGGAGGTCGACGATGAGCTCTGTGGCGTTCGTATTCCCGCCCGCAGCCTCGTGTTCGTTTCGCCCTACGCCACTCACCGGCGGCCCGAGCTGTTCGAGCGCCCCGACGAGTTCAACCCGCATCGCTTCGACCCGAACGCGGGACCGGCCGGGGGCTTTTCAAGATTTGCATTCTTCCCCTTCGGCGGCGGTCCCCGCGTGTGCATCGGCCACGGTTTCGCGCTGATGGAGGCCCAGCTTCTGCTGATCGTACTGCGGCGCCGGTTCCGGCTGTCGCTGGTGCCAGGGACACGGCCTCAGCCCAGTCCTCAACTCACCCTTCGCGCACGTCACGGGATTTGGATGACCGCCGACCGCCCGTCGGAGTCTTGAGGTGGGCCGTGCCGGTATGGCCATTCCGCGATAGCGCCGTTGACGACTTTGCATGAACGAATGTGCAACTTCTGCGGGGCGTCAGCTCAATAGTACAGTCGCGATAAGTAAGAGAGTATCACCTCGCCGACGCGTTCTCGGCAGCACGAAGTTGCCTCGACACCGATCGCAGCGGTCGCCCAGTTTACACCTATGGACGATGGAACCAAACCTGCGGAGCCATTCGAGGAGGGCAGAGGGTGATGGTTGATGCGTCTTTAGCCTCGTTCGATATCTTCGAGACGGTGCTCGCGCGCAAGGTGGGCTCGGCGATGTCGAGCTTTTACATGCTCGGGCGTCGGCTGGAAAGAAACGGGCTGCTCGATTGCTCCGTCGAGGTCTTCGCTCGCGCTCGCGCCGACGCTGAGCGGCGCGCGTTCGCCAATGCCGGTGGTCTCGATTCGGCCGTCGACCTCGAAGCGATCCATCGCGAGCTCGCCTTTGGGTTGGGCTATTCGAACGATCGTGTCCCGAGTCTCGTCGAACACGAGCGGGGGCTCGAGGAAGAGCTTCTGGTGGCCATCGCGCGCAGCGCCGCCCGTCTCACCGAGGTGCGCGGCACCGCGCGCAAGGTCGTCTTCTTGTCGGATATGTATTTGTCGAGCGAGTTTCTGCGGGCGCAGCTCGACAAACACGGCCTCTTCGAGCCTGGCGATGAAGTTCGGGTTTCGAACGAACGGCAAAAGTCGAAACTGTCCGGGGCGCTCTTCGAAGAGCTTCTTATTGACGAAGGCATTTCACCGGGCGACGTCGTGCACGCCGGCAACCATGAGTGGTCGGACGTCGGTCAGCCGCGGAAGCTCGGCATCCGGACCCGCCCTTTCCCCGAAGGCAATCCCACCCGATACGAGCGCATTCTTGACGAACAAGTATTTGCGTCGCAGGGGCTGACCGGCGCCATGGCCGGCGCTTCGCGCCTGGCGCGGTTGCGCGCGGCGCAGGAGACCTCGCGAGAGCGGGCGCTTCGGGAAGTGGCGGCCGGGGTCGGTGCGCCGTTCGTCGTGGGCTATTGCCTGTGGGTTCTCCGGCGCGCTCGTGAGCTCGGTCTCGCTCGGCTGTACTTCCTTTCCCGCGACGGACTTATTCTTAATGACGTCTTCAACCGGATCGCGGCCAAGCTCGGGTTCGACGTCAAGGGCGTGTATCTGTACGGTAGCCGGCAGGCGTGGCTCTTACCGAGCCTGACGTCCGGCGATCGCGCGGATGTAGAGCGGGTGCTCCCTCGAAAATTCGACGTCAGTCTCACCGTTCGACAGGCGTTGGCTCGGTTCGAAGTCGTTCCTGAGAGCCATCGTGACCCGCTCGAGCGCGCCGGCTTGCCGGCGGCGACATGGGACCAAAATCTTAGTGAAGACCGCTTGGAGGCACTGCGCACGCTGCTCACCGAAGACCCCGGCTTTCGTTCGAATGTAACGGCGGGGGCCGAACAACGCCGAGCACTGTTGTTGCGGTATCTCGAACAGGTGGGCTTCGTCGGCCCGGATCCCGTCGCCCTCGTTGACCTAGGCACGGGCGCAACCCTCCACAATGCGCTGGGCGCGGTTCTGGAGTCGGCGGGCCGGGGTCCACCGAAGAGCTTCTACCTCGGCATGCGCAACGTGCCGACGGGGCGCTTCGGGCGACCCGAGGTGTACATGAACGACGCGGGGCAAGGGGTCGGCTTCGGGAGTGCTCCCGGTCTCACCACCACCCTCGAAGCGATCTGCAGCGCAAACCACGGGACCGTCCTCGGCTACGAAGACCGCGACGGACGGATAGAGCCGGTGCTCGCGGCCGACGACAACCCGGCGGTCATGGCCTGGGGCTACTCGATCGTGCGACAGACCATTGTCGACTTCGCGGATTATCTCGTCGTCGATCCCGAGCTCGTCGATCCGTGGGGCGATGTGCGACCGGTCATCGAACGTCTGCAGAAAACCTTCTGGCGGACGCCAACGCGGGAGGAAGCTGGGGCCTGGGGGGCGTTTCCAATGGAGGATGGTCTCGGTCGGGAGGCGGTGTACGTACAGCTCGCCGAGCCGTACTCACCCATTGACGCCCTTCGTGTCGTTCGACGAGTAGCGCGAGACGGCAAGCTCCTTTGGCGCCGTCACTGGTGGCATGATGGCGCCTTGGCGATGTCTTCGCCGCTTCTTCGGGAGGCGCTCACGGCCAGTGAACGCCTATCGTTGCGGGTTCACCGCTTGGTCAGCAAGCTGCGGTGAAGTGGCGGCGCGGTTGTCCGCGCCCCCTTTGACCGCGGTTCGTCCTTCACTGCGGTCGGTGTGTCGCTTGCCCGAGGCTGATACCCTGCAGGTGATGCAGATTCTCCTTTGGGCGAGCCCGGAGCCGGCGGGGGCGATGGTCGTTAAGCGGCTCGAGCGAGACCTCGTGGCTCGGTTCGGCCAAGACGATGTCCGGCGTGACCCCGAAGGTTCGAAGCCCGACGCGGTGATCGTGGCGCTGCGTGGCCAAGATCTGCTTCGCCACCAAAGTGCGCTCGAGACTACGGTTCGCCGGGCGCACGACCGCGCGGCCCCTCTTTTTGTGCTGCCGCTCGAGCCGAAAGCTCTGGTCGCGAGCGCGAAGCTCGCGGCGACCTTGCGACCGCTCGCCGACGCACCCGTGGTGACGCCGGACGAAGTGTTGCCGGTGCTGCAGTACATCGTCGAAGCGAACCAGCAGCCGACGCGAAGCCTGTCCGCCCCGTCGCCTACCGTGTATCGGCGGTCCTCCCGCCCTAGCCTGGTGTGGCGCCTTCGCGACAATCTGGCCCGCCGCGATCAAGTGTTGCTCAAGATTTCCGGAAGCTCGTTGATGGCTGGGTTACTGATCTTGACCACGTTGAGCGCGGGGGGCGCCTCCCTCTTCTTCTTCGTGGGGGCGGTGACCTTCCTGCTCTCGGCGCCCCCCGAGCCGTCCTCCCGACATCCGAATGCGCTCGGGTCATCCCATCGACGCCGCGGTGATGATGACCGACCTCGGAACGGACAGCTACCGCCGGTGAACGGAACCAGGCGAGGCTAAGCGGTCCGACCGCGACCTCGATGCCGATACGGATGACCACGCTCGCCTCGGCGCGACCGCGACGCAGGCGCCCGACATCGGCAGTTGGTCTGCTGTCGTTCGTCTTCTTTCAAGAGCGGG
>JANQQN010000282.1 GCA_028289325.1 Myxococcota bacterium | reverse complement strand
CGCAAAGCTCATCGAGGCTAACGGGGGCCAGCCGCCCGCGAATCGGGCGGAGCTTCTGGCCGCCGACGCGGCGGCGAACGAGGGCGTGAGCACCGAGTTTTTGCCCCTCGCCGCGGCCATCGAGCGCCACCTGGCCGATCCGAGCGCGACCCTGCCGCCGGGGTTCACGACGACCCTCGACCTCGCGCTGGACGCGCGAGCGGCGCAGGCGTACGTCGACGCACTGTCGGGGCCGAACAATGAAGGTCCCCTTCGCGCCCATATCGACGCCTTGATTCGCGATCGTCGGCACCTCGTCCCGTTCGAGCCTTCGACCCGAGCCCCGTACGTCTCCGGGTTGCTGCGTCAGCGTAACGGCGCGGTACCGATCTTCGGCGGGGAGCGTTGGCGATTCGATGCCGACGGGCGCGGCGCGTATCACGCCAGCATCGTCGATCCGAACCTCCCCGAAGACGTTCCTTTCGCGTGGACGAAGACGCCGACGGTGTCCGTGACGTTCGACCGGCCCGACCAACGCACGATCCCCTTTTTAACCGCGGATCAGATCGTCGCGCTCATCGACCCGTCGCTCCACGCTGCGGTCCGAGCCGCGGTGCCCATGGGGGCCCAGATCGCCCTCGAGCGCACGCACGTCGAGTTGCTGAGCCTCGCGGGCGGGATCGCGGTCGACTGGGTGGTTCAGGTCGACGTTCGGACCTACCGCTTCTCCGAGTTCTTTCGGACCTTGGGGCTGACGGTCCCCGATGTGAGTCTGCGGGAGGCCAGCGGCGCGTTATGGTCCCGCGTTGACCAGCTGAGGTTCGGTGTTCTGCCGGAGGATGCGATTCGGGGGCAGACGTGGGTCTTCGAGGTCTTGGCCCCCGCCGGCCGGGATGATCTGTTCGGCGGCGCGTTTCGCCGGGGGGAGACCGTTGTCCTGGGCGCGTTCGTCAGCTTCCACGACAACGAGGGGCAGACCGCTACCGTCCGCTTCGATGAGACGAACGTGCAGACCGGAGCGTGGTCGCTGCGCGCCGACGGTCAGGTCGAGGTTCGTTATCCGGATGGTCAGCGGCAGCGAATGGCGCTGCTGACCGAGCTTGGCCCGGAGTGCGGCGTCTTCGGCTGGCTACAGACGCGCGGAACGACCTACTTGCACTACTTTCGCGCCGTTCGGGCCGACCTCGGGTTTCAGCTCACGCGCGCGGTCGTCGAAACCCCGGACCGCAAATACTGGCAGAACACCGTGAATCGGCCGTTCTACTTGCCGGAACCGGTCAAGCTCGTGGCTGACCGGGAGCGCTTTGGATTCGCGTTCTCCCGCCGGACTGACGCGGTGCGTCGCTTCATGGGTTTCGACTTGCCCAATGGCCCGGTCGTGGAGTCGGCGTGGACGTACGCGATTCATGATGGACGGCTGGAGATCTCCCGAAAGTGGAATGAGTCCCGCGTCGCGTCCGCAGGCCGTGGCGACCCGAGCTGCGTGGTGGCGCGGCGCCGCTACTGGTGGCCGGTCAAGTTCGAAGCGGGGTGGCTGTACGTGTTGGAGGAGGAGGCGTTCCTGCCTCCCGACGCGTTTTGGAATTCGGGCGCGGGCCAGTGGCAGACGGCGACCGGGGGGCCCCTGAAGCTCGCCGAGTATCCGTATCTCGTCGCGCCGAGGCTCAACGCCTACTTCTTGTCGGATCTCCCCGAGCGCGAGGACGCATAACCGCCCGCTTTCATCCGCGGTCATAAGTCTTCATGATGCTTTTCGGCCTCACCAGGCGTTTTGAAGGACAATGGGCCCGTGAATCGCTCGGTACGCGTCCTTATCACCACGGCGCTGATCGCCGCCTGCGCGCGGTCTCCGTCCGTCCCGTCGCCGAGCCCGGATCTCGCGGGCACGTGGCGGGCTCAGCGAACGTTTGGGCCGCTCGTTGGTGGGCCGCTGTTATTGCGGCGGGTGGCCGACGGCTGGTCGGCCGAGATCGGCCTTTATCGGGCCGCGGTCGAGACGGTCGATGGACGACTGTCGTTTGCCCTTCCGACCGGCGAGCGGTTCGACGGCTGGATGCCGAAATCGGGGCCACCGATCGCCTTTTGGACCCAGGCGAGGAGCCGTCTGGACAGCAACCGATACGCCACCCCGCTGAAGCTCGAGGCGCACGGCGACAGCTGGCTCGCCGACGTTCGTCCCGTGCCGGACACCGCGACGTTTCGGCTCGAGCTGCGCCCGGAGGCCGACGGAGCTCTGCGTGCGGACCTGATCAACTGGGAGCGGAACCTAGGCGTCTTTCAGGTGCTGTCCCGAGCCGAGCGGCGAGGGAACGATGTTTTGCTATGGGGGACGTTCCGGGGGCGCGGTTCACCCTCCGTTCAGCTTCAGGGCCGATACCATCCCGACGAAGATGTCTTGAGCGTCCGCTACCCGGGTCGAGGGGGCGGCTATGATTTTGTCCGCGCCGAGCCGGAGGCGGCGCCGGCCGTGGACCTCGGGCGCCCGCCGGAGCTCGATGACGGTTGGCCCACCGCCGACGCGGGATCCGTCGGGCTCGACCTGGCCCCGATCCGGAAAATGGTAGAAACCCACATCCTCCCCATCTCCCGCAGGGCGCACGACCTTCGCATACATGCCGTGCTCATCGCTCGCCATGGCCGCCTGGTTGTCGAAGCCTACTTTCGAGGCCATCACCGCCACCGCCTGCATGACTCGCGCTCGGCGAGCAAAACGGTGGCCGCGATCCTGGCCGCGGCGGTGCGAAGGCAGCAGCCGGACCTGAGCTGGGATTCGCCGATCTATCCTCTGTTCGGCCGAGATCTCGCCGAGCGGCGGGGCATCACCCTCCGCCACCTCGTCCACATGGCGTCGGGGCTCGATTGCGACGACCGCGATCCCGAGTCCGCGGCCAATGAAGACTACCTGTGGGACCACGCGACCGAGCTCGACTTCTACGCCCACACCCTCGGGGTTCGACAGGTGCATCCCCCCGGCGCGGTGACCGCGTACTGCTCGGCGAGCTCGAATCTCGCCGCGGGGGCGGTGGCGGCGGCGGCCGGCGAAGACCTCCGGCTTCTCCTGCATCGAACGGTGATGGCGCCCCTCGGCATCGAGCGATATGGGCTGGTGATCCCGCCCGACGGGCGCCCCTACTTTGGGGGCGGGCTTCGTTTTCGCGCTCGGGATCTGCTCAAGTTCCCTCAACTCATCCTCGACCGCGGGCGCTGGAAGGGCCGGGAAGTCATCAGCGAGGACGATGCGGCCCGGTTCACCCGCCCCGAGGTCAAGGTCGGGAACCGCGACTATGGTTACCTGATCTGGACCAAACACTACCCCTACCGCGGGCGGACCGTTCAGGGGCACTACATGGCCGGAAACGGCGGGCAGATCGCGATGGTGGTGCCCGAGTTGGGGCTGAGCATCGCTTTCAATGGGGGCAACTACAGCGATCGGGTGATGTATCGGATTCAGGATGAGCTGGTCCCTGAGTTCATTCTGCCCGCGGTGAAGCCGTGACCGATCGTAGCGAGGCCGGAAGCCACCGCGCCGTCCGCACCTCTCGGCGTTGACGTTCGACGTCGCGGGCCATTCGCGGTTGATGGTGTTAGCAACCGCGGAGGACTTTGACGAGACGGTCGTCGACCTTGGGTTTTTCAGGTTCGGGATCCATGTCATCGTGGCGCGCACCGGCCATGGACTTCAAAACACTGACCTTCGAGCATCGCGACGGCGTCGCGACCATCACCTTGAGTCGACCCGATGAAGCCAATGCGCTCAGTCTGCAGATGGCCTCGGAGATGCATGAGGTCGCGATCCGCTGTTCGTCGGATTCGGCGGTGCGGGCGGTGATCGTCACCGGGACGGGCAAGATGTTTTGCCCCGGCGGGGACCTCAAAGACATGCAGGCCCAGGGCGACCGAATGCCCGAGCATCTGACGCGGATGGCCACCGCGCTTCACGGCGCGATCACCCGGTTCGCTCACATGAACGCGCCGGTTATCATGGCCCTCAACGGGACGGCCGCTGGCGGTGGGTTTTCGCTCGCGTTGTCCGGCGACTACATCATCGCCTCCGACAAAGCGAAGCTGGTCTCCGCGTACACCGCGTCCGGTCTGACCCCCGACGGTTCATCGACCTACTTTCTCGCCAAACACGTGGGGCTGTTGCGGGCCAAGGAGCTGCTGTTGACGAACCGGGTCCTCACCGCGGCCGAAGCACTCGACTGGGGGCTGGTCAACCGGGTGGTGGCGCCCGACGCGCTGATGCCGGAGGCGAACAAGCTCGCCCAGACCTTCGCCACTGGCCCTACGAAGGCCATCGGAGGGCTGAAAGCTCTGTTGCTCACCGCGTACAGCGGGCCTCTGGAGACGCAGCTCGACCGAGAGACGCGGAGCATCTCCGACATGATGCGCACTCGCGACGGTCGACACGGCATCGAGGCGTTCATCGGCAAGAGCAAGCCCACCTTCACCGGCGAATGAGGGCCGACGTCTTGGCGCGCGGCGGGCCGAGCCCGGCGGTTCAGCGTTCGCCGGGCTGGCCGGGGTCGTTCACGGCCCGGGCCGCGAACTCGTCGAGGCGCTGAGGGAAGAATACTTTGGCGGCGAGGGTCATCTTCGCTCGCTTCAGCATGACCAGCTCTCGGTCGCGGCGCTCGACGGCCTGCATGATCTGCCGGCAGCACTCCTCGACGGTCATCGTTCCTTGCCCCTCGTCGCGCTTGCTGTACCCCAGAGGTTTGCCGTCGGGGCCGAGGGCGCGCTCGCGAACCGGCGTGGCCACGAAGCCTGGAGACACCACGAGCACGCTGGCCCCGGTATTGCGGATCTCGACCCGAAGGGAGTCGAAGAAGCCTTGCATGGCGTGTTTGCTGGCCGAGTACGCGCTTCGGGTGGGGACGCCGGTCTTGCCGGTGAGGGAGCTGACGGCGACGAACATGCCCTGGCGTTTGACGATCTCGTCGTACGCGAAACGGGTGCAGTACACCGCGCCGAGGTAGTTGATCTTCATGATCCGTTCGAAGATCGAGAGGTCTTTGATCTCGTCGAAGCGCGCCCACATGCTGATGCCCGCGTTGGCGATCAGCAGGTCGATGCCTCCCAGCTCGACGATCGCCTGCTGCATCAGGCTTTGACACGCTTCGACGTCGGTGACGTCCGTCGGGGCGACGATAACGTCTCGGGCGCGTTCCGGGCCCAGCCGGCGACGGCACTCCTCGGCGACCGCCTCCAGCGCATCGACGCTCCGGGCGGCGAGGGCGAGCTTCGCGCCGCGGTCGGCGAGATCGAAGGCGAGTTGGCGGCCGATGCCCGAGGAGGCGCCGGTGATGACCGCGACTTTGCCGGCGGGTTCGAATCGGGGAGGCTTGGTCATATCAGTGGTCTCACGCGGCAGGAGGACAAAATCAAACCTCGCCCCGCCCGCGAGGCATATTATTCGCTGCAGATGGACTTCGCGGACATCAAGGCTTGCACTCGGGCCGTCTACGAGCGGAACGCGGCGGGTTGGGACGCTCATCGGCCGAAGA
>JANQQN010000265.1 GCA_028289325.1 Myxococcota bacterium | reverse complement strand
GGGACGGACGCCGCGTCGGCCGGCGAAACCGGGTGGGTCATGGCCTCGACGACGATAGGGCTGTGCACGACCCGCCACGGCTCGCCTCCGAGCGACCATTCGTCGCGACCGACGGCCGCCCCGGGGTCGTCGAAGAACCCGGCCCGGATCGCGTCGAAGGACGTGCAGACGAACCGCCGAAAGGCGTTCAGGGTCGCCGACGCCGTATCGTCGCCGGCGGCGCCGAACCGCTCGATCATTCGCCGCCCATCGGGGACCGCCACGTTGATCTCGAGCCGGACGGTCAGCGCGGCGGCCGCCCGCGATCGGACCTGTGTTCGTCCCTGAAGGGCCGGCCCCTCAGATATCCGTCCCACCCACTCGCCGTGGATGGGGGCGTCGATGCCATGGCCAAGGAGCGCTCGATGAAGGAGCTCGTTGACCCGAACTGGGGTCGCGCGTGCGGTCACCTCGACTTGGCGGTAACATCGGACCCGCCGGTCGAGCCACTGGCAAACTTATCCCATGAAGCTGGTCTATTTCGTCCGCCACGGAGAGAGCGAAGCCAACGTCCAGACCCCCCGTGTCGTAGGAGGTCGCAGTAGCTGGGCAGAGCTCACCCCTCGGGGCGTGGCCCAAGCTCGGGCGCTGGGGCGTCGATGGCGACAAGATGGCCTGCCGCGAGATCGCGTCGTGGCCTCGACGGCCATTCGTGCGCAACAGACGGCGCGATACTGCCTGGAGGCCGCAGCGGGAGCGATCAACGAGGTCGAGACCTATCCTGAGCTCGAGGAACTCGACCAGGGCGATTGGACGGGGCGGGTCAGGAACGAGGTCTATACGCCGGAGCAGGTCGCGCTCATCGAGGCTCGGCAATGGATCTTTCGGCCGCCGGGCGGGGAGTCCCAGGACGACGTGTACCAACGCACGGCGCGGTGGCTGCAGGCCACGGTGTTGCCTTCGGACCACACGCACACGTGGGTGTTTTGCCACGGCATGGTGATCAAACTGACGCTGACCGGCCTCACCGGGCTCGACCGGACCCATGCGTGGCGAATGCCGATCGATAATGGCTCCATCACCACGTTGGCCTACCGTGACCAGGAATGGGTCGAGGTGGCCAGAAACGATGCACTTCACTGTCGACACCTCCTCAGCTGACCGCGGTCGACGAGATCACGATTGCCGCCGCGATCACCAAAAGCATCACAATATGAGACTAGGGGCCACTCAGTGTAAGGAAGTCGGAGATGGCGAGCGGGCAAACACATCAAACCATCAACGTGGCGGCTTTGGTCGGCGCGGCGGGGCTGGTCGCGATCGCCGTGAACGAAGGCTGGGGTGACCCCTGGACGTCGCGGGTAGGCTTCGAATGGCCGGTGGTCGTGGTCTTCACGGCGGCATTTCTGTTCGGCACCTACCTGGTGACCCCCGACCTGGACCTGGCGGAGCAAGGGGTGTTGGCGAAGCGCAACTGGGGTCGGTTGGGGGTGATCTGGGTGCCCTACGGGTACCTGTTTGCCCACCGAGGGATCAGCCATGGCTGGTTTCTCGGCCCGCTGACCCGTCTGTTGTACCTCGCCGGCCTGGTCGCCGCCCTGGCCGCGGGGGCGTACTACGGCGCCCAAGCCGGTGGTCTCGAGGTTCCGCCGCTGCCGCGGCTCGACGCGCTGCCGTGGCGGCCGACGTGGCTATGGTGGGTGGCGGCCGGGATAGGCGGGTTCTACGCTTCGCAGTGGATTCATTTGCTCGCGGACGGGGTGGGGCCCCTTCACGGCCTGAGGCGTCTGGCCGGCAAGCTCGTGGGGCGCTGACCGACGAGGCGAGGCCTCGGACTCCCAGCGCGGGCTTGGCCCCCCGCGCCCGCCGCCGATCGGGCTCGGGGCTCAGCCCGCTGCCCTGTACATGACAGGGGGCGCCGACTGCCGTAAGCGTGGGGCGATGTTCCGACGCGCGCTCATCGTCAGTTCCTTCTTGGTCCTCGTCGCGGCCGGGTTCGCCTGCCAGGCCGATGCCCCGCCGACGTTTGGGGGCGCAAGTCGACCGGCGTATCCACCGAAACGAATGGCCAATACCTACGACGTGGTGGCCTACGTTGAAGACGGCCAGCCCATCGAGGGGCGGCGAGAGCACCAGGTCGTCCACGCCGGAGGCCTGTACTACTTCGCCTCGAAGACCAGCCTGGAACGGTTCAAAGCCGAGCCCCACCGCTACACGCCCGCGTTCGACGGGTGGTGTTCGGGGGCGATGGCCAAAGGCATGAGGATGGACGTTAGCGGCCGAGAGTTCGAGGTGATGGACGGGCAGCTCTATCTATTTCACGACGCCGACATTCACGCGGCCTGGCAACAGGACCCGAAAGGCTGGATTCAGCAGGCGTCTTCCAACTGGTCCACGAAGCAATAACGCGGGCTCGTGATTTCCCTGTTGCGACCGTTAAACCCGCGGGATAGGTGGAATATCGCCGGTGCAACTTTTGTAAATCCCGGTATGAAGGCGATGTTGACGAAAGTATCGGCGGGACTGTTGTTGGTCGGTTCGTCGTGGGCGATCACCGCCTGTGCGACCCGCGGTACCCTCGTACCTCTGAAGGGCGAGTCGTCGGCGCTCGCGCTCCCCATCGAACGCGGCGGCCAAGGGGCGAAGGTCTTGCTCGAGGTTCGCCCCAACGTCTGGAAGGGCGTTCCCGACCGCCTGACCAAGGTGACCCCGGTACTGGTCAGCATCGAGAATGATCAGCCCGAGAGCATTCGAATTCGTTACAACGAGTTCGCGCTGCGGACCCCCGACGGCCGGGTGTACTGCGCGCTGCCACCGTTCGACATCAACGAGAGCCAGTCGGTGCCGGTGCCGACGGTGTATCCCATGGCCGGCTTCTGGGTGGCGCCGTATCAAGCGCGCTTCTTCCCGCGGTTTCGGCGATGGGGTGGGGCCTTCGCCTACGACCCCCTCTACTTCCAAACGAACTTCTCGTACTGGCAGCGCTTCAACCTGCCGACGGCGGACATGCTCGCCAAGGCATTGCCCGAAGGCGTGCTCGAGCCACAGGGTAAGGTGACCGGATTTCTCTACTTCGAGAACATCGAGCCCGACGTCGAAGAGGTGGAGTTCGTGGCCCAGATCGTGGCCGCCAAATCGAAAGCCCGTCTCGCCGAGGCGCGCATCCCGTTCGACGTCGACTAGTCCCGCGACCGAAACGGCCAGGTGACGAGACGAACGACCACGGTCAGGATCAGCGCGGCGCCGATCGGCGCGAGCGCGAACATCAGCCCGCCGATGACCGCGTCGGTGTACTGGGCCGCGTTGTCGGCCGAGGTCATGGCCAGCCAGGCCCCCATCACCACCATCATGAGCGGGGTGAACCACAGGATGATGCGCCGAATGAGCGCCGCGCGCTCGCGGCTGGGGGTCGTCTTCGAAGCTCTTTCCTTGGACGCGCTCATCGAGTGATTCAGGGTTCAAGAACGGATCCTGGCTGTCGAGGCTTTTCTGATCTGGCCGGCCCCACGTCGCCGGCGCAAGGGCTATGCTCGCGGCGATGACGGAAGCCACCGCTTTTCTCACCGCCCGCTGGGTACACCTGGTCATGTTGAACTACGAGGTATCGCCGAGCGTCTTGGCGCCGCTGGTCCCGTCGGGGGTAGAGCTCGATGACTTCGAAGGCCGGACCTTCGTCAGCGTCGTGGGGTTCCAGTTTCTCGACACCAAGGTCCGAGGGTGGACGATCCCGTTTCATCGCGACTTCGAGGAGGTCAATCTGCGCTTCTACGTCCGCCGGCAGGCCGAGGACGGGCTACGGCGAGGGGTGGTGTTCGTGAAGGAAATCGTGCCGAAGTGGGCGATCGCGTGGGTGGCGCGGACGATCTACAACGAGAACTACGTTTCGCTGCCCATGAGCCACGTCGACGAGGTGGGTCGCGAGGTGCCGGCGCGGGTCCGGTACGAGTGGCGGTTTCGAGGGCGTCCCCAGCGGGTGGGCCTGACCGTATCCGGCGACCCGGTGACCCCGGCCCCCGATGAGGAGGCCACATTCATCACTGAGCACTACTGGGGCTACGCCGGCCAGCCCGACGGCTCGACCTTGGAGTACCGGGTCGAGCACCCGCAGTGGCGCGTGTGGCGAGGCGAAGAACCGCAGCTCGAATGCGACGTCGCCGGGCTCTACGGCGAACGCTTTGCGCCGGCGTTGGCGGGGGCTCCGAGCTCCGCGTTCATGGCCGACGGCTCGGCGGTCGTCGTTCGCAGCGGCCAGCCGCTATGATGGTTCGTCGGCGGGCCGCCGCCGCCCGCGAGGGGCGGCGGTAGATCGCGGCTTCAGTCCCGGCTCGGCGCGCTCGAGCGCTGCCAGCTCGGCAGCCGGCCCGGCGTCCACGGCCCATCCGCTTGCTCGAGCTCCGACTCGATCGAGTCCAGATACAGCCCGATGCGCTTGATCTCCGCCAGCGCGCCTTCGAACTGCGTAGCCGCAATCTTGTAGCTCCCCTGCTGGATCTTCGTGGGGGCCTGCTGGCTGTACCACCCGCTCCCCACCACGCTATTGATCCGCCGGCTGATCGACCACGGCGCCGGCTCGTTGCGTCGCTGGACCGTGCGATCGCCGAGCAGGGTGACCTTCACGTCATCGAGCTGCCCTTTGACCACCCGGAGTCGGTGAGCGAGGCCCTGGCTGGCCTTCGGCGTCCGGTCGATGGCCACCTTCAGGTGTTTGATCCGCGTGCCCATCTCGTTGACGGATTTGACGGCGCCGGTCACCGCGCGCTGAAGCTCGGCCGCCTGCTGCTGGAAGGCGAGCAGGGCCGCCCGGTCCTGAGTGACCAGAGGACTGCCCTGATCGAGGGCCTTGACGGTGAACGTGATGGGCTTGGCGAGGTCTTCGACGACGCCGTCCACCCGCCGGCTCAGGGTCACCATGTATTCACCGGGCACGACCATAGGGCCCTGGGGCGCTTGGTACCACGGGGGTCGGAATCGCGGCCCAGACAGGTCCACGGGCCGGCTGGACGGGTAACGAAGGTCCCACGCCACCCGGTGCAGGCCTTTGTTCGCCGGGCCCGACAGTCGCCGAACCACGTTCCCCTTTCCGTCGCGAACGGTCAGCATGACCGCGGGGGCTTCCTCTCGGTCTTCGTCCCGAAGCTTGTCCCAGCTCGGATACGGGTTGTCCTGGTTCGCCTTGCGGCGTTCGGCCTCCGCCTGGCGGCGCTTGGCCTTGCGCGTCACCAGCCCGTCCCGCAGGTAGTAGGTGAAGGCGGCGCCGAACTTCGGATTCGGGGTCTGCCAGAAGTCTGCCCCTCGGTTGCCTTTGGCGCCGCCGCCGAACCGAGCCCGCGGCACGTACAGCCAGGGGTCCTTCACGTCGAACATGGTGGCGGCCACCGCCTTGAGGCGAGCTTCGGGGGTCCGCAGCGGTGAGTAGTCGTCGAGCACGTAGATACCGCGGCCGAAGGTACCCACGATGAGGTCGCTCTCCCTCTGCTGGATCTCGAGGTCTCGAACGCTGATCGTCGGCAGACCGGATTTCATCCGCGTCCACTGGCCGCCGCCGTTCTGAGAGAAGAACACTCCGAACTCGGTCCCCACGAACAGCAGGTTGGGGTCGACGTGATCCTGCACGATGGTGTGGACCGGCCCTCGGGCGGGGAGGTTGCTCGCGATCGAGGTCCACGTCGCGCCGCGGTTCGCGCTCTTGAGCACGTAGGGTTTGAAGTCTCCGCGCTTGTGGTTGTCGACGGTGACGAACACGGTGTTGGCGTCGTGTCGAGACGACTCGATGTCGCTGATGTAGCTCATGTCCGGAACGCCGGGGAGCTTGGCGATCTTGCGCCACGCCTGGCCTCCGTTGTCGGTGATGTGGATGAGCCCATCGTCGCTGCCGGCATAGATGAGGTTCTCTTGTTTTGGGCTCTCGTTGATGATGATCAGGCTGCCGTAAAACGAAGTGGAGTTGTTCTTGGCTACGGTGTCGACGCCCCACACTCGGCCCATCACCTTCAGCTGATTTCGGTCCAGCCCTCGGGAGAGATCGGGGCTGATCACCGTCCAGCTGTCGCCGCGGTCGTCGCTCCTGAACACCCGCTCCGCGCCGAAGTACAGTCGATTCGGGTTGTGGGGGCTGATGATGAGGGGAGAGTTCCAGTTGAACTTGTACTCGTTGTCGTCAGGGCCGGGCTGAGGCGTGATGCGGATCCGCTCCCCGGTGGTGCGGTCGTACCGGAACAGGTTACCGTACTGATACTGGGTATAGATGATGTCGGGGTTCGTGGGATCGATCTGCGGCTCGTACCCGTCGCCGCCCAGGATGATCGTCCAGTCGTCGTTGGTGATGCCCGACTCGTCCATGGTCTGCGACGGTCCGCACAGCGAGTTGTTGTCCTGGGTACCGCCACAGACGTTGTAAAACGGCGAATCGTTGTCGGCCGCGACTCGGTAGAACTGCACGATCGGCAGATGATCGGCGTGGCTCCAGGTCTTGCCGCGATCGTAGGTCTCATAGATACCGCCGTCTCCGCCGATCATGAGGTGATCGGTGTTGCTCGGGTCGATCCACACCGCGTGGTCGTCGACGTGTCGGTGTTCGAGGCCCATCCGCTTGAAGGTCACGCCGCCGTCGTCGGAGACGCTGAGGAAGGTGTCGACGGCGTAGACCCGGTCCGGGTCTTTCGGATCGACGATCAGTTCGTTGTAGTACTGCGGGCTGGTCGACTTCCAGTCGCTCACCTTTTTCCACGTCTGGCCGAAGTCCTCGGACCGATAGATGCCCGGACCGTCTTTCTTCTTGGCCTTGGGGTTGGTGGGGTCTGCGGCTTCGATGACCGCGTAGACCCGGTCAGGCCGGCTGGGCGCGTACGCGAGGCCGATCCGGCCCATCTGCACCTTGGGGAGGCCCTTGTTGATGCGGGACCAGGTCTTGCCGCCGTCGGTGGACTTGTGAACGCCGCTGCCGGGTCCGCCGTTGATGAGGGTCCAGACGTGACGGCGGCGCTGGTAGCTCGAAGCGACGATGTGGTCGGGGCGTTGGGGGTGGACGAGGACCTCGTTGACGCCGGTGTCAGCGTCGACGTTCAGGATACGGTTCCACGTCTTGCCGGCGTCGGTGGTCTTGTACAGGCCGCGGTCGCCGCCGGAGTTCCACAGCGGACCCTGCGCCGCGACGAAGACGGTGTTCGGATCGCGGGGGTGAAAGTCGATATCCGAGATGTGGCCGGAGGCCTTGAGGCCGATGTTCTTCCAGGTCTTGCCGCTGTCGGTGGATCGGTAGACCCCGTCGCCCCACGCCACGCTGCGCTGGTTGTTGTTCTCGCCCGTACCGACCCACACCACGTTCGGGTTGCTGGGGTGAAGGCGGACCACCCCGATCGCGTAGCTCTGCTGGCCGTCGAACAGCGGCTTGTAGGTGATGCCGTCGTTGTCGGTCATCCATAGGCCGCCCGATGCGGTGCCGATGAAGTAGCGGTACGGCCGAGCGGGATCGACGGCGAAGTCCGAGATGCGACCCGATGGATAAGACGGACCGATCAGTCGAAACTTCATGCTAGCGAAAGGGTTTTTGGGCTTTTTGGGGTCTTTGTCGGCCGCACGAACATCGGCGGGCGCTGAGAGCGCCGCGGCGGCGAGAAGGACCGAACACGCTGAACGGAGCATCTAGGCCCGCTTATCGGACCGGCGGGAGCCACACAACCTCATCTGTCACCAGCCAGGGTCGCCGAGGAGGTTGTAAAAGTTATGACTAGTCACCGGTCTCAGGAGTTCTTCGCAGAAGAACGCGGGAGACAGGGGAGCTAGAGCGGAGCTTGCGGAGCGATCAAGGTCGTTTAGGCGCCTGGCTCGGGGGTTCCGAGCAGAACGAAGTTCTGTCAGGAGTCCATGAGACAGGTGACTAGGCGGTTCTTGACCTGCGGCGGAGCGAATGACCGCTTTCGGTTGCGGGGGAAAGCCGAGAACGCCACAAGCTACCGGAGCCGACGACATGTTAGGTCCGATGCGTACCTCTGCTTCGCTGCCGATCTTCCTGGTCAGCGCCACTTTGGGGCCGTTGTCAGCGTGTTCGAAAGAATCGGGCCCTGTCGAACCGGGGCCCGGAGCCGGCGCGCAGGCGCCAGCTCGGGTTCGGGTGGTAAAGGTCGAGGCGCGGCCGCTCGAAGATACCTGGCGCTTCTTGGGCGACGTTCGGGCCGACGCGAGAGCTAGCGTGGGTGCCGGCGCTGAGGGGGCGGTGCGTACCGTCCGGGCGCGGCTTGGGCAGCCGGTGAAGCGCGGTGCGTTATTGGTGGAGATCGATCCGGATCTCGCGGTGGCCGGGGTCGCCACCGCCGCCGCCGAGGTCGACGCGGCCAAAGAGGCGTTGTCTCAAGCCGAGCGGGAGGTTGCTCGGCTGCGCGGCCTCCGCCGCAACGTGGTGCCCGAGCTGGAGCGGGAGCGGGCGCGCTCGACGGCCCGCGCTCGCGGCGCCGCCCTCGCGTCGGCGAAAGCGCGCCTGCAGGAAGCGAAGGCGACGTTGGCCCGGCATCGTATTCGAGCCCCCTTCGCGGGGGTGGTGGCCCGCCGGTTGGTGGATCCCGGGGACTGGGTGAAGGTCGGGGACCCGGTGCTGGAGGTGGTGTCGTCGGAAGGTCTGGACATCGTCGTCGACGCGAGCCGAGCCCTCATCCGCCACGTGAAGCCGGGGACGGACGCGGTGGCCATCGATGGAAACCGGCGGGTGCCGGCCCGGGTCACCGGTGTCGTGCCCGCGCTCGACCCCGTGAGCCGGACCCTTCGCGTCCGGCTCGTGCCCTCGGAGCCCACCCCGTGGCTGTTGCCGGGGGCTTCGGTCGACGTCGCGTTCAAGGTCGCGCTCGCCGCGTCTGACGGCCAGGTTGCGGTGCCTGTCGATGCCCTGCTCAGCAGCCCGACCGAGACCCGGGTGGTCAAGGTCGTCGACGGCAAGGCCGAGCCGCTGGTGGTGGAGGTCTTGGCCAAAGCGCGAGGATCGGCCCTGGTGCGTGGTCCGGGCCTGGCGCCCCAAGATTTGGTGGTGGTTCGCGGGAACGAGCGACTGCGCCCCGGCCAGGACGTACAGGTGCTCCCGTGAGCACGGAGATGAGCGGCCCGATCGGGCTGGGGGTCAGTCGACCGGTGACCGTGCTGGTGGGGGTGATCCTCGTGACGATGTTCGGGGTCCTGGCCCTCGGTCGCCTGCCCATCCAGCTCACGCCGGATATCGCGATTCCCACCCTGACCGTGACCACCCGCTGGCCGGGGGCGTCGCCGCGGGAGGTCGAATCCGAGATCCTCGAGCCGCAGGAAGAAGCGCTCAAGAGCTTGACCGGCCTCGTTCGAATGGAGTCCGAGGCGCGGCTGCAGCAAGGCACGGTGACCCTCGAACTGGAAGTGGGGACCTCCATCGAAGAGTCGTTGGTGCGGGTCACCAACCTGCTGTCCCAGGTTCCGCAGTATCCGGACGGGGCCCGACAGCCGGTGATCTCCGCCGCCGACAGCGCGGGACCCCCGCTGGCGGTGATCACCGTGACCCGGGACGACCGGGTCGACGCCGGACAATACCGCACGTGGCTCGAGGAGCGGGTCCAGCCCCGGTTCGAGCGCATCGCGGGCGTGGCTTCGGTGCGGCTGGTCGGGGGGCGGGACCGGGAAGTGGAGATCGACTTCGACCCCGCCGCGCTCGCCGCCCGGGGCCTGACCATCACCCAGGTTGCGAATCTGCTCCGCCCCCAGCTCAGCGACCGCTCCGCCGGCGACTTGACCGTCGGCAAACGCCGCCTGCTGGTGCGGGTGCCGCTTTCGCCGGACCAGCCGGAGGGGCTCGAAGAGGTGGTGCTCGCGACCGGCCCCGACGGCCGACCGATCCGGCTTGCCGACGTGGCCGAGGTGCGGTTCGGGCTGCGTAAGCGCGACGCATGGGTGTTCTCCGACGACGTACCGTCGATGGTATTTCTCCTGTTTCGGGAAGCGGGCTCGAACGTCCTGCAGGTCACCAAGGAGATCCGGGCCGAGGTCGACCGAGTGCAAGCGACCAGGCTCGCCCCACGGGGGATGACCATCGAGGTCGTCTCGGATCAGGTCGGCTACATCGAAGGCGCGCTCGACCTTGTTCGTCAGAATCTGATCGTCGGGGGCGGGCTGGCGGTGGTGGTGCTGCTGCTGTTTCTCGGGAGCCTGCGCGCGTCGGCGGTGGTCAGCGTGGCCATCCCCGTGTGCACCCTCGGCACCGCGCTGGGCATGAGTCTCCTCGGGCGGTCGGTGAACGTGGTGTCGCTGGCCGGGATGGCGTTCGCGGTGGGGATGGTCGTCGACAACGCGATCGTGGTCCTCGAGAACATCGACACCTGGAAGAAGCGCGAGCCGGACATGCGGTTGGCTTCGCTGCTCGCGACCCGCGAGGTGTGGGGGGCCATCGTCGCGTCGACCCTCACCACGGCGGTGGTGTTTATCCCGATCATCGGCTGGCAAGACGAGGTCGGCGAGATCCTCCGGGACATCGCGGTGGCCATCTCCCTGGCCGTTCTACTTTCGCTGATCGTCTCCGTCCTGGTCATCCCATCCTTCGCCACGGTCTTGTTGTCGGGCGCCCGCGGCGACGCGATCCGCTTCGGCCCGGTGACCCGGGCCGCGGAGTCCATCCGCCGGGCGATCGGCAACACCGTTCGGTACGTGGTTCGGTCGCCGGCCCGGGCCGCGGTGGTGGTCGTCCTCGCCGTCGGCAGCTCGGGAGGGCTCGCGTGGTGGCTGTTGCCGCCCATGGAGTACCTGCCGACCGGCAACCGCGCGTTCATGTTCGGGGTTCTGGTTCCGCCGCCGGGGTATTCGGTCGAGGAGATGGGGGCCATCGGTCGGGACCTTCAACGCGACGTCGCGAAGCACATCCAAAAGGAAGTCGACGGGGTGCCGGCTATCCAGCGGGCGTTCTACGTCGGGCGGACCGAGGCCGCGTTCATGGGGGCGGGGGTAGTGGACCCGACGAAGACGCGAGAGGTTCTGAAATGGTACCGCTCGCGGTTGGCCGAGGTCCCCGGCGTGTTTCCCATCGCCAACCAGGCCGCGCTGTTCGGGCGGCGCATCGGCGGTGGGCGCGCCATCGAGCTCGAGCTCGCGGGCGCGGACCTCGCGGCCCTGATCCAGGCGGGCGGGCCGACGCTGGGCGCGGTCCGCGCCGCGATCCCCGGGGCCCAGGTACGCCCGATCCCTTCCCTGGATCTCGGCGCGCCGGAGTACCACGTGACCCCGAAGCGAACCCAGCTGGCGCGGGTGGGGCTGACCGACGCCGACCTCGCGCTGGTCGTCGACGCGCTGGTCGACGGCGCGTTCATCGGGGAGTACGGGCCGCCCGGCGAACCGAAGGTCGACGTGGTGCTCACCGCGCGAGGGCCCGAGGACCGCGATGCGCGCGGGGTCGAGGACCGCGCGAGTCTGGAGGCGGCCCCCGTGGGGACCCCGACCGGCGGCGTCGTGACCCTCTCCACCCTCGCCGAGATCGACGAAGCGATCGGGCCCACGGTCGTCCGGCGCATCGAGCGCACCCGCGCCGTCACCCTGCAGATCAGTCCGCCCGAGGCCCTGCCGCTCGAAACGGCGATGAATCGACTGCGGGATCGCGTGCTGCCGGACCTTCGCGCGCGGGGGATCATCCCGTCCGACGTTCAGGTCACCCTCGCCGGCAGCGCCGGCAATCTGCGTCAGGCGCAGGTTCGCTTCGCGCAGGTGTTGGCGCTGGCCATCATCATCAGCTTCCTGCTCATGGCCGCGCTGTTCGAGGACTTCATCGCCCCCATTGCGGTGATGGTGACCGTCCCTCTCGCCGCCGCCGGCGGGTTCGGGGCGCTGTTTCTCGTCGATCGGTACCTGGGCCCCCAGCCGTTCGATATGCTCACCGCGGTCGGGTTCATCATTCTCATCGGGGTCGTGGTGAACAACGCGATTCTCGTCGTCGACGGGGCGGTGGCCCGGATCCGAGCGGGGTCGACGATCCGGGAGGGGGTGGCGGAGGCCGTCGAAGGCCGCGTGCGGCCCATCTTCATGAGCGCACTGACGTCGCTGGCCGGCCTGTCGCCGCTGGTGTTCTTTCCTGGCTCGGGCAGCGAGCTGTACCGAGGCGTGGGCGCCATCGTGCTCGGTGGCCTCGGTCTGTCCACGGTGTTGACCTTGGTCGTGGTGCCCGCGTTGTTCTCACTCGTATGGCGGCTGAAAGGCACGTCCGCATGATGGGCCCCTTCGGATGGGTGTCGGTTTTGGCGGCGGCGCTGATCGCGTCGGGTCCGGCCTCGGTCTTCGGGACCCCCGCGGTTCGGACCGCCCCCCTCGACCTCAAAACGGCGCTCGAGCTCGCGATGGCCAACAACGAGCGACCGGGCATCGCCCGGGCCCAGGCGGCACAGGCCCGGGCCCAGCACCGCCTCGCCTGGTCTCGCCTGCTTCCGTCCATCTCGGTGTCCGGGACCTATCGGCGCCGGGCCTTCGAGATCGTGGCCCAGCTCGAGGAGACCAGCGCCACCCTCCAGGCGAACAACGCGCTGGCCGCCGAGGGCCGGATCGATATGCGGGTCTTGGATCCGTCGGCGATCCCGGAGATCCAGGCCGCGGACCTTCGGGCCAGCGCGTTGCGCGAGTCGGCCGAGCAGGAGGCCCGCCGGCTCGCCTTCGAGACCGCGGAGGCGTTCTATGCCGCGCTGGCCGCCGAGGCGACGCAGGCCGCCGCCGACCGCCCGC
>JANQQN010000262.1 GCA_028289325.1 Myxococcota bacterium | reverse complement strand
GCCAAGCGGTCGGCTCGATCACCGGGCGCCCCGCGACCGCGTCCACCAGCAACCGCGCGGCCTCGGCCAATGCCAAATGGGCGACATCGCCGTCGGCCTGATACGCGGTCTCGATCGACGGCCAGTTGACACGAGCGTTTATCCACCGGGTCGGCGTGGCCAAGATCCGGCGCAGCTTCGTATCGGCGGCTAATACCCGTCGGGTCTTTCTTTGCGACCGCCGGCGCTTCGCGCGCCGAGAAGCGACGAGACGAAGGCGGTGCGCCTTTCGCCGGGTCGCGAAGTCGCCGGGCGCGGCGTGGGCCGCCGAACGATAGTGCGCCGCGGCCGCCGCCCAGCGGCGCCGAGCCCGCGCCACGTCGCCGCAGAACATCTCCGCTGAGACCGCCTCCTTGGACATCGGGGGCGGCGACAGGGCCTCGCAGGCCGCGTGCGCCTGCCGCAGTCGTCGCGCCTGCAGCGCGACCCGACCCGCCTGGAGCGAGGCGTCGAAGTCCGGCGTCATCGCCGCGAGCAGAGCCGTGATCGCCATCGCCTCCATGGTCGATCACAACTATCGACCGCGACCGGCCGCTCGAGTAGAAACCGAGGCGCACTCGATGATGAGCCGGCTGCATATGTATCAACCGAGGAGACCCCACCGATGAACCTTCGCCTGATCTTGAGCGCTTTGCTGGTCACCGGGGCGCTGACGGCCGCCCCCCTGGCCGAGGCCCGGAGGCCCTACAAGAACCTGAAAGTGCTGGCCGACAACGGACGGACCCTGAAGCGGGCGATGAAGTACTTGTCCAAGGGCCTCGGCGTGAAATGCACGGCCTGTCACATCAAGGGCAAGTGGGCCAAGGACAACGTCGCAGAGAAGGACGACGCGCGTCGGTTCTTTCGAGGCACGGTCGGCGTCGCCGACCGCCCGGCGCGGTCGGCGGCGCTCGCGGATCTACTGAAGATCCTAGACCGCAGCTCGGCTCGCAACGAGGCGTTGGTCTGGAAGGCCGTCTCGATGTTCGAAAAGAGCGACGACCACTGAATCGAGGTGAGCGAACCGAGAGGCCTCAGCCGACGTGAGCGTCGCCCAGGCCCATGCCGCCGTCGACGCTCAGCGAAGCCCCGGTCACGTACCGCGCCGCGTCCGAAGCGAGGAACAAACACGCGTCGCCGATCTCGTCGACGGTGCCGAATCGCCCCAACGGCAGCCGCTGGACGGCCTTCTGCTCCATCTCTGGCGTCGACGCGAGGCGGCGCATGCCCTCCGTGTCCGCGATGGGCCCCGGCGACACCGCATTGACGCGAACGCCGGCCGCGCCCCACTCCATGGCCAGCGTCTTGGTGAGCATCAGGACGCCGGCCTTCGCCGCACACGCATGCGATTGCAGCATGTACGGGGCTTCCGCCTGCGGCGCGGTGATGGTCACGATGCTCGCGCCAGGGGTGTTGAGATGCTCGAAGCTCGCCCGCAGCACGTTGAAGGTCCCGAGCAGATCGATATCGATCACCGCCTTGAACGCGCGATCGGACATCCCCATCGCCGGGGCCGGAAAGTTGCCGGCCGCCGCGGCGAGAACGAAGTCGATCTTGCCCAGCTTCTGAACGCAGTCGGCCAGCGACCGCTCGACGTCGGGGAAGGTCCGCACATCGACGGACGTGCCCGCCGCCTCGGCGCCCGCTGCCTGGAGAGTGGTCACCGCGGCCTCCACCTTGTCGAGGCTTCGGCTGACGACGTAGACCTTCGCCCCGTGCTCGGCGAAGCGCCGGGCGATACCGAGCCCGATGCCGCTCGTCGCCCCGGCCATATAGGCCACCTTGCCGGCCATGAGGTCGCTTCGGAAAACGCTGCTGCTCATCGCCGCGATATGCCAGATCCGACGGCGGTGGTCAGCTATCGAGGGTGGCGAGGTACAGGGTCTTCATGCGCTCGAGCTGCTCGGTGGTCTTGTCGACCCACTCGTTCTTTTCGCCGACCCGGCGAGCCATCTGGAGCGACGACTCGTAGACCTTGATCGCCTTCATCACCAGGACGCTCACCCGGTCCCGGACCTCTTCTCGGTACACCGAGCGCGCGTCGTCGCCGAGGTCGGGAGGAACCGGGAGGTCCACCAGGGCGTCGTAGAGCTTTTCGTACATCGACCCGATGCGATAGCCGGCGGCCGTGGCCCACCCGGTATGACCCACGCGAATGGTTCGTATGAAGTTGTTCTGCGCCCGCAACAGGAGCTGACACTTGTGTTCGAGCGCTTCGCTCATCGTCGCCGTCCAGTCTCGGTCGGGCGCCGCGGGCGCGGGCAGCGCAACTTCGTCGAACGCCTGCGCGTTGATCTCTCCAAGGTAGAACCTCGACTGACCTACCCAGTACTCCGCCGGCAGGTACTGCAGCTTGCTCTCCTTGTCGTGAAAGCGCAGGGCCGACATGAACTCCTTTTCCGCGCTCGCATAGTCTTTGAGCATGAACATCGCCACGCCCTGCCCGACCCGAGCCTCCAGCTCGTCCATCGGCGTTCGATCATCGCGCTGACGAATGGCCCAAAACGCGTCGGCGACCCCCTGCCAGCGCTCGAGCTTCCCGAGGTTAAACGCAACGCGGAACTGGGCCTGTTTGTGGCTGGGGGCGGTCGGATAATCCTTCACGACCTTCGCGAACGCCTCGTACGCCGACTCGAACTCGGCCAGCTGCTCGAACGCGAGTCCCTTGTTGTACACCGCGGAAGGGACGAGGTCCGACTCGGGAAAGATCGATAACAGCCGGTCGTACACCTTGACCGCTTCCGCGTACTGCTCGTCCGCGTACCGCTGATTTCCCACCTCGAGAAGCTGCTGCGCGTCGTACCCGTCGAGTCCGGTGAGCGGGTCGGACTCGGCCTGGATGAGCACGGCGTCCATCTTGACGCTGTCCGCCGGGGCGCTGGCGGGCGCCGAAGCCGGCGGGCGCGTCTCCATGCCCGCGCAGCCCGCCACGACCGTCGCGGACAGAAGCATGTAGCGAATCGAGTTGGTGGTGTTCATAGGTTCGATCATTCCGAAGCCACCCGTCACCGGGTCCGGCGCAGCATCAACGCCGCCCTCTTGCGCTCACTTCCACAAAATCGGCGCCGTAGCGGTGGTTTTAGCCGCGCACAAGCGCATCTCGCATCAGGGACAAACCCTTTAGGTCGTGCACGTCGTCACTGAGTTCGGGCACCATCGCCACCCGCAGAGGGTCATGTTTACCGGCCAGGGCCTTCGCGGCCTCGATCTCCTGGGCCGCTCGGACGTGATCTGCGCTCACGGCGGCGTGTAGACGTTCGGCCATGTCGACCGGTCCCCCGGCGGCTACGATGCGCTGTCGGAGCTCGTCAACGGGGGCGAGAACGCCGACCGAGGCCCGATAGGGATCGACGGTGGCGCGATTGAGGACCAGGGCCCCGACCTGGAGCCCGCGGTCACGAAGGCGGCTGACGAACGCGTCGGCTTCGTCGATCCCGACGGGAGATGGAGTACCGACCACAACGAACGCGGTGTCCTGCGCCGCGAGCAGTCGGGCGACGACCTCCGCTCGCTCCCGAAAGCCATCGAACATGCCCTGAAAGCCCACAAGAAGATCCGCGAGGTCCTCCAGCATCTCGGTGCCGATGAACTTGGAGATCGTTCGGATGAAGAACGACGAGCCGGCGTCGAACAGCCTCCGACCGAGTCGGCCGTGGGTCTGGTACGGCTCCAGCAGCCACCGGGTCGCATCGTTATCCAGCGCGTTGACCATCCGGCTGGGGGCTTCGAGAAAGTCCAGCGCGTGGTTCGCAGGCGGGGTATCGAGGACGATGACGTCGAGCGGATCATCGGCGCGCGTGGCGAGGGCGTGCAGCTTCTCCATCGCCATGTACTCCTGAGAACCGGCTAACGCGGTGGACATCGCCCCGTAGAGTCGATTCCGCATCAGTCGCTCCCGGCGGTCGGGGTCCGGGTGGTAGCGACGGATGACTTCGTCCCACGCTTCCTTGATGTCGAGCATCATCGCCGTGAGCCGACCCGCGGGCGCGGTCAGGCCAACCCGCTCGAACGCCGCCGCGGCCACCGGTCGCTCCACACTTCCGATCTCCGCCAAGCCGAGGGCGTTGGCCAGCCGCCGGGCGGGGTCGATGGTCAACACCACCGTCCGCTTGCCCGCCGCCGCCGCGTACATCGCGAGCGCGGCCGCGGTCGAGGTCTTGCCGACGCCTCCCGGCCCCACGCACACCACGCACCGGTTGTCGTGCAGGACCGGCGCGATCCCCGTCGTCGCTGCCCCGACGTCGTTCACGCCGCGACCTCGGGGATGAGCGCGTCCACATCGCCAGCCGCGAACGCGTCGAGCCGTCGACCGACCTCGTCGACGAAGCCGTGCCCGACCTCGTCGGCGGGACGCTCCGGCACCGCCATCCACGGCATGCCCACCTCTCGTACGAACCGGTCGATGTGGGTCTGCTGGCTGGCTTCGCGGATCAATCGACGTCGCGCCACCCCCAAGTACGGCGCGAGGGTCTCGTCGGCCACCCCCGCCGCCCCGCGGATCCACACCGCCTCCTCGGGCCGCAGCAAAGGCGACCACCGACGATTTACGACCGCGATCCCCGGCGCCATCTTGAGCCGGGATCGGCTGGCCGCGTTGAGCTCCAGGGCTTCATTGACGGGCATCTCTTCGGCCAACGTGACGAGGTGAAAGCACGTCCGGGCGTGGTCCTCGACCAGTTCCGCCATGGCCGTCGACGCCTCGGCCATCCGCCCCGGCGGCGCGACATCGGCCACCAGCCGCGCCAATGAAAAGAACGTGATCGCGTGCCCGGTGGCCGGGGCATCGATGATCACGCGCTCGAAGCGCGGACCGGCGCCGTGGGACCACGCCTCCGTCGCGTGATGCCACGCCTTACCGAGCATGGTGAACTCGCCGAGCGAAGGAATGGACCGCAGGAAGTACTTCACCAGTCGATTCTCGAACACCAACCGGTAGAGGGTCTCGAAGCGGAGGGTGAGCAGCGCGTACTCCTTCATCGCCCCGGCGGGGGTCATCCGGCATAACCACAGGTTGTTCAGGACCTCCCGCGGGTGGTCGATGGCCGGCCGAACTCGGAGCTGGCGGGCGGCGCTATCCGGGGCGTCGACCTCCAGCAGGAGGGTCCGGCGCCCGGCGTCCGCGGCTCGCTTGGCCAAAGCGCAGCTGATGAGAGTGCGCCCGACGCCGCCCTTGCCCAAAACCACCTGGAACTGGCGGTCGAGGCGGTCCGTGACTTCGTTCGGATTCGCGGCTCGGCCCCACGCCGACAGCGGCGGGGTCTCCGCTGAGCTCGGCGTCGGCATGCGAACCGAAGTCATTGCACGTTTAAGCCGCCGCACTCAACACAAGCCGTTGCCAAAGGGCGGCTATCAGGTCATCTCCGCGCCGTGGCGCTGGATCCCGACTTCGTTCGTGACTGCCCTTACGGTCCTCGAGGCCTGTTGATCGACGACGTTCTGACCGTCGATCGCGAGGCGAGCCTGGTGCAGGCCCGACTCCCGACCGACGGCGACTTGCCGATCACCAACACCCAGCGCAATCACCCTGAGCGACACCCGGCCCACGTGTCCGGCGGCCTGATGGTGCACCTGACGGGCGTGGTCGGCTTCGTGCACGCCTATTACGTCCTCGACCTGCGCCACGCCGACGGCTGGATCGGGTACGGCGTGCGGATTCACGACGCCCGGTTCGCGGCCCTCGCCAGCCTTGGCGAGCCGATGGTCCTCGAAGGGCAAGCCACTCGGGTTCGACAGATCCGCGGCCAGACCTTCGTCCGCTACCGTTTCGTCTTCACACAAAACGAAACGGTCGTTTACCAAGGCGAGCAGACCGCGGCTTGGCAGCAGGTCTCCTCGGCGGCCGACGAACCCGCTCCGTGAGGAAGGTCCGCATGCGGTCGACGAAGGCCCGGGGCCGGTCGAGATAGGGCGTGTGTCCGGAGTCGATCGGCCGTTCGATCCACGCCGAACCTCGCGCACGAAATTATTCTCTCGAATCCCCGGACGGAACCCTGGCTGGCGCGATGTGACGCGCTCAAAGGCGACGCGCACATCGCCCGCACCGCGCTCGCAGACTGGGGTCGGGATGTTCTCGTGATGCCGGGTGGCGACCTCGACACCTGGCGACCGTACCGCGACCGGTATCGAGTGTGTTTCGGGGGCCGCAAGGGCTACGCCCGCCTGGCCATCGAGGCCAATGTCCCGATCGTCCCCATCGCCAACGCGGGGGCGCACGACACGCTGATCGTCCTCGCTCGGGGCGAGCGACTGGCCCGATGGCTGAAGCTGCCGCGCCTGGCCCGAGCCCGGGTGTTTCCGATTCATCTGTCGCTGCCGTACGGCCTCGCGATGGGTCCTTGGCCTCACCTACCGCCTCCCGGACGGCTCTCGTACCGAGTTGGGACCCCGATCGGGCCGCCAAAGCCGAACGGCGTGACCAGCGAACAAGCGGTCGCGATCTCGACCATCAGGTGCGCACCGCGTTGCAGGGTCTTCTGGAGAGACTTCAGCCCGAGCGGCGCTGAAAAATCCGTTCTGTGCTATCTCGCACAGCCGATGCGCTCGAAGCCCCTCGTCCGTCCGGCGGCGATCATGGCCACCGTTTGCGCCCTCGCCTACGCCCCGGACGCCAGGGCGGAGATCGACCTCGACTACGGCGGCCTCCTGCAATCCAACGTGCGTTTCCGACTTACGGACGTGGAGGCCGGCAACTTCTATGAGCGCCGCCGATTCGAAAAGGGGGTCGCTCGAAACGAGCACATCCTGAAGCTTCGAGGGTCGGCGACGGCCGACCGATTCTCCGCGATCATCGACGTCGACTTCGTGTGGCTGAACTTCTCTCGCGACGTCGGAACGTTCGACGACCTGTCGCTTCGAGAGGACGTGGAGCCAACCCGGTTCGAGGCCCACTCCGCGTACATCGAAGGTCTGGACCTGTTCATCGACGGCCTCGACTTTCGGCTCGGCCAACAGATCGTGGCCTGGGGCGTGGGCGACGGCTTCAATCCGACCAACAACCTCAACGCCGACGACGTCGAAGATCGGCTGCTGTACGGCATTCAGCAGGCGAACCTGATGGGGCGACTGTCCTATTCGCCGGGCGACGACTTCAGCGTGGAGGGGATCGTGGTCCCGGTATTCAAGCCCGCGCTCTTGCCCGCAACGGGGGCCATCGCGCTCGCGCTCGTGGATCGGATACCGATCCTCGACGAAGACCTGCGGTACCGACTGCAGGCGGAAAACGCGGTGTCGGCGGAGCAAGGCAGCCCCACTCGGGTCGCGGACATCATCGTCGACACCCCCGACCCGAGCTACGAGAACATCCAGTTCGGCTTTCGACTGGCCACCACCGTCTTCGAGCAGGACGTCGCGATCAGCTACTATCAGGGCTTTTCGGACATCCCGCTGCCGATCGAGAACCTGACCGTTCCCAACGACGCCCAGGTTTGCGACCCCGCCGATGAGACCCGCTGCGTCGATTCAACGCTCGACACGACCACCACCCTCACCTATCCCCGGATCAAGGTCGTCGGCCTGAATCTATCCGGAGAGATCGATCCCCTCAGCTGGATCTCCGACGTGTTCAACTCCATTGGCTATCGAATCGAGGTCGGGTTCTACATCCCGGAACAACGCCGTCTGCGCCTGTTCCAAGACAACATCACCCTGCTCGGCTTCAACGTCGACGGCGAGTATGACTACAACGGCAGCGGTGAAGACGGGCTGGGCGACGCGCCGCTGGTGCTCGACTCTACCCCCTACGCAAAATGGGTGGTCGGGCTGGACTACACGTTCAACCAACACTTCTATCTGAACCTTCAGTGGGTGCACGGCCTCGCGGAGGAGGTCGGCGCCGGCGACTGGATCTCCGAGGGCTACACGGTTCGGCGGAGCTCCGCGGGCTCGTCGTTGGTGTTCGATAACGGCGTGGCCCGCGAAGTCACGGCCATCGACTGCGCAACGTTCGCCCGCACCGCAGGGACGCTCGGCGAAGAGGCCAGCGTCTGCTCACGAGAGATCCTCCGGCCTCGGATCGGCGACTACCTCGTGCTCGGGTTGGACTTCATGTTCGACGCCAGTCGCGGCCTCCTGCGCCTGTTCGCCATCTTCGACCTCACCACGATGGTCGAGGAGCGCTGGAGCGCGCAGGCCGATCGGCGGGTTCGAAGGAACATCTCGCCGTTCTCCAATGAAGGCTTCAGCATGGTCCTGTTCCCGGAGCTCAACTACAACTTTGGCAGCGGGTTCGAGCTCGGCGCCGGGGCCCTATTGTTTCTGGGTCGCGACTATACGAAGTTTGGCGACCCGGCCGCCGGCGGATCGATCGTCTGGACGCGAGGACGGTTCTCGTTCTGACCGGCGCCTTCGGCCCGGCGTCCTCATTGCCCGGTGAACGCGAGGATCTTCGCGGGAGCATCCGCGAGGGGCTGGGATCCACGACAGCTGTGAACGACGGGCTTACTTCGACTCGAAATAGGCAGGCAAAAACGCACTGTTGCGTTTGACGAATACGCCGGGTCCCCGCAAGATGCCTTGGCGACGGCCGGTAGGTCGACGCCTCATCAAGCCATGGCGAGCAACTCGGATCCGACGAACAACGATCTCACGGTGCTGGCGCAGTCGGTCGGGTACCGCAATCGAGCTGGCGCCCCCCTGGGCGCTCAAAACCCGTCTTACGACGCGCACTTGGCGTATCGGCTGCTCACCGCGGCCCACGAGGTCATGCAGCGGGTGGTCGACGATCCGCCCCGCCACGGCATGACCCCGAACATGGTGCCGGCGATGGCCCCGAACGCCGTCCGACCGCGGACCTCGGCTTCGGCCCTCCCGACCCGTACCGCCAAGACCCCGGCGTGACCCATCGCCGGATACGCCGCGGCCGCGGTCCGGGCCTCTCGATGTCAGCGGCGTCCGTCCTGCCCATCCTGCGGTGGCCGCCGCGGCGGCGAACCTAACGACCGCGCCGGGTCCCTCGGGCCAGGTTTCGGCGAGTAAAGATGCGGTCGCTCAGGCCGCTGTTGGGCTTCCATTCCTTCTGCACGAGCTTCGTCCAGTGATCGCCATTCGTGTGGTCGGTGAGCTTCATGGTGTGCGGGGCGCAGATCTCGCCCTGGCACCGGTAGTCCATTCGCTCCTCGGTCTTCACATGCTGGCCGTTTTGGTTGAAGTACGCCATCTTCGCCGGCTGGTAGTCCTTCTTTCGAACGGTGACCACGATGCGAGGAAAAGGTCCGTCGCCATCCGGCTTCTCGGTGAGCTCGAGAAGCCACGCGTCATCGGTTTCGTTCGTGAGCTTGGCGGTGTAGTGCTCCGCGTAGCGACTGATGGCCAGGAGGTCTTGGGAATATGTGGTCCCCATGAAGCCCTGCTCCGTGACGTGGCTCGCCACCCTGCGCACCTTCTTGAACACCGGCAAATACACGTACATCTGGGTCGATGACAGAATCAGGACCTTGGTTCCCGCGAGATCCGCCGGCTCGGTGAACGCCGTGAGTCGCTTGTCGCCCTTCATGTAGACCTCGAGGCCCAAGGTCCGCACATCTTTGCCGGGTTGCTGGTCGATCATTTCATACCAGAAGTACGCGTCGTCCCAGCGGTTCAAGGCATCGTCGAGGCCCTGGAGAACCGCCGTCGCGTCGGCAGCGCGGGCGGGGGCCGGGGCGAGCCCGGCCAAGGCGGCCATCAGCGGCGTCAAGGCCAGGCACGTGCGAAGGATTTGATTCGACATGGTCATCTCTCCTGAATCGTTGTCGTCAGGTTAACGGATCGTTTCGTAGGCGTCCGGAAGACGCCGAGGCAAGAGCGCGGGCACGACGCCGAAGGTGGTGAGGGCGGCGACCACCATCGCCGCCGCGGTCAGGCCCCCGACGTTTTGCAGGGTCCGGGCTTCACCGAGCGTGAGCAAGTAGAAGCCAGCGGCCACCATCAACGCGTTCGTCCAGATCGCCGTTCCCGTCGACTCGACGGCGGCGGCCAGCGGATCCGGCCGCTGGGCCCGGAGCGCGGCCCGGTGGGCCGCGACAAGATGCACGGCATAGTCGACGCCAGCCCCGATGATCAGGCTGGCGATCATCGACGTTCCGATGTCGAGGTGTACGCCGAGAGCCCCCATCGAGCCGTACACCACGGCCAGGGTACACAGGGTGGGCACGGCCGCGGCCAGCCCGGCCCGGATCGAGCGGAACAGCGCACACAGCACCAGGATCACCAAAGCCAGAGCCGCGATCAGACTCGCGACCTGATTCTGCCGCGCACTGCGCGACAGCCCTCGATGAAGCACCGGCAACCCGCTGACCGACGATGATATCCGAAGCGTCCCGGCGTCCGTCGACGCCGCCGTCGTTCCGACCGCAGGCTGGGGAATCTCGGCCGAGGGCGCGACGCGAACGCTCAGCTCGTCGCGAATGCGGGTCTTGAGCCGGACCCCCGCCTGGCCGCCGGGCCACACCAGGCCGTCGACCTTCAGCGCCGCCAGCCACGCATCGGTTTGCGCCGCGCGTTCTGCCCGCGGCCCCTCGGTCTCGGCGATGTACAGCGGATCTTCGCGCTGGTCCGGATCGTCGACGATCGCGGTCAAGGCCGCTTGTCGGGGCGGCTCATCGAGACGAAGCGCCGCGGCCAGCCGCCGCGACGTGGGCTCGTCGACCTCGACCAAAGACTCGGGGGACCTCAAGTAGGCCCTCAGGTGGGCTTCAACCTCGGCCGGTGGCGGTGGCGGCGGCGACGTGCGCAGAAAGTCCACCACCGCCGCCCGCGCCTCGGCGGTCAGCGGTACATCGGCCCGTCGACACAGGGTCTCGATGCGCTGCGCCAGATACGTGATCAGCCAAGGCCCGGCCCGCGCATCGGCGGTGGTCGTCACTCGCGCTGGCGCCTGCAGCCGGGCCTGGGTGAGCGCCTCCACCGCGGCCAGGGTCGCCTCGGTCTCGTCGAGGTCGCTGGTCAGAACCTTGATATGCATGACCGCTTGCCGCCGGTCCGCGGTGACCAGCTGGTCGATCGCCGGCTCTCCGGCCAGGAACCTGTACAATACCTTGACCTGAGCCGAGGTATCCGGAAGGCGACGTTGGCCCGCCAGCGCCGCGTTGAGCTGAGCGACGATCTGACCGACGTGTTGGACCGAAGACACGTGGGGAAGCGCTTCCAGCTCGTCGGCGAGGGCGCTCCAGACCCGAAGGGTCGCGGCCGACGTAAAGTCTCCCCGCCCGTGAACCTGGATGAACGCCGCGCCCCCGAAGTGGCGGCGCAAGAAGCGGTCGGCCCGGGCGGGAGGGCTGTCGTCGGCGAAGAACGCCGACTGATCCATGCGGGTGTCGACCCGGGTGATGAACGAAACGCTGATGGCAGAGACCACCGCCAGCCCCACGATCGCCGGCCGCCGCCGTCGGTCCAGCCATGCGGTGGCGCGGACCAGCCACGCCACCGACGGCCCCCGCACGGCGCCGCGACGAATGCCGAGCACCACCACCATCGCGGGAACGAAGGTCAACGAGGACAGCAGCGCGGCCCCGATGCCCGCCGCGGTGAACAAGCCGAAGCTGCGCAGAGGCTGAATGTCCATGGTCAGAAACGACAGCAGACCAGCGGCGGTCGTTCCCCCCGCCGCGAGCACCGTCGGTCCGACCTCGTGCAGCGATCGGATCAGCGCTTCCCGCGGAGGAAAGTCGGCGGCGAGCGCGTAGTAACGGGCGAGAACGTGAATGCTGTACGCGCTGCCGACCGAGAACAGAATCACCGGCATCGAGCTCAGCACGATATTGTAGCGATGTCCGGTCACCACCATCAGGCCTAGGGCCACGAAGATCCCCAGCGTCGTCGCCACCAAGGCCAGCAACACCCCCCGCACGTCTCGAAACGCCGCGAATACGAGCAGGACGATGGCCAGCACCGCCCACGGCGTCAGCCGCCGCAAGTCCGCCTGCGTGCTGTCGTAGATGTAGCCGGCCACGAAGGGCGCCCCGCCAAAATACACCGACCGGACGGGGAACCGCGCCAGCACCTCGCGGCGAATGGTGGTGGCGAAAGTGCGCTGGTCGCTGCCGAACGCCGCGAAGGCGTACAGGATCGTCGCCTTTCCCCCCGGCGCGATCAGCTGACCGACGACCAGGTCACGCGACATGACCTTCTGCCGCAAGGCGCGCTGTCCGTCCGGACTGTCGGGCACCTCTCGAACCAACAGATCCGTTTCGATGCCCCCATCGGGAGACGGTTGGAAATCACTGACGTTGGCCAGCGACAGCGCGAACCTCACCTCTGGCGCATCATTCAAGACTTTGGTCAGTGTCCGCAGCTTGTCGAAAAGCTCGGGGTCGAGGGGGTTGTCGGCCTCGATGCCCACGATGGCCACCTCGAGGCCGCCGAAAGCGCGGTTCAGGGCATGAAACGCGGCGACGTCGGGGTCGCGGTCGGGCAGGAACGCGAGGACGTCATCGTCGTGGTCGACGTACGTCGACAGCACCGCTGCGCCGAGCCCCACCACGGCGGTGATGGCTACGATGATCCGAGCGACCCGCGGGCGCGTCAGCCACTCGGCCAGGCCACGGCTCATAGACGATTAAGACGTGCTTCGAGCTTCGCCCACTGCTGCAGGGAGGTCGATTGGAACCCTTCGATCTGGAACGTCTCGAGGACCTTCTTTCCCTCGGAGTCCTTCGCCATGCCCACCAGCGCACGACCGAGTCGGGGACCGAAATCAGCGTCGACCCGAGACGGCACCACGGTGACCGGCGGCGTGGGAAGCAGCGGGGAGGTGTGCAGAAGCTTCAGCTTCTCGACATATCGGCTCCCGGCCAGCGCCCGATACTGCGCGCCGTCGAGGACCACGGCGTCGGCGCGACCCCGAATCACCCGCCGGATGGCGCGCAAGGCGCGTTTCACCGGCTTGAGCTTGAGCTGGTCGGCCTTCAGCTGGCCACCGAACACCGCGTCGCTCAGGAACCGAGGCGAGTCGAGATGGGTGCCCATCACCGTCTTGCCGACGAGGTCCGACAGCGCGAGGTCCGCGTCGGCGCCGACCATCACGTAGTAATGGTCTCGGGCCTGACCGTTGATTCGAAGCTGAGCCACCGGAACCAGGTCGAGCGCCCGCCGTTGCTCGACGAAGATCGGAACCGAAGGAAAAATCACGGCTGGATTCTCTTTGAGCGCCTTATCGCAGCCGTCGGTCGTGTTGGTGTACCGACCCTCGAACCGGCCCTTGTCGAGCTTCATCTCTCGTTCGAGGTATCGAAACAGACCGTCCATCACCGCGGTCTGCTCGCGGCTGAGGTCCGGCCCGCCGGGCTGACAGATGAGGAACTGGATGGGCTCGGCCGCTTGCGCCGAGGTCGCGCAACATACGACCGCCGCCAACGCCGCCAAAGAGGCTCGCATACGGGCACCCAACCCCAATCCACCTACGTTCGACAAGGCCAGACCGATGGCGCCGATGGTCATCACGCGGTTACGACGCACGGAGAGGAGACGAATTCACGTCGCCCCCTTTGGCGCGGTGCGCATCACGCGTCTTGGCCGGGGCGTGCGCCGCCGCACCGTCCCGACCCTCGGTCTCGGCGCCCCGCCATTGGGCCTAGCCCCACTGGGGGATGTCGCTACTGGCCCCGGCCCAGAAGCCGCGGGGACGGTCGTCAGTTCGGTTTCGTGACGTAGACCTGATCCAGCAGCGAATCGACCACGTCGTCCTGCACCATGTGCGGATTCACCGGCCGCCGAAGGGCGGTCATCAGTCGTCGGAGCTTGGAGACGTCGAGGGCGGACACGGCGACGAACGCGGTGTCGTCCGACACGAACAGGGCGACGGCGCGGTTGGCCCTGGCGTCCGCCTCGGACAGCTCACGGGCTACCGACAACGTCAGATTCAGGCGGGCAAACTCGGTCGATTTGGCGATTTCGTGGGGCGTCTCGGGTCCTCGCTGCATGGCCAGCGGGTCCTCGCCGAGCTTGACGGCCTCGGCTTCGATATCCGCGAGCTGCTCCAGCAGCTTGGGCACGTCGGCTCGGCGGGGCGGCGTTTTGAACGCATCGACAGGCACCAGAGCATGCGCTCGCCCTCGCCGGCCGCCCGATAGGTCGAGAGATCCCAAACGGACACGGGCCCGAGGCGCGAGAGCGAGGGTATCCCGGATCTGAACCGCCGACCCCACGCGGACCGAAATGGGGCCCGGTTTTCCGTCCGGGAAGTGCCACACCTCGCCGTCGATCCCTTCGATGACCATCGGTCCGTCCACGCGGTGTAGCTCGACTATGGTCAAGTCCGGTTGCTCGGTCATCGCTTTCCTCTACTGCTCAAGCCACCCCATGGTCATGAGCTTGTTCTTGGCCATCCGATTCAATCGTTCATCGGACGACTCGGCGACCTGAAGCAGCAGATCGCCCCCCAACCCTTGGGAGTCTTCGCCGCCTTCCGCTAGCGAAAAACCGAGATAGTACAGCTCTTCGTCGCCGACGAGGTCATCCTCCATCAGGCGGTCAACCAGCCGGAAATCCCTCGTCCGCGAAAGACTCTGAAACGTCGCGAGGCAGGGGTCTTTGTTCGGCCCCCGGGCGATCTTTCGCCGGGACATCATCAGCTCGCACAGACCGAGCTGAAACCGAGCCTCCGGGGTCGCCTGTGCGCCCTGTGCGATCCTCCGCAGCAGCGCGGCGGCCTCCGCGTATGCGGCCTCCTCTTTGAGGGCCATCGCGCGGTCCAGGAGATTGCCGTGGGCCCGCTTGTTGTCGATCCCTCCTCGATTCAGAAGCTCGATGATCACGTTACCGACGTCTTCGGGCGCCTCGACCGAAGCCTCTCCGAGCGCATCGACGGTGCTCTTCGGCAGCGAACCGAGGTGAGGTTTGAGGGCGCCGGCGGCGGCGCGGGCCCGTTCCCCCTCGCTCATCTTGATCAGCTGCCGAGCCAGGGCGTTTCGGCCGGCCGGGGTATTGATCACCACCTCGAGGGCGACCTGCCGGTCCGTCGCGTCACCGTGTTCCGCCACCTCGGCCACCGCCCGCGCCGTCGGCGCGGAATCCAATCCCCCGAGGGCGCGGATGGCCCAGCGGCGCACCGGCGTCACCTCGCTCTTCAACAGCGCGCGAACTCGGCGCTCCAGGTTCATCGGAACGTCGATACCCGCCAGGGCGTCGCAGGTGGGGCTGAGGAGAGCAGCCGAGGTGTCCGATGCTTCCAGCATCGATAGCAGCGAGCTGAACACCGAGATCGCCGACCGCCGGGCCCGGACTACGGATCGCAGCACCTCGAGGGCCCGAACGCGCACCGCGTCTTCGTTAGGTGTGGCGGCCACCGCGCACAGCCCTTCGGCCCCCGCCTCGTGGCCGAGCGCGGCCCACAGCTCGGTAACCACCCGGCTACGGCGAGCGTCGGTCAAGTCGAGCTCGCCCGCCTGTGCCACCAGCTGTTCGGCGGCCTTGGCCGCCGGCCCGCCCTCGAGGCGCTCGTAGATCGGGTGCAATGCGTCTTGCACCGCCTCCAGGATTCTTGGGGAAGTGTCGACCAGCTGCTCGAGGATCCGCGCTTGGGCGTCGTCGGTTTCCATCGCCCCCAGCACCGCGATGGCCCCCGCGCGCTGGCGTTCGTCTTTGGCCGACAGCATCTGTGCGATGTCGGCGGCGGTCACCCCGCGCCCCGACGCCAGCACCCGACGGGTGGTCTCCCGAACCCCCGCGTCACCGTCTTTCAGCAGCGGCATGAGGTCGTGAACGATCGACTTGGGCGCCAACGCCCCGATGGCCTCCGCGGCTCGGGCCCGCAGCTGGGGATCGTCGGGCCGGCGAGACGCGCGGCGCAGGGCATCGAGGGCCGCGTCGTCCTCGACGGCCAGCGCGCCGATCACCACCGCCGCTGCCCGTCGATGATCCTCCGCGTCCGATTCGAGCAAGCCCACGATCTGGCCGAGCACCCCCGAGGGCGGCGCGAGCCCGTCGTCTTCATCGGCGACCGGGGTCACCGGCGACGACGTCGCCGCGGTGCGGGCGCGGTTCGCCGACTTCTTTGCTGCCTTCTTGCCCGCCGCGGACTTCGAGCTCGTCGCTCGTTTGGTCGCGGTCTTCGTTTTCTTCGTCCCCATCCGGCCTCCTCGACCTCACGCCACCATCGGCTGACCGATCTGCTCCAGATAGGTCCAGGTGTAGATCCCCGTCGTGTGGCCATCCGTCCAAGAAAAGCGGAGGGCGTACGCGCCGACCTCCTCGATGTTGCGAAGCCCGATGCCCGTCACCTTCGGGGGCTCGACCTCGCCTGGGCTGTGCCCCCGGCAACCGGCGCACGGGCACGCGTTCCGCAGGTCGTCGAGGGGGTACTGAAGCCGCGACTCGTCATCCCACCGGATGATCACGCGTCCGTTGCCGCGGTCGTGGCGGACTTCGACCGGCGTCCGATCCGTCATGGAGACTGCTCCTCCGTCTTCTTCATGATGCTTTCCTGCTTTTGCAGGCGCGCCTTCACCTGCTGCGCGGCCTGCCGTGCGTCGTCGATCAGCTGCTGGGGCGTCGCGGTTGCGCCGTCGTCGAGACCCGCGGCCCGGCGAAGCCCACCCAAGTAAGCCACGACCACCAGCACGCCGACCGCGCCGAATGCGCCCACCGTCAGCAGTCGCTGCGCGACGCCGCCGAATCGGCGCGACCGGATCACCGCAAGGGCGCCGAACAGCAGCGTAGCCACGCCGAGACCGCCCAAAAAAGATGGCCAGTGCAGGTCGTCGACCGTGAGGAGACCCGATGACGCGTGCCCAGGCGAGGATGGCGGGGCCACGTTGGCCACCGGCGTCGCGTCTTGGGCGTATCGCTTTGGGAAAAAAACGGTCGCCTCCCCTAAGCGTACCGGCTCGGCGTCGTCCCGGTGGTCGGCTGGAACCCGGTCGAGCGCATCGACGATGTGCACCTCGCCGTCGTCGTCGGTGTAGCGATAGAAAGGCTTGGCCACCGTGTTCTCGCGTCCGCAGCAAGGGCTGACCCGAGCGGGCCCCCGACAAACGCGTCGGCGGCAAGGGTCACGCTCGGTCGATTTGCGCTGTGCGCAGACAGGGTAAACGTCGCCAAACCTCGTCAGAGGTCGCGGTCGGCGTCGCTTCGCCCCTCAAACGCTGACGTTAGCAGCGCCCACCGATGGACTCAACCGCCCGACGCCCCGAGGGGGAGCACTAGCGCTCCGCCCCGATGGCCAATAACATATCAGCAGAGTCAATGACCGCGGCAAACAGTCCAGCTCGGTTCGATGCAGATAATGTCATTCGCTTCACTGATGTGTCCCACTTCCTCAGAGAGCTGGGCGGCAACCTCGGTCGGGGGCGAGCATTCGTGCGAACACAGAGGAAGTTCGAGCTGAGAAGCGCGATTTCCGTCAGCATCGAGGTCCCTCACATCGACCGTCAGGTCGCCGCCCAAGCGGTCGTCGTATTCAACCGAGACGGTTTTCTGGGGCTCGAATTCGAAGACTTCGACGCGGTCATTCGACCGGCACTCAACGCGGTCGGCGAAGCGCTCGAAAAGCCGCGGACTTTGTCCGCCCCGACGGCGCTGCCCCCGATCGCGGACCTCGTGGCTGGGCCTCCGTCGCCGATGGCGGCGTTGCCGCACGCCGAACTCCCAACGCCCCAGGATCCGGTTTTTCCCGCACCGCACGCGCCCATGCAAATCCCCGACACCGACGAACTGAGCATCGAAGACTTCGCGCGGCCGCTGGATCGGGTGCCCCTCGAGCGGGGCGCCACGATGGCCGGCCCTCCGCCTGCGATGCGCCGACGCCCGGCCGCAGCGGAGCTCGACGTGTCCGGCTCTATGGACGTACCCCCGATTCCTCGGCGTCGACACCCAGTCTCAGAAGGAACGCTGAGCTGGGACCTCACGGAGCGCCCCTCGAACCCGCAGATCGCCCACAACGAGGCCACGGCCGCGGCCGGCGCCCACCCGATGGTGACGTTCGGCGCGGAGGCGCTCGCCCAACCGAACCTATCCCTACCGAGGGCCACGCCGGCCGGGGTGGTGACATTCTCCGACCCGGTGGACCTCCTCGGCGTATTTCTTTGCAGCCTCCGGCATCGAACGATCACCATCGTCGGCGGGCCCGCCGTCGCGCCCGGCGACCCGTTCGAGCTCGAGATTCGCGCTCATCGCGCGGTGGCCCTCACGGTGACCGCGGTCGCGCGCGTCGGGGAGTGGCTGACGCTGGCCGTCGATGACCCGACGCCGGTCGAGGCGCTGGTCAAGGAGAGCCGGGGCGAGTGGCTGACGGCGTTGACCTCGCTCGGCCTCCCGGGGGCCATTGCCCGTTCGGCGCCGCCGTCGCCCCCCGTCGGAGAGCACGAAGCGCCCGGCCCGCGGGTCCCGGTATCGGTCCGCCATGGCAACAGCCAGTCGACCCCTGCACCGCCCGA
>JANQQN010000234.1 GCA_028289325.1 Myxococcota bacterium | reverse complement strand
GCTTCGGTGGGCCACAAGCGCATTCCTTCGGCATCGCTGGCGATCCGCAGTCGCCTCCCGCCATCGGTGGTCACCACCCACGCGTCGAGGGCCGGGCTATACGCCGGCGTCGAGCCCGCGTGTAGTCGCTCCATGTCCACGTGGTCACCGGCCGCGAGGCGTCGCCAGATCTGGAGGACGTACGGCCCCCCAAGACCGTCGAGCCCCGGGCCATGGAGGTCGGGATCGAAGATCCAAAGCTCTTCGGCCCCCAGACGCGCCATTCGTGGCGGTCCCTCTTTGTAGTCCTTCGCAGCATTGGTCTCGCTGACGACCTCGATCGCCACCTTCGGCGGATGATGTTCCGGCAACCAGACGCGGAGGGACTTGAGCCCTTCGCCCTCCGGTGGGGCCGGATCGACGAGGATGACGTCGGGATCGACGCCGACCCAGGCGTCGTTCGGATCCCACCGGCACGCGATATTGCTGGTGACCAGCGCCCGTTGATCGCGAAAGCGATACCTGAGCACCAGTTTGAGCAACTCGATGATCGCGTCGTGAAGGAAGGTCTCGGGCACGTCTTCGAGCTCCATCAGCCAGCGCTCGTTCTCCCGCAGGCCGTAGCGCAGATGAATGACCGGCGCGCTCGTCATCCGTTCAACCTTACACGAATCCGCGCGTGCGGTCTGCTTGAACCGAGATAAGTGCGATTATCGATGACCGTGCGCTGATGGAGATCCGGAGCGTAAACATGCCGTCTGACCCGTCGTGCAGTGTGGAGGGGCCATCAGGCGCATGATACCCACCCAACCATGCGGCGGGCTCGCGCGTTCAGCCATCGTCTTCGGCGCCTGGCGCGCCACTCGGTCGTCGTTATCGCCACCGTATTGGCGATCGGAACCGCGGTGTGGGCCGCGGGCTGCGCAACGCCGCCTCGGGTATCGAGACCCAAGCAGCCCGGCTTGATGACCGACCGGCCGTGGATCGTCGTTTCGACCTCGAACTTCGAGATATACACCGACGGCGACATCGACACGGCTAAGGAGCGCCTCGACATGTTGGAGCGTTTTCGGGCCGCGGTCGCCATGTTCACGACCGTGAAGCTGGTGCCCGACCTGCCGCCGATGCGACTCATCGTTCCCCAGAATATCCGCGACTACGAGACCCTTCGCCCGGAAGAGGAACGATACGTGGGATACTATCGGCCGACCCTGGACGGGCCGGTGGCGGTGTTCTCGTTGCGCGCAGACGGCCGATCTTCGGCGTCCGACCACGACGAGGGCATGCACATCGCTTTGCATGAATACGTCCACCATCTTCAGTATCGCGCCGGTGCGGCGGTGCCGCTGTGGTACAACGAAGGGCTGGCGGAGTACTTGGCGGCGTCGAGGCTCGAGTCGTCCGGCCGTCTGGAGCTGGGGCGAAGCCTCGTCGGGCGGGTCTCGGTCTTGGAGTCCCTGCCGCTGGTCAGCTACCGGCAGCTGGTCCTCGCGCCGGAAACGGTCGACATCGATCTGCTGTACCCGCAATCCTGGCTGCTGGTTCACTTTCTCATCGACCACCATAACTCCGGGCTTGGCCAGTACTTGCGGACGTATCGGAAGATACCCAAGGAAGCGGCCTTCGCCGCCGCCTTCGGCTTCCCGCTCGATGAGCTGGATCTACGGATCCGTAAGTACATGCGGCGAGGACGACTGAGAACGGTTCGGGTCGATCCGCTCGATGTGAAGTACCGGGTCGAGGTCGAGCCGATGTCCGTCGAAGAGCGCGACTATCTGCTGGCGAGCATGGGGGTAGGAAGGCTCGGCAAGGTCAGAATGCGGACGATCTTCCGGGCCGCGCCCGCGATAAGTCTGGCCCACCTCGCCTACGCGCAACACCTGGTGTTCGAGGAGAAGAAAGCGGCGGAGGCGACGGAGCTGGTGGATAAGGTGCTGCAGACGCGCCCGAACGACGCCCGCGCCCTCGTGCTCAAAGCCCGCATTCTCATGCGGCCGCGACAGCTTCTGGAGTCGCCCCCCGAAGTCGAAGCGCGGGTCGAGGAAGGCAGCAAGCTCGCGGCCAGAGCTCATGACCGAGATCCCGGTAACGCCGAGGCCGTGCGGTTGATCGCGGAGGCCGGGCTGTGGCTCGGACACGTCGAGCCCCGGGACATTCAGCTCGCGTTGAAGAAGGCCATGAACCTGGCGCCCTATCGAGACGATATTTTATTCCTCGTCATGCGATTCGAATCGATTCACGGCAGGCCTGCGAACGCTCGCCGGGCCGGCGAGCTCCTGCTGAGTCGCTCGACGGACGAACGAATGAGAGCGCTGACCCGGGCGTTCCTGTCGGAGCTTGGCGGGAACTAAGCCTAGTTCATCCATGGCCGCGGCGATACGATCATCGCCTACGACCCCTGGGGTCTTCAAACCCTCGACTACTTCCGCACCCTGAACGACTGCGACGACGGTAACGAAGGAGAGCTGGCGGGAACCAGCTGCCAGCGCATGCGCGGCTGCCGGGAGTCGTACGACTGCTCGCACGACGAACCGACGTTCACCGGAGACGGTCACCAGATCCCTTCATGGCATCGGATGGCGGTGATGGGCTGGCTGAGATCCCTCTGAACGCATACCGTGTGGCGGACACGATTGGACGTTGGAATTGTGTGTACAATCCGGCACGTGAACCTCCTGGCGATCGTTAGCTTTTGGGAATTTTGGGAAGAACGGTCGGTCGAAAGATCCGAAGGGCGCCTCAACCCGTGAACGACACCGTCGATCGGCCCAAACACCCCTGGGTGGCTGCTCTACTCGCGCTGTTCTTCCCGGGCGTCGGTCACGTTTACACCGGGCGCTTCTTGTTTGGCGTGGGCGTCTACCTCGCGGTCATGGGAAGCATCTTTCTTCCCCTCGCGACGGCCGCCATCGCCACCGCCTACGTCGCGCAGGCCGTGATTGTTGCCTTTGCTGTATCCTTCGGTCTGTACGCTTATCAGATCGTGAGCGCGGCGCGCAGCGCTTACCTTCAGACGGCGTCAACCTTGGCCGGTTGGGCGAGGTCGCCCTGGCCGACCGTCGCGATGGTCCTCCTCACTCCGGCGTTGAGTGTCTCGGTTGGTATTGAGGCCTTCTTCCACGCGAATCTGTCGTCCTTCGTAACGCCGAGCATATCTATGTTTCCGACCTTGATCCCCGGCGACCGCTTCTTTGTTGTAAAACTCGGGCACGAGGCGAGTCCCGGCCAGTTGGTGGCGTACCGTGTCGACGCCGAAAGAGTATACGTCAAGCGCGTCATCGCTGTAGGGGGCGACGTGGTTGAGATCCGCGACGGGCGGATCTCGGTCAATGGGTCTCCGATCCCTAGGCGAGCCCTCGAAAGGACGGTCGCCCGGCCTTATGAACCCGCTCAGCCGGAGTTCGATGTGTTTCAAGAGACGCTCGTAGACGTTACCTATCGGGTGGTCTGGGATGCCCACGCCGCGCGCCAGGCCTCGCTCTACGGAACCGTCCCCCCGGAACATCTCTTCGTCGTCGGCGACAACCGCGACCACAGTGAGGACTCTCGACACCATGGTCCGATTCCCATCGTCAACGCCATCGGCGTCGCTCGGGCCATCTTCTTCTCGAGCGGCCCGGCAGGCGTTCGGTGGGATCGTTTATTCACCGACTTGCCGTGACGCAAACATCCGCGGCGCTTACGCTTGCAGAGGGCCGACGACGTCGAAGCGGTCAGTCTTTAACGATGTCCACGTTTCCCTCTCGGACGGCCTGATCCCAAGGTACCCGCTCGTCAATGATATTGCGAAACAGGTGGGCCTCGATGGGCCTTGATCGCTGCCCCTCGGAGATCTTGCGAATGACCGCGCCTTCGCCGGCGAACCGCGCGCCTCCCCACTGGCCTACTCCCATGCGAGCGAAGACCGCTTCGTCCCGCGGGTTCCCGTAGTGGATGTAGGTCGGCCCGTCGATGAAGCCTCGCCGGCGAAAGAGGGTACCGCCGCCGATCTCGCGGGGTACTGGCGGTCCGGGTACCGCGCCGTTGTATGTCTCGACGACCACGTTGCCGAGCCGCTCTTTCACTTCGTCGGCGGACATCCCGTCGTCCCGCAGCCGCTGCGCCGCAAGCTCGAGGCCGTTACGCACGATGATGGCCCCTTGGCTCTCCCCCACCAGGTGAACTCTCTGGTCGGCCTTCAGCTTGTGATAGAGCATATTGCCAAGCGTCGCCGAGGCCGGGTTGCCGTCGGCGGGTCCGTACAGGTCTCGAGCCGACTGCAGAATGTCGGAGCCCACGTCACGTCGGGCGTTGTAAATCATCCTGACTTGGGCCCCGCTCTCGTTGGCGAGGCGCTGTGCGCCGTCCCGGGCCAACCACGGCGACGTGTCTATCCCATTGATGAAGTAGAGGGTCGCGCCGTTCGGCTCGGCGCCCTCGGGGGTGATCGCAGGGATGCTGTCGATCGACGTGGTGTTCGGATCATAGAATTGAGGAACGCCGTCGGGCGAAACCGGACCACCCCCGTAGTAGCCGTCGTGCATCAGGCTATTGTCCGCCGCGGCGGCGATTCGATAGATCGATGGCGTCTCCCTGTTCGTTGCCTCACTTCGCTCGAAACCGTCGGTCGCGGTCAGCTGCGAGTCACGATGGGGTTGGACGTTTCGTTGGGCGCCGAGATCGCGCGGAGGCGTCGTCGCGTCATCGACGGGTCGCCTTGTCGTTTGGTCGGTGGAGGACGTCCGAGAGATACTCATGCCGGCGCTGTCGTGCAACGGCGATGCCATCTTGACGCTCGGCGAGAGCCCAGGGTCTACGGGATCTGATAACTCCGGCGCCGCGAAGGTGTCGGTGGGCCCGACAGAGGTGTTCGGTGAAACGAACAGGGCTGGGCCCGACCGAACCGAAGGCGTCACGAACGTCCGCTCGGTTGGCGGGCCGCGCGCGTTGGGCGTCTGAGCCCAAATCTCACCCGTGCTGCGGATGACGGTCGGCCGCAACCCGCCGCATCGCCTCCCTGACCACGGCCCGAAGATCGTCGATCGAAATAGGCTTCTTGATGAATCGAACGCCTGGTGTCGCCTTGAGGGCGACCGCTCGCTCCGTAAATACGCCGCCGGACATGAACACGAAGCGCTGAGCCAGATGGGGCAGACTTCCAGCCACACGGTCGTAGACGTCCATTCCCGATACTTCGGGCATCATCATGTCACACAACACGAGATCGACGTCTTCGTCGCCGTCGAGCCAGTCCAGCGCCTGCTGCCCCCCGGAAACGACATGCACGTCGTGGACCGAGAGATGCCGACGGATCGCGCGTGCGACCATGGGATCGTCGTCGCAGATCAAGATGCGAAGGGGTATCTCTTCGCCGTAGCTGATCGAACGAACCTGACGCGCGCGCATCCGATCGATGGCGGGAAGCGTCAGCGTGACCACCGTACGCCCGGGACGACTCTCGATGTCGAGAGTACCACCGTAGCTGCGCATGATCCCCTCGACGAGGGCCAAGCCCAGGCCAGTGCCTTCTCCGACGGGCTTGGTCGTGAACAGAGGCTCACGAACCCGATCTACGATGGCCGCCGGAACGCCCGGACCATTGTCTTCGACCTCGATCCTGATCATGTCGTCGATACGGCGCGCGCGTACAGCGATGGTGTGCGCGTTCTTGCGACCGCCGAGAAGAGCTTGGGCGCTATTGATGAGAAGGTTCAAGACCGCCTGCGATAGACGTGGCTCATCGCATCTCGCATAGCAGTGAGGCTCGATGTCCATCTGCAGATTCGCCTTCGCACGAGTATGGGTATCGGCGATCGCGACCGCGGATCGAATGGCGCGACGGACATCAGCCTCCGCCGTCGCGTCTTCGGACGGCCGAGTCAGGCCGCGCATATCCTCGACGATACGGCGGATCCGCTCCACCCCGTCCAAGGCCTCCGCCAACGCCCGACGAATCTCATCGTCGGTTGCCGGCGGCGTGTGGTTCGAGACGTACAGCAGGTTACCTTTCACGTAGGAGAGCGGATTGTTGACCTCGTGAGCAACGGCGGCCGCCAACCGCCCTAGGGAGGCGAATCGCTCGGCCTGCTGAAGCTTCGCGTCGGTTTCGGCGCGAACCGCGGTCAGCTCGGATTCTCGACGCTCGGTGTCGAGCTGCTGAATTCGCCGGAGACTGTCGTCCTTTCCGCGTTCGTAGAACACACCGGCCGAAACCAGGGTCATCGACATGATCACCGCCGCCCAGTACTCGTTGAATGCGGCCCGTTCCGTAGCCGTGGGCACGAGCGGGATCGCGAAATCCGAAATCCCGATCAGCAAAACGGCAAGACCGCTCGCTGCACTCCAAACGTAGCCGACCCGCGGCCCAAACAGGATGATGGCGAACAGCGGGATCTCGGCGAGGGCCATCGTCGCCGCGTTGAGTCCCGGGTTGGGGTTGGTGTAGCCGAGCCAGCACAGTAGCGCGAACACCGCACCGAGCGTCGTGCCTACGATCAGAGCGTACTGCCCTGTCCACCGCAGCAGGTACGGCGCCAGGAAGCAGCAAATCACGAGGCCGACGTCGACCATGGCCGCGTGCCACTCGGCCGCCGCCACCCGCATCACCAGCACCGCGGCAAACATCGTCCCCATCAACCACGCGATGAGCACGGCCACCCGAGCCCGGCGAATCTCCTCCGGACCCGCCGCGACCATCCGTTCCGGCACAAAGCTGTCGGCAACAGATACCAGGCGCTGCAGCATCTCAGCTCACCATTCTCTCGGGTTGACCGACACCGTGGCGGGTTTCGTCAGTAACCGGCGAGAGCCCCATACCACGATTGCTGCGAATTACCATGCGCCCCGCATAGACCGAGTTGCAACCACGTCAACGACGGTACTATATCTATCGAGACTCGACGTCGTGCGAGCGGGGAAGCCACGGATAGCCGATAAAATCGCGACATATTACACAACTAAGTAAAAGGAAGAGTGGGGAACCACGACGGCAGCGAAGTTTGTGTAGAGGGCCGGGAGACTGACTCCGGCCTACTATTCGCTCGAAGGGACCATTTGACCAGTGGCGTGCAGCCGCGAGCCCGAATGGGATTCGCCCGCGACAGTCTCAACCGGCGGCTGAACCGCGGGAAGATTGGCGAATCGCCATCTTCGGGTGTATGGCAACCATGAGATGCGCCGGCCAGGACGAGACCCCACGCGGCGAAACCGAAACTGGGGCACTCGCAAGCGCGGCCACGGCCAAGACCATCAGCTGGTCATCCCCGACCCATCGCGCGATCTACGGGCCTTTTGGGAGCGGGTGCCGGACTGCCGCGTCCAAAGTCTCTAACCGGGGGCGGTGAGATTGAGGCTGCGACGAACGCTCGGGTCGGCCAGCAGGTCGGCGAGACGGCGGGACAGGTCAGGCCCTTCAGCCAGCGGGTGGTCTCGATACAGATCGACGGCCTTGGCCTCCGTTGCCTCGCAGAGCACGCGCAGCCGAGCAGGCGCTTCGTTTCGGATCTGTCGCCGCCGACGACCAGTGAACTTCAGCCGAGCCGGATCCACCCAGCCCTGCCGGATGAACGCGCGTGTTTTGCCCGAGCAGCGGCACGGATTGGCCTCGTTCACCAGGCCACATTTGTCATTCATGAACGCGGTCAGATCGCGGCGCGCCCGCTCCAGGCGCTTGCGAAACGTTGCGGCCGAGACCCCGAGAATCTCGGCCGCCACCGGGCTTGGCGCCTGGAAGATCTCGCCGACCACGTACGTGAGGCGCTGCTCGCGATCGAGGCAGAGCAACATGCCCACCATGCAGCCGATCTTTGCATCCTCGACCAGCAACGACCGCTCCGGCTCGAGCCGCTCCGGCAGCAGTAGGGCCTCCGTGCCCAGCGCGTCGAGCTCCTCGCCGTAGGCCGCGAAGGTGGTGATCGCCTGCTCCATCTTTCGTCGCTTCCCCTCCCGGAAGCGATTGACCAAGATGCGGTAGGCCCAGGTCCGAAAGCGCGCTTTACCGGCGAACTGGCCGAGGTGGGTCACGATGCGAACGAGGGCGTCTTGCGCGAGGTCCTCGGCGTCCGCGGGCCGCAGCACCAAGCGCAACGCCACGTTGTACAAGTACGGCTGATGCCGGCGAACGAGGTCCGTGAGCGCGTCCGCGTCGCCGGAGACCGCCCGGGCCACCAGCACCTCATCATCATCCGCCGCCTCGTCGTCGACGAACGGGCTTCGCGCGTCAGCGACCGACACGCAACACCTCGAACGGATCGAAGACGAAGGTCTCCTCGATCGCGTCAAAGAACGGTGCCACCGACGGGTCGATCGCGACGATCTGGGGCGGGGCCGCATTCATGGCCGCGACGTCTCGCCACCCGATGAGGTCGAGATGGCCGCGTTCCCCGTCGGCGCGGGTCCCGGCGACCGATGATCGGACGCCGTCGACACGAGGCAGCGCGGCGTGCACCGCCGGCTGCAGCCGATCCAGGGGCCCGCCCTGCCGTCCTCGGTACGCGGCGATCTCGACCACCGGCGCCCGGCCAACCGCCGCCAGCCCCTCCCGACCCGCACCCGCGTAGTGCGCAAAGTGTCGAATGGGCCCTAGCGCCTCGCGAAACGCGGCCAGGTCATCGTCTTTCATCAGGGCAGCAGAGGCCGCCTTCGCCGCGGACAGGTTGGCCCACATGATCACGTCCGCGCGCAGGGCGACGTTCTCGATGGCCCGCAGCGCGTACCCCATGACGAATCCGTCATACGCGGCCACCCGCCGATGCGCGAGCGCCTGCAGGGGGTCGAACGCGCCGGCGTCCGAGACCGGGTACACCGCCACTTCGAGGCTGAGCGTCGATTCTTGGTTTTGCGTCATGATGCCGGTTGGATGCGGGCCCACCCACCGCTGTGACCGGTCGCTGCCGAATTTTTTTCGCCCCAGAGGCGATTCGGGTTAACTCTAGGCCGCCGACGCGCTGGCGATGTGTTGAACAGCGGCGTTGCGACGAGCCACGGAGCGGCTCGCTACTCGCGCCGAGCTCATCAGTGTGGCAGGGGGCCCTTGAGCATCAAGCTGCGAAGCTCGCGCGACCACAGCGCTTTGCCGGTGGCCAGGCTTTTGGCATGCAAGGCCTCCTGCCGCTGCTCGAGCTCGGTGCCGTTATGAAAACCCATTTCCGGTGTGGAAAATAGAACGGTCGACCCGGTGACAACGAACGGCGCCACCGGAATGGGCGCGGTGACTTTGCCAACAAGACGACGTGAATCAAAATCGTAAACTGACCACTCGAAAGCCTCGAGAAAAGCCGCGCCGACTTTTCGTTCGCTGACCATGACGTGACGGCCGTCCGCGGAAGCAAACTTGCGGGCGAGGCGGCCGACACCGAGGTCGATGTCTTTAACCTCACGAATCGAGGGGGTCACCGCCACTGCTCCGCCCGTCGGCGCGACCTCGGATGGCACGCCGTTACTTCCTATGGCGATGTCCACCCGACCGTTGGCCGCGCGGGGCGTCGCTCCATCTTCAGCGGCGGATAGGCCCCGGGCGGCGGTTGTGCGCATCGCGTGCCAGCTCAGCTGGAAGCCACCGTCCACCGGCGCCGCGCTCATGGCGAAGGAGCGGCCGGGCCCTGGCGACACGGCAGCGTGGACATCACTCGGCAGCGACACCGAGTGTCGGTCGATCGTCCGTCCTTCAGCCGCGGACAGCGTAACGAGCTTCAGCGCGCCGGGCGTGGTCGCTTCGCCTTGGGCGAGCAGCGCATCACCGGTCACACCGATCGGCAGCTCCCCGGCGGTAGAGGTCCACCGGGTCGTACCGGACTGAATATCTAGCGAGGCCAAACCGCCGTTCGGCCGAGCGATAAAAGCAACTTCGAGGCTCTTCGAGACCAAAACACAGCGATTCAACGACACGGTTTCGGCATTAGCCGAAGCAGTGCTCAAAAGGATCACAGCGACTGTCCCGGATGCGAGCAATGATTGCCGCAGTGCTCCTTGCACACCAGGTCGATTGGTATTCATTACAGCAACTCCCATTCATTGTTACCTGCTCGCTCGCTCCTCCGTCCTCTCTGCCGTTGCCCGTATACGATCGACGATGTATCACACGCAAGAGCCGATCTGACGTCGGTTCACCGCTCTGTCGCTCGAAGAGTTCTGTCTGCCAAACGGATTAATCTATTCGAACGAAATTGCTGCTCGAAGATCGGGCGCAGTTCGGTCGATTCAGGAGCCAAAAGAGCATGGAAAGACATCATCTCACGCCGAGGTTCGTTCGTTCTTCGGTCGATTCGTCGCACTTGCGTACGATTTGCGTCTTCGCCGCGGCCGCATTCGTCGGTGCGCTCGGATCGGCGTCAGTCGCCTTCGCCGAAGGCCACCCGCCGTCGTTCGGTGACCTCGATGGACGCTGGACCCCTCAGGGCCCCGGCCCCATCAGTGCGGCGCAGGTCGACGTGCCGCCCAACGACGAAGCGATCGGCGCGATCAATGCCGTCGCCGCCCATCCTACCGACCCCGGCCTCATCTTTGTCGGATCCGTGAACGGCGGCATCTGGCGAACCTGGAACGCCGATGAGGACTCCATCCAATGGAAACACCTCAACGCCGACTTCGAAGCGCAGTCGGTGAGCGAGATCGAGTTCGATCCGACCGACCGCAAAGGGCGTACCCTGGTCGCGGGATTCGGGGCGACCAGCAGCCTCGGCAATCTCAGCGGCCCCCTCCCGGGCCTCGTGATCACCCGTAACAAAGGCCGCCGATGGCGATCGATCGGGCGCGAGATGACCGGAGCGACGATCACCGGCGTCGCGCCGCGCGGGCGAACCATCGTCGCCGCCGCACGCAGTACCCGCGTGTTCGACTTTCCCCTCCCGTTGGGCCCCGTCGACGGTATCTGGCGAAGCACGAATCGAGGGCGTTCGTTCAAGAAGATATCGGGAGCAGGCAAAGGTCTGCCGGTGAGCTCGGCCTTCGATCTGGTCGGCGATCCGACGAAGCCGTGGGTGCTCTATGCGGGTATCGTCTTCGCGGAAGATCCGGCCGACAACGGCATCTACAAAAGCGTCAATACCGGCGCAACGTGGACCAAGGTCAGTGACGCCGCGCTCGACGCCGCGATCAACGGGACCCCGCCCGGGCTCGCCAACCTGGAGCTGGCGGTGGGCCGACACAACAACATCTTTGTCTCCGTCGTCGGTTCGAACAACGGCTCGGCCTTCCTGGGGGCACTCACGGCGTTGTTCAGGTCGGGCGACGGCGGTGCGACGTGGACCTCCCTCGACTTACCGTCGACCCAAGAGCAGTTTCAATCCTTCGGCCTGCACCCTGGCTTCCAAGGGGCGGTTCACAACTCCATCGCTGCCGACCCCAGCCACCCGAAGATCGTGTATCTCGGCGGTGATCGTCAGCCGGCGTTCTCGGAGCCGGTCTTTTCCGCGCCTTTCTTCCCGAACTCCATCGGGGCCACCACCTTCGGCGGCCGCCTGTTCCTCTGCGATGCCTCCAAGCCCGCGGGCAGCCAGTGCGTCCATATTACCGACTGCCCCGCCACCGGATCGAGCAGCCCTGACTGCTTGGCGCCGCAGGTCGCCCCGATCCCCGGCGGCGGCGTGAGCAACGACAGTCAGCCCCACGCCGACTCCCGACATATGGTGTTCGATGCCCAGGGCAACCTTATCCAGGTTGACGACGGCGGTATCTACCGTCTCAACAATCCGGCCGACGGCTCGGGCGCCTGGACGTCGTTGAACGGCGACATGCTCGTGAACGAACAGCACTCGCACGCGTTCGATCCAGTATCGGCGATCAACCTGGCCGGCACCCAAGACAACGGCGTGCCGTATCAGCTGGTGCCCGACGACACCGCGCAATGGGCGTTGTTCCTCTTCGGCGACGGGGGCGATGTCGCCGTCGACACGAGCGGCTTCCCGTTCATCGGCAGCGGCTGGTCCGCGCGCTTCACCAGCTCCCAGTTTTTGGGGAACTTCAATCAATCGTTCTGGACGGACACCAACGAGTTCCAGGGCTTCTTCTTCCTTCCCATGACGCCGCTCGACGGAACCTTGGGCCCCCTCGCGAACGCGCAGTTCTACACGCCCATCCGGACCAATGCCGTCGATGACGGTCGTCTCATCGTTGCCGCCTCGGACGGCGTGTACGAGTCGGTCGACGCGGGCATGACCTCGGTGCGCGTCGGTCCCGTTCACGCGCTAGGCTCAGGCCGCGATCCGATCGCGTACGGGGCGCTAGACAACCCTGACATTCTGTATGTCGGCGGCGGCATAGCGGGCACGGGCAACTTCGACGAAGTTTACGTGCGCACCGGTACTGCCGGTACGTCGCTGGTCGAGTCGACGACCTTCCCCGGAAAAGGCTCGGGCCTTTCGATCCGAGGTATCGCGGTCAACCCGAACAATTCCAACGAAGCCTTCGTGATCAACGGCGACGACGTGTTCCAGACCCAGGATGCTGGAGCGACGTGGAAGGTCATCACCCGCAACGTGACGCGAAGGTTGGCGACGACACCCTTCCGATCAATCCTGTTCATCCCGGGTAACGGTGACTGGTACGACCGAGGCCGCCTTATCGTCGGCGCGAGCAATGGTGCGTTCGTCACTAGGTTCCGTCGTCGCGGCCGCTCGCGATGGCGACGCTTCGGCGGAGGCCTTCCGACCACCCAGGTTTATGAGCTGCAGTACGATGCGGGCTCCAACTCGGTGTATGCGGGAACGATCGCCAACGGCTCCTGGAAGATCCGGTTGCGCAACTAGACCTTGACGTACTTCCGGCGCGGGCGCGATGCCTTTATGCCCACACTGCGTCGCCCGCGCCCTGCCCTACCCGTAGAAGACCCGTCGCACATCCAAGGCTGGTCGACCTCCGAGGGAGTTGGCGAACGGCGAGCACCTCCGTAGGTTCGAGTTATGAATCGGGCAAAGTCATGCTTGGCCGCCTGCAGCCTTGCGGTCCTCGTTCTGGCGATCGCCAGCGGATGCAGCGGTGACGATAGCAACGAACGCCAGACGCAGGCCCAAGACGACGAGGACACCGGCGCGGCCATCGGCGATGCCGCCGACGCGGGACCGTCCACCGACGCAAGCGATCGCCGCGACACCGGAGCCCAGGAGGCCGACGACGACGCCGGTGAAGGACCCGACGCTCAGGCGTCGGCAACACAGCCCTGCTGTGTGAGTAACCAAGTAACGACCTGCAGTTGTCCCGGTGACCAAGCTTGCGACTTCGAGTTCAAGGCCTGCGGAAGCGGCGTCTGCGTAGCCGCTGACCAATCCTGCCCACAGTAAGCCGGGATGGACCGTGGGGAGCGAGCCCCCCGACAGCTGGTCCGAGCTCACTTGTTCGAGCTGACCGTTGAGCGGTAGAACAAGTAGCTCGCCCCCACGGTAATCGCAATCGACAGCGTCACGAGGATGGCCGCGAGCGCCGAGACGCCGTCAGTATCGTTGCCGGTCCCGAAGATATCCGCGAGGCCGGCCAACGCCCCGAGCACGGCAATGACGAACAGAACGAACTCGATGCGACGGGAGTTGCGCTCCTGTTCTCGATGGTGGCGATGCTCTACGTGGTGCTGAATGATCTCCAGCATTCGACTGATGCGTTCCTCGTAGACGTCGATGTTGGCCGTCTTGAGGAGCGTCCGAAGGATGAATCCCTCGCGCGGCGGGATATTGAGAAGCTCGTCGCTGATGTCGAGCATCGCCTTGGATGTCGAAACGTTGATCTGTTGCAGCGTTTCGAGGTCGAGCGACTCAGCTTTGCTCTTGATGTTCTCCATCACATCGCTGAGAAGGGCTTCGTTCTCGGCGTACCGACAGATCGCGGCGCCGATCTGCGCGACATAGTACAAGTAAGTGTGGGTTTGCGTGTCCTCGACGCTGCCGGCGATGACCACCCCGGCCGGAGAAACGGCGACCGAGTGCTCCCCGAAGTCGAGAAAGTGAGCGTACACCGCCTCCTGTTCGGTCACTCCGATGATGCCGTCGCTCGCTTCGGCCATCATGATGCGGGCGACGGTTTCGCTTCGCTGAGGCCCGCCGTGGGGCAGTAGCCCCACGGTTTTGTGCTTGGCGGGCCTCCCCGCCACCGTGATCTCGGCCGCCTCGAACTGCTCGAGCCTTCGAACCGCAATGGCCGGATTATCGTAGGTGACCTGAACGACGAAGACAGACGCGTACCGAAAGGCGTACCGCAGTCGGCCGTCGGGTTCTCGAATCACGACGGCATCCCTAACGCGGACGCCACCCTGAGCGATCAACGCTTCGAGGTCGTTGTCCTGCAGGCCGCTGTAGATGAGCCAAAGTCGTCCCGTCGCATGCGGTATGCGCTGAGGGGCGGGGGGACGGCGGCCGGAGCCGGGTGTTGTTGTCACGTTCGTCATCGCTGCCCTACCTGGTGCGTGAGGGACGCAGTCTACTCCGGCGGCCCGCACGTGCAACAGGGTTCGCCTAGATACATAAGCCCGAGCGGCCGTGCGTGATGTTCCGGTAGCTCGCCCAGGATGCGGGCGCGGGCCAGCCGTCCTCGGCGAACTACTGGGCGGGCCCGTCACAGGAACGGGTCAAACGCCACCACTCGCTTTTGGTAGTGGAGCCGGCATACGCCGAAGCTTGGTCGCGAACTCCAGGGCAACGAGCCGGTAAGCCATTCATCAGTAGAGATCCGGCAGGATCGGCTGGGCGGGGCGCTCCAACCCGACGAGACGGAACCCGCGCTCCGGGCCCAGATCGTAGAAATGCACCCGCGTCTCGCTGGTGGGGCGCACGGCTCGGGTCTGGTGAACGAAGATATCGAGGATGCCATAGCGCATCGGGTCGTCGTCCGGGGCCTTCGCGTCCACCAGCTCCGCCGGTCGCCGATGCCCGATGGGCAACACGATGCAGCTTCGGTGCGGGTGCTCGGGGTCGGGGTTAAACTGCAGCCAGCCTAGCTCCTCGTCCGTGAGGTTGTCGCGGGCGCCGAGGTTGGCGCCGCCGCGAAAACGCATCTTATAGTACGTCTTCTCGATGTCGACGACGCCGTGCTTCAGGGCGAGGTCCTCGAAGCAGAGCGACTGCACCTTGCTGCCCTCCGTCCGGCGGGCGACCTGGAAGTTCGTGAGCGCGGAGTTTCCAACCAGGTACTCCTCGAAGATCCGCTGCCGGCGCTGCATCAGCCGCATCACCATGAACTCTTCGAACCGCGGATCCGGAAAGCGCGACGACTTCACCATGGCCCGCACGTGCGGCTCCTCCATCCGGCTGATAATGCGGACCATCCACAGCGCATCTCGGGTGCTCATCCGGTCGTGGGCGGGGTTCGCGTAGCCCGCCTTCCACTTCGACGCCGTGAAGGTGGGCCCGTCGAAGTAACCGAACTGATCGTAGGGATTGACTTCGAGCCGATTCCAAGTTCGCGGGATCAGGCCGAGGGCGAGCAGGTCGGTGAAGAAGTGGTTCCAGTCCCAGTAGTAGGAGCGCCCGAGACGCCGGCTGATCTGATCGAACGGCCACCGCCCACCGAGGGAGTCACCCCAGTCGATGAAGTAGTGCCGAAGGTACGTGCGGCCGTCGTTCTCCTTGATCCAGACGTCGAGAGAGTTCTGCTCGCGAGAGTCGAAGTGATTGATCCACGCGGCGAGCACCCGGGACCCGCGCAGCTCGCGACGGTCTTGGTGATCAATGACGTCGTTGGGATCGTCGGAGCGCGTGCCCTCGTACTTGAACGGCCCGATCGGTCGCCCGGGCACGAACCGCGATGCGGACGCGCGCAGGATGCCGTCCTTGCTCCGAAACGCGCCCGCCAGCACCTTGTCGATGTCGGCTTTGGTGATGGGGACGTCCTCACCGACCTCGTTCTCGGCGGTCGCGTCCTTATCGATCTCGAGGATGTCGGTCCGGAAGAAGACGATCTCGTTGCACGGCGTCCAGTAGCCGGCCGCGTGATACATCTTGGACCCGAGCACGTCCGCCCCGGTGGCGCGGGTGGGCTGCAGCGGGCTGTCGAACTTCAGCAGGTATCGGCGACCGTCGGCCGCCTTGATGAAGAAGCCAGGGTTGGCGCCGTTCGGCTTGGCGGCGGTGACCACCCACGGCTTCTGGTCGTCGCTGAGCGGCGGGACGTCGGCGCACGACCCCCTGTAAACCTCGTCGGGGGTCATCGGGAAGTAGCCGATGCGGTTGGTGAACCAGGCGCTGTTCGGCACCTCGTCCATCGAGTTGACGTTGACCGATTCGCCGGGCACAGGCAGCGCGAAGCCGTAGGCGAGGGGCCGGAAGACCATCTGGTCGGCGCCGTCGGCGAGCAGCCCCGAGTAGTACTTGCCCGGTCGCTCCTCGACGTGATGGACGTCTGGATCGACCCACATCGGCGGCGCGAGCGGAAAGCGGCGTACGCCGCCACGACAGGCGCAAAGGAACGCGAAGAGCAGCAGCAGCAGAGCGAGTCGACGCATGTTAAAGCCTGGAGTCACTGCGAAGGTGAAGCGGATAGAGTCGATACCAAAGTCTGGGCTGTCCAGAAAGTCTGGGCTGTCCAGAGTATCGGCTGTCCAAAGTTTGGGCTGTCGAATCGGCTGGTGCCAAACTCGAAAGATATGCTGAGGACGGTGTCGCGGTCAAGGTTGGTGCGCAGGCCGATCCCGCCCGCGGCAGCCGCGTTTGACCTCGTTGCCGCCCATCGGCGGCACTTGGCCGTGCGACGACGGTGAAGCTCGGGTGAGCCCTGCCGCGGCGCTTCACCCAGCACCCTTTATCGGGGTGCATGGCCACGCTCTACCGCCTTCGCGGGCAGATCGAGCTCATCTTCAAGGAGTGGAAGTCCTACGCCAACCTGCACCGCTTCGACACCTCGAAGGATCCCGATCGCCGAGGGCCTGGTCTGGCATCCGCCCTTGAGGCGGCCGCCATCTTCCTCCTCGGCAACGCGCGTCGCGCCCATCCCGCCCGTGACCGGGATCGGGGTCGCCTTGCTCCGGGTCTCAGACCAGTAGGGACGAGCGACTGACCGTTGCGGCCCGTGGAGGAGCCCGGGTGGGCTCCTCCGTCGGTGCGGTCAGCTGTGCCTGTGGATCAGGCCGGTCAGCATGGCGCAGATCCGGTTGGCCCGCTCAAGGATCGCCATGGCCGCCTCCTCGTCGACGATGCGCAGCCGGCTTCGACATGGACCGCGCCGACGGAGGAGCCCCCCGGGGCTCCTC
>JANQQN010000206.1 GCA_028289325.1 Myxococcota bacterium | reverse complement strand
TCGGGCTCGTAGATCACCTGGACGCCGTTGACCCCGGTCCCCGTAAACGCGCCGTCCTGCAGTCGCTGTCCGGTGAGCAGGAAGTTCCGATATCGCGGCCCGGCCCCCCCGGGGCCCGGCTTCTCGTGGCAGCCCCCGCAGAACACGGTATTGAAGCGAGGTCCGAGGCCATCGGACGGTCGAAACCGGCGCAGCGACACTTCGAGACCCCGCTCGAAGGCCGCCACTTGGTCCGCGGTGGCGTCCGGACGAACGGCGCCGAGCCGACCGAAGACCCCCGTGACCAGCGGTGGGGGGTCGTCCTCTCCGCAGCCGAAGGCACCGACGGCCAGCCCCGCGGCGACGCTGGCCGCGATGAGGCTCAGCGGCTTACTGGCCATTGTTCGTGACCGCCCTCAGATCGAGCTCGTACGCCACCCCTTCGAAGGATGCGACGGCGACGGCGAAGTTCCCGCCGACGGTGACCAGCCGGTCGCCGAAGCCCGCCGTCCCCGTTCCGAACACGGCGTGAAAATCCAGCGTGACCACGTCGGCCAGGACCTCGTCGTCGAATGACAACCCGGCTCGGGTCAACGGGTCCTGGTCGTCCTCGTCGACGTCGACCAGCACCTTCACCACGGTGCCGTTCTGACCGACGACGTACGCGGTCTCGGGGTCCGGCATCCACACCCCGTTGAGCCCGGGTCGGGGCGCTAGCGAGCGCGATGTCCAGCCTAGGCCGTCCCAGAACACGATCTGTCCGTTGGCGCGGCCACCGACCACCATGATCCGCTCCGGGCCCGCGCCCCAGATGGCGATCAGGTCGTCGGTGGTCCCCACCAGGGCCTCCTCGAAAGCCTGCCCGTCCCAGCGCAAAATGCTGCCGTTCTGGCCCACGATGTACAGGTTGCGGGCATCGGTCCCCCAGACTTTGAAGAACGCGTTGACGCCCGCCCGCTGAAGCACCGGCACTTCGACCGAACGCCAGCGCTGTCCGTCGTAGCGGAGGATCGTCGCCTCGCCGGCGCTCCGACCATTGCCCCCGACGGCCCACAGGTCGTCCGGGCTCGCGCCCCATACGCCCCACAGGTCTTGGTCGGTGACCGTTGCCGACTTCGTCCACTGGACCCCGTCGAAATGGATGATCGCGCCCTCGTTGCCCACCGCCCACAGATCGTCGGACCCGAATCCGTAGACCCAGTTCAGCAGGGGGACATCCAGTCCGATCGTCTGCTCGGTCCAGCGCTGCCCGTCGAAGCGGACGATGCGGCCGTCGGTCGGCGTTCCGCCGACGGCGTACAGGTCGTCGGACGACGGGCCCCATACGCTCAGCAGCCAGCCTCCGCTGGTGGCATCGAAGGCCTCAACCCACGAGGGCTGCGGCGTGGACTCGGAATCGGAGGAACAGGCGAACGCCGCCGTGGCCAGGATCGAAACGAGGATCCTCATGAACACGAGGGTTATACGGCGGACCTCTGCGCGTTGGCGTCTTCGGTTGCCCCTTCGGTCGAGGTACCGCCGACGTCGGTCGATTCTTTGGCGTCGGCGGCGAAGATGCTTTCCGTCCGCTGGGCTTCCTGAAGCAGCCAGTCGCGGAACGCCTGAATCCGGGGCCCCATCGGAACCCCTTTGGGGACCGCGATGTAGTACCCAAACCCGCAGGTAAAGGAGACGTCGAACGGTCGCACCAAACGGCCGTTGGCGACGTCGTCCGCGACGAGCGTGCTCCGGCCGAGGGCGACGCCCTGCCCGGCCGCCGCGGCGTCGAGCATCATGCTCGCGTGAGAGAAAGAGAAGCCGCGGCTGGCATCGACCCCGGTGACGCCGGCGGCCGAAAACCACTTCGTCCAGTCGGGACGCAGCGGATCGTGCTTCATCATCTCGTCGTGAAGAAGGACGTGGTCTTTCAGGTCTTCGGGCGATTTCAGCTCGGGGCCGGTCGCCAGCAGCTGCGGGCTGCACACCGGGAACACCTGGTCCGTCAGGAGTCGGGTCGTGTCCAGCTTCGGGTACCGGCCCGAGCCGTATCGAATGCACAGATCGACCTTCTCCCTGACCGGGTCGACCATGCGGTCATTCGCCGAAATACGAACGTCGATGTCCGGATGTTGGCGCCGGAAGTTATCCAAACGGGGAACCAGCCATTTCACCGCGAAGCTCGGCGAAACGCTGACGTTCACCACCCCCGACTGCCCGGCGCGGCCGACCGCCTCCAGCCCCGATTCGATTCGGGTGAACGCCTCCGTCGCCGCCGCGGCCAGCAGCCGACCCTCTTCCGTCAGCGCGACCCGGCGGGACAAGCGAAGAAAGAGCGTGCAGCCGAGCTCGTCTTCCAGCGCTTTGACCTGGTGACTGATCGCCGCCTGGGTGACGTGAAGCTCCTCCGCGGCCCTCGTGAAGCTCAGATGGCGCGCCGCGGCTTCGAACGCCCTCAACGCAGATAATGATGGGAGGTGGGCCATGAAAAGACTTTATGCTTACCCTCGATTTTGGACACCCGGGGTTTCTTTGATTTAGTGCGCTTCGGCCCAGGTTCGCCCGATCCCTACGTCGACCACCAACGGGACGCGAAGTGGGTGTACGTGCTCCATTTGCTCGCGAACCAGTCGGCTGACTTGGTCGACCTCGCGGTCAGGCGCCTCGAAGACGAGCTCATCATGGATCTGCATCACCATCCGGGCCTCGAGCCCGTGTCGCCGCAGCTCGGTCTCGATGTTCAGCATCGCTTGCTTGCAAAGGTCCGCCGCCGATCCCTGGATCGGGGTATTGGCAGCCATCCGCTGGCCGGCCTGCTGATCGACGGTGTTCTTCGCGTGGAGCTCGGGAATCAGGCGGCGGCGACCGTACATCGTGGTCACCATTCCTGACGCCATCGCGTCGGCGATCGTCCGGTCGAGCCAGCCGCGCACCCCCGCGTATATTTCGAAGTAGCGGCCGATGTAGCCCTCGGCCTTCTTCTTCTCGATCCCGAGGATCTTGCCCAGCGCTGTCGCCCCCTGGCCGTAGATGGTCGCGAAGTTGACGGTTTTGCCCACCCCCCGCTGCGGATCGCTCACCGCATCGGGCTCGACGTCGAACAGCTCGCTGGCGGTGCGGCGGTGGACGTCCAAGCCCCGAGTAAAGGCGTCGATGAGCGCTTCGTCTTCCGAAAGATGGGCGAGGATGCGCAGCTCGATCTGGCTCCAATCGGCCGAGATCAGGCGCGCGCCGGGGGCAGCGATGAACGCGCGCCGGATGCGCTTGCCCTCCGGGGTACGGATCGGGGTGCGCTGCAGGTCGGGATCCGTACAGATCAGGCGGCCCGTCGCGCTGACCGTCTGCTGAAACGAGGCGTGAATTCGGCCCGTGTCCGGGTTCACCGCCGCCTGCAGGACGTCGGTGTAGGTATTGATCAGCTTCGCGACCTTGCGGTGTTCGAGGAGCTTGGCCGCGATCGCGTGCTTGGGCGCCAACCGCTCGAGAACTTCGGAATCCGTCGAGTAGCCGGTCTTGGTTCGCTTCACCACCGGCAGCTGGAGCTCCTCGAAGAGGACCTGACTGAGCTGTTTCGTGGAGCCGATATTGAATGACCGACCGGCCAGACCGTGGATCTCGGCCTGCAGATTATCGATCCGCTCCCGCAGCTCGACCCCCAGCCGCGACAGGTCGGGGCCGTCCACGAGCACCCCGGTTCGCTCCAGGCGAGCCAACACCGCCGCCAAGGGCAGCTCGCGCTCGACGTAGTGGCCCTCCATGTCGGCCTCGCGCAGCTTGCGCTGCAGGATCGGATAGAGCTCGGCGATGGCCTGGGTCCACCCGCCGGCCAACGGCGCCACTTCGCCCGGCGCGAGCTCGGCGAGCGTCTTCTGCTTCTTGCCGGTACCTTGAACCTTTTTCGCCGCAACCAGGGAATGGTGCAGGTAGCCCTTGGTCAGTTGATCCAGCCGATGCGGAATGAGCCCGGTGGGATCGATCAGATAAGACATCAGCTGGGTGTCGCCGACGAGGCGGGCGACGGGTAGTCCCTGGCCATCCGCCCAGCGCAATAAAGCTTTCGCGTCGTGGGTCACCACCGCTTTGCTCTGCAGGAGCGGCGCCAGCCGCTCGACTGCGTCGTCGTCCCCCGGCACGTACGCGACGTCGTCGGGCGAAGCGGCGAGGCCGAATCCGACCGCGGGGCCCAAGGTCGTGTCGACCATGGGCAAGACGACGATGTGGGGCGCCGCCTCGAGGCGGTCGAAGAAAGGCTTGCGAGCGTCGGCGGACATCAAAACCGCGACCTCCGTGGCTTCGTCGACGGCCTGCGCCTCGTCGGAGAGCAGGGAGAAGAAGTACAGCTCGCGGTACAGGTCGTCGACTTCGGAGGTCACGGGAGGCCCGAGCCCGAGGTCGGTCAAGCCGACCCCCAGCGGTACCGCGCAGTCGATGGTCGCCAACGATCGGCTCAGCTTCGCGTCTTCGACGTGCTTCGCGAGCACCTTGCCGGAACGTCCGGGGATGTCATCGATGTGGGCGATCACGTTCTCGAGGGTCCCGTAGCTGTCCAGCAGCTGAATCGCGGTCTTGCTTCCGATGCCTGGAACGCCGGGGATGTTGTCGATCTTGTCCCCCACCATGGACAGCAGATCGACGAAGTGGGCGGGCGCGACGCCGAACTTTTTGCGGACCAGCTCTACGTCGTAGGTCACTTCCTTGAATGGATCGAACATGCGTACGCGTTCGGAGATCAGTTGCGCGAAGTCCTTGTCGACGGACACCACCAAGACCTCCATGCCCGCCGCTTCGCCCTGACGAGCGAGGGTGCCGATGACGTCGTCGGCTTCGTATCCGGGGGCGCGAAGGGTGGGGAACCGATGAACGGCCACCACCTTGTCGATCCACGGCAGCTGGATCCGAAGCTCTTCGGGCATCGCCGAGCGCTCGGCCTTGTAGGCGGGGTAGGCTTCGTCTCGAAACGTGGGGCCCGGCGTATCGAACACCACGGCGCCGTAGGCCAGCTGACGACCGGCCATCAGCTTGCGAAACATCGTGGCGAATCCGTAGCTCGCATTCGTAGGAAGTCCGCTCGGGGTGCGCAGGTTGGAGGGGATGGCGTAATATGCTCGGTAGATCAGAGCAGACCCATCGATCAGCACCGCCTTGGGAGGAGAGGAACCGGCAGCCATGCCGCTACGCTACTCGACATGAACCACGATCAATATCCCGACGAACATCTTCGCGACGTCCTGGGCCGAGTCCGACGCATCGCGGTCATCGGCGCCAGTACCCACTGGACCCGTCCTAGCTACTTCGTCATGAAGTATCTCCAGCTGCGGGGGTATACGATGCTCCCCGTCAACCCCAAGGCCGCCGGGGGCCAGCTCCTGGGGGCCCGCATCTACGCGAACCTCGCCGAGGTTCCGGCCCCGATCGACATGGTCGATATCTTTCGACGATCGGACATCGCGGGTGCGGTGACCAAAGACGCGATTCGCCTGAAAGACGAAAAAGGCATCAAAGTCATTTGGATGCAGCTGACGGTGCGAAACGACGAGGCGGCCGCCCTCGCTGAAGAGGCGGGGCTCACCGTGGTCATGAACCGGTGTCCGAAGATCGAGTACAGCCGGCTCAACGGCGAGCTGTCCTGGAACGGCATCAACTCCGAGATCATCTCCAGCCGGCGACGAAGGACGGTTTACCGATGAACGCCCGCCACGGCTTCTCCACCCGCTCGATCCACGCCGGCGCAATGCCCGACCCCCACACCGGCGCCCGCAACGTTCCGATCTACCAAACCACGTCGTTCGTCTTTTACGACGCCGACCACGCCGCGTCCTTGTTCAACCTCCAGGACGTCGGTTTCGTCTATTCCCGGCTCGGCAATCCGACGGTCAGCGCGCTCGAGGAGCGGGTCGCGTCGCTGGAAGGCGGCCGGGCCGCGGTGGCCTGCGCGTCCGGCCACGCGGCCCAGCTGCTGGCGGTCTTCCCTCTGCTCAGCCCCGGCGACAACTTCGTCGCGTCCAACGCCCTTTACGGCGGGTCGGTGACCCAGTTCGGACAGAGCTTCAATCGGTTCGGATGGACGTGTCGATTCGTCAACGCCCTGGACCTCGATGCGGTCCGAAGCGCGATCGACGACCGAACCAAGTTTCTGTTCTGCGAGACGGTGTCCAACCCCGCGGCGGTGATCACCGATCTCGAGGCCTGGGCCGAGATCGCCCACAGCCATGGCCTCCCCCTCATCGTCGACAACACCATGGCCTCGCCGTTTCTGTGCCGCCCGTTCGAGCACGGGGCCGACATCGTCGTTCATTCCCTGACGAAGTTTCTATCCGGCCACGGCACGTCGATGGGCGGCGTGATCGTGGAATCCGGCCGCTTCGACTGGAGCGCCACCGACAAGTTTCCGGGCCTCACCACCCCCGACGCCGCGTACCACGGCCTGACCTTCTACGAGACCTTCGGCGACTTCGGTTACTCGATGAAGCTGAAGGCGGTCGCGCTGCGGGACCTGGGCCCGGCCCTGTCCCCGACCAACGCGTTCCACATCCTCACGGGGATCGAGACCTTGCCCCTACGATTGGCCCGCCACGTCGACAACGCAGAAAAAATCGCTCGCTTTCTCAACGGACACGACGCCGTTTCGTGGGTCGGCTACCCCGGCCTGGCCAGCCACCCGCAGAACCCGCTCGCGCGCAAACAGCTCCCGAACGGGGTCGGCTCGGTGTTCACGTTCGGGGTCCAGGGCGGTTACGAGGCCGGCCTGAAGGTCGTCGAGGCGTGCGAGCTGTTCAGCCATCTGGCCAACGTCGGCGACACGCGCTCGCTGGTTCTCCACCCCGCTTCGACCACCCACCGGCAGCTCAGCGACGAGCAGCGGACCGCGGCGGGGGCCGGACCGGAGGTCGTTCGAATCTCCGTCGGCATCGAAGACGCCGACGATCTCATCGCGGATCTCGACCAGGCCCTGCGCCGAGCCCACGAAAGCTGACGGTTGCGCCCGACCGATGGCCGGCCCCGCGGACCCATAGTCTAGTTGTGACCGGGCAACGAACCGCGGTCGTGTCCCCGCGAGCGGGATATCGGCGGCGGGGCATTGATCGCAGCGAAGGCCCGTGTAAAAACGCCCAGGCTCCTCCGCCTCAGCGCCGAGCGGAACACCGAGCCGCCACCATGCTCACGGACCGTGAAAAGGACATCATCCAACGCACTTGGCGACGGATCGTTCCCATCCGAGAGACCGCGGCCGACCTGTTCTACGAGCGACTGTTCCAGCTGAAGCCTTCGTATCGGGCGCTCTTCAAGGGCGACCTGACGATGCAGAAGCGGAAGTTCGTGACGATGCTCGCCTTCGTCGTCAGATCCCTCGATTGGCGTCAATCACAGTGGCAGGAGGTGATTCCGGAGGACGACGATCTCTTCCTGGTCGTCCTGGCGATGGGCAGACGCCACACCGAGCTGTACCGGGTTCCGGACGAAGCCTACGGCGTCTTCGGACAGGCGCTGCTCTGGACGCTCGATCACGGCCTCAAAGATGCGTTTGACGACGATGCCCGGAGCGCATGGACGCATGCGTATATCTTGCTCGCCAACACGATGAGGATCGGGCAGGGCGCCACAGAGCTCGGTCAAGCGATCGAGCCCATGCCGTGGGCGGAGATGGAACGATGAGCGCCTCCACCCCATCGCTGCCTCGCATCATCGCGCGCGGCGAGTTCAAAGGGCTCACCGCCAGGTCGGTCCTGCAGGCGCTATCGATCAGCCGCCAGTCGACGTCGATCCACTTTCACGGCCGTAACGGAGCGCCGGTCGGCCGCGCCTACGTGAAGGCCGGCATGCTGCTCGGCGCTGAGCTGACCGACGGTTCGCTCAGCGGGATCGAAGCGCTTCGGCATATGCTCCGACAGCCTCTGAAGGGCTATACGGTCACTCGGGTGTCCGGCCGCATGACCGGGCAGCCGATGGCGCGGCTCACTTCGGAGATCCTCGACGTCGAACCCGAATCGAAACCCATCGATAAGGCGAATGGCGCCTCCGTGGTGGAGCTGCCACCTTCGACGACCGCCGCCGCACCGGCCAGACCCGGCGGCCCCTCTCGTCGCCCGCCATCCGCAGGCGCCCCGAGACCCTCGTCGCGAGGAACGGAACCGCAGGCGGCAGCAAGACCTGTGGCGCGAGCGACCGCGCTTCCCGTCCGCGCGGGCGGTCTCGCGCGGGCCACCTCGACCTCCCCCGCCGATGGGCCCACCACGCGGCCGACAGCAAAGCCGATCGAACCCAGCTCGGTCGGGTTGTCGAGCTCGTCGCCTCCGCCCCTGCCGCCCATCGAGACTCGGGTCGGCGCTCCGCCGTCGAGCCGGGAGCGATCCACGTGGGCCGCGTCGACCTTGGCCGCGGCGGTCCCTCGGGCCCCTCAACGTGGCCCGTCGGTCCCGGTGATCGGTGTCGCGAGCCCTAAGGGGGGTGCGGGCAAGACGACCATCGCGCTCAATCTGGCCGTCAGCTTCGCGCGAAAGCGGTTCCGGGTGACCGTGGTGGACACGGATCCGAACAGCGACGTCCTTTCCGCGCTCGCCGCGCGAGGCAAGGCCGAGGCCGGACTCTACGAGTATCTGGCGGGGGACGCGGAGCTGGCGTCGCTTCGCCTGCAGACGATGATTCCGGAGCTGACGATCATCCCGTCCCACGGGCCGAAGTTCCCCACCGCTCTGACGTCGTCGTTTCCCCACCGAGACCTGTTCTTCGAGCTGTTCGCGTTACTCGCCGCCGACACCGACATCATCGTCGTGGACACGGCGGCGGGAATGCTGGGCCACACCCAAGAGGTGCTCTGCGCGTGCACGCACATCGTGGGTGTGCTGCAGGCGGAGGCGATCGCCCGACGTTCGTTCGAGAGCTTCGTTCACATCGCGGAAGCCACCCCGTCTTTTCCCGACGTCGTCGGCGTCGTCGTCAACATGGTCCGGCCCGACCACGATTCGTCCAAAAATACCGAACGGGAGGCAAAGGCGAACCTGCCCGCGGGATGGCTCTTCAAAAACACCATTCCCTACGCCGCGGCGCTCGCGGAATGCGCTGAACGCGGGTTGCCGGTGGCGGTGCAGGGCGATTCGGGAAGCGCGGCGGCCGGGTCTTGCTTCGACGCGTTCGCGGCCGAATGCTTGGACCGTCTCGGTGTTCGCGGACCGCCGCCAACACCGCGCTCGTTCATTCTGTAGGTCCGCTCGAACTTTCACGAAGGATCGCGCACCTCGTTTGTGCGCGTCATCCGCCGGCCACCGTTTTATGGGCGCCGCAGGATATTGAACTCCACGCGGCGATTCGCGGCGCGCCCGGTGACCGTCGCGTTGCTGGCCACCGGCCGATTGGGCCCAAAACCGGCCGCCTGGAGCCGGCCGGATTCGACGCCCTTACGGATCAAGTACCGCCGCACCGCCTCCGCCCGGCGATCCGACAGACGCAGGTTGAGGGCCATCGATCCGGTGCTGTCGGTATGGCCTTCGACCTGAAGCTTCTTGATCTCCGGGTGGGCCTTCAGGACCGCGGCCACGTCGTTCAGCAGCGGAAAGGATCGGGGTTGGATGACCGCCCGCCCGATCGCGAAATGCACCTTCTCCAGGATCTCCAGCCGGGGCTGGTCGAGCGAAGTGTTGATCTTGACCAGCTGAGGCGCCACGCAGCCCTGATTGCGGGGGTCACCGGCCTGGGTGGGGCAGTTGTCGAGCCGGTCGACGACGCTGTCGCCGTCGACGTCGGTGTCCGGGCAGCCCAGGTTTTCCGCCGGACCCGCCTCCCGGGGACAGTTGTCTTCGCCGTCAGCGACCCCGTCGAGATCATCGTCGGGATCCGGGCAGCCATCGTCGTCCGCAAACTGGTCGATGTCTTCGGCCACCTCGGGACACGCGTCCTGCCGGTCGTCCACGCCATCACCATCGGCGTCGGCGTCCGGGCAGCCCCGGTTGGGCACCGGCCCCGGCGTGAGGGGACAGCCGTCGTCCCAGTCCATCACCTCGTCGCCGTCGTTGTCCGGGTCGGGCACGCCGTCTCCGTCTTCGAACCCGTCGAAGTCCTCGGGTCGCATCGGCGCCCCGTCGTCGCCGTCCTCCAGGCCGTCGCCGTCGTTGTCGCGGTCGGGGCAGCCGTCGGTGTCACGATAACCGTCGATGTCCTCCGGCACCTCGGGACACGCGTCGAACCGGTCGACGATGCCGTCCCCGTCGGTGTCCACGGTCAGCGCGGACCACCGAAGGCCCGCGAACGCCCGCCAATCGGGAGTGCCGAAGCCCCGGTTGAGGCCCACGCCAACCCCCGCGTACGCCAGCAGCGGTTTGCTGATCGCGTAGCGGACGCCGCCCAGCAGCTCGCCGTAGTCCCGGTTGCCTCGGGCCAACGGTCGCTCGGCGTTGGTGGCCCCAGCCAGGGTCACGTCGACCCCGATCGGGGGCCCGCCGATCTCGTCGAGCCGAACCCCGGCCCCCACCCGGGCGAAGATCTCGTCATCGACCTCGAGGCCGGGCAAGCCTTCCTCCTGGCGCACCCGATAACCGAGGTTGCCGATCACGTTGATGAGACCGAAGTCGCGGCTGGCCGCCAGCTCCGGCTCGAAGGTCCACGTTCTTTGCCCGTAGTAGGCGTCGCCGGACAGGCTGGGGGTCACGAACGTGGGCATGATCGCCATGTGAAGACCGTGTAACGCCTGGGTCAGGAGCCGGACCTTGGGGACGAAACGAATTGCGCCCACGCCGGCCCCGCCGAGCTCGCTGAGGGGCGCGACCCCGTCGATCGAGCTTTGGCGGTCCTGGAACAGGACGACGGGCATACCGATGCCGAGCTGCACCCAGCGATACAGCGCGACGGACAGCACGATCTCCGCCCCGAGGCGAGAACCGACCAGAGCCCCCTCGATCTCCGTCTGGTTGCCTTCTCGGCGCTCGACCAGCAGCGGGTCGTCGGCGAACCCCAAGAACAGGGCGACGCCGTAGCTGAGGTGGTCGGGGACCTCCCCGGACTCCGCGTCGAGCACCCCGTTCGCATCGAGCGCGAGCCGGAACCGCTCCACGGGAAAGTCTCGGGACTCTTGCGCGATGTCGGCTTGCTGCGCCGTCGCCAGCGCCCCCCCGAGCGGCGTAAGAAGGACGGTGAGCAGGGCGATACGCACGCCCCGGCTGACGTTGTTCACGGGTCCCGCCTCCGGCGCCATAGCCACAGCCCGACCAGCGCCAAGCCCGCGACCAGCGGGCTGCCGAAGCCCGGCTTCGCGGCGACGCCACGGCTGTCGCAGCGGCAGCCGCCGCCGGTGGCAATCAGCACGTCGTTGAACCCATCGCCGTCGGCGTCGGCGTCGCACTCATCACCGATGCCGTCATCGTCGAGATCGGCCTGGTCCGGGTTATTGTCGCCGGGGCAGTTGTCATCGTCGTTCGGCAGGTCGTCCCCGTCTCGGTCGGGGTCGCACACGTCGCCGAGCCCATCGTCATCCTGGTCGGCCTGATCCGCGTTCGCATCGTCGGGACAATTGTCGTCGTCGTTGTCGACCCCGTCGCCGTCACGGTCGGGGTCACAGATGTCGCCCACCCCGTCGTTATCCGCATCGGCCTGATCCGGATTCGAATCGTCCGGACAGTTGTCGTCGTCGTTGCCGACCCCGTCGCCGTCACGGTCGGGGTCGCAGACGTCGCCGAGCCCATCGTCATCCTGGTCGACCTGATCCGCGTTCACATCGTCGGGGCAGTTGTCGTCGTCGTTGTCGACCCCGTCGCCGTCACGGTCGGGGTCACAGATGTCGCCCACCCTGTCGTTATCCGCATCGGACTGGTCCGGATTCGGATCTTCGGGACAATTGTCACCGTCGTTGTCGATCCCGTCGCCGTCGAGATCGGGGTCGCAGACGTCGCCGAGCCCGTCGCCGTCGAGGTCGGATTGGTCGGCATTCGAATCGATCGGACAGTTGTCGTCATCGTTGTGAACCCCGTCGCCGTCGAGGTCGGGATCGCAGACATCGCCGATCCCGTCGCCGTCCTGGTCTTCCTGGCCGGGGTTCACGTCGACCGGGCAGTTATCGTCGTCGTCGAGCACGCCGTCATCATCGGCATCGATGTCCGTGCAGTGGCTGGGCTCGCCGGTACACACGAAGCCGGGCTCGACCTCACACGTATCGCTGCACCCGTCTCCGCTCATGCGATTGCCGTCGTCGCACGCCTCTTCGTCCCGGATCCGGCCATCCCCACACGGGAAGTCATCGTGGCCGTTGAGGGGGTCGGTCTCCCCTTCGTCGGGCTCGAAAGCGCCGTTGCGATTTCGGTCCTCGGTCCCGTCGGCCACTCCGCCGTCATCGGTATCCGGGTCGTTGGGATCCGTCTGGGTCGAGGGATCCGCGTCGGGCCGATAGCCGGGGTCGGTGCCCGCGTACGGTACGTGAGTCCCGTCGCTGGACCCGCCTTTGACGCCCGGGGCGCTGGTCTCCACCCCGTCCAGCAGGCCATCGTCGTCGGTGTCGGCATCGGTGGGGTCGGTCACCCGACCGTCGTGGCCCAAGACCCGCTCCTCGCCGTCCGAGATACCGTCATTGTCGGTATCCGCGTCCCGCGGATCGGTGTCGACGCCGGGATCGAAAGCGGTCTCGTCGCCCGCGGCGATCTCCTCGCCATCGGGGATGCCGTCGTCGTCGGTATCCGCATCGAAGGGGTCCGTGCCCAGATGGCTCTCGGTCTCGTTGTCGAGCCCGTCGCCGTCGGGGTCGTCCCCGGGTCCGGAGCACAAATGCGGTCCGATCCGGCACGCCCAGCCCGTCTCCACCTGGCAGCTGGCCGAACAGCCATCACCGGCCCCCCGCCCGCCGTCGTCGCACCGCTCGCCGACGTCCACCACCCCGTTGCCACAGCCGGCCTGAACGTCGTCGGCGGGGTTCAGCGGATCCGTCTCGCCGGGATCGATCCGACCGTTCTCGCTCTCATCCTCGACGCCGTCCAAGACCGTCCCGTCGTCGGAGTCAGGGTCGGTGGGATCGGTCTTCGTATCTGTGGAAACCTCGATCCCGTCCCCCAGCCCGTCGTCGTCGGTGTCCGGGTCGAGGGGATCCGTCAGGTAGCCGTCGTCGCCGGCCACCACCTCTTCCCCGTCGGTGAGCCCGTCATGGTCGGTATCGGGGTCGTTGGGGTCGGTATCCCCGGCCGCGTCGCGCCGCCCAGGGTCGCCGGCCGCGACCTCCTCGCCGTCGGATCGACCGTCGTCATCGCTGTCCGGGTCGTCCGG
>JANQQN010000196.1 GCA_028289325.1 Myxococcota bacterium | reverse complement strand
TTTTGTGGGGCGGGAACGTTGTGCATCGAAGCCGCGGCCCTCGCCCGGCGACTCCCTCCCGGACGGTTGAGGACCTTTGCGTTCATGCGCTCGCCGGGCTTCGATCTCACGGTGTGGGAACGTGTCAAGGCGGCAGCGATGGCGGCGGCCGAGGCACACTCACCCGTTCCCATCATCGGCACGGATCGAGATGCGGGGGCGATTCAGGCCGCCGCCGACAACGCGCGTCGAGCGGGCGTCGCGGTCGAGTGGCGACAAGCACCCCTCGGCCGGTCGCCGGGGGTCCGACAGCCGCCGGCGGGCCAGGGCTTGTGGGTCAGCAATCCGCCCTACGGGATTCGAGTCGGCGATGCGGCCAAGCTCCGCCACCTCTATCAGCGCATCGGGGCCCTGAAGCGGACGATGCCCGCCGGCTGGCGGCTGGCCCTGGTCGTCGCGAGCCCGGGGCTCGCTCGGGCCACCGCGGTTCCGCTCGAGAGCGTGGTGATGACCGACCATGGCGGGACCAAAGTCCGCCTGATGGTCGAGCCCATCAGCGCTTCGATAGAGGCGGAAACTTGAGGACCGGCGGTCGGTACAGCCGCGACGACGAGCGCTGAAGCTCGAGCTCATCGACCACCATCGACGGCGCAACGGTGCTGACGGGAACCGACCCCGACTCCGCGTAGCAATACGAGTTGTCGACCTCGTAGTCGTGCCCGAATGATCGAATGCGCTGGATCGCCGCCAGCGGGGTTCCGATGAAGCTGATGTCGCGAACGCGGCGCTCTCGCCCGGTCTTCGGGTCGACGGCGTAGACTTCCGTCGGTACCCCTTTGAACGCTTGAAACTCGTAATGGTCGGTCCGGGTCTCACCGCTGGAGACCCGACGGACGATGATTCCATGGGGTAGTCGACGGCGGCGGACTTCGGCCAACATTCGTTCTTTGAGCTCGCTCCAGTCGTGGGTGTCTTCGGCCTGGACGATCAGGTTCGCCATCCGGGCCATCGGGTCTTGATAACGTTCATGTCGGCCGTGTCCGTTGGAACGCCGAAAGCCGGGCGCGCAAGACCGGCTCATCAAAAAACTCCGAAGGACACCTTTACTGACCAGCTGTACCCGCTGGGCGGCGACGCCTTCGTCGTCGACAACGTAGTGGCCGTACAGGGGCTTTCCGTCCCATTCAGAGAGGGTCGGGTCGTCGAACATGTCGACCTGCTCGGGAAGGATGCGTTGACCGACTTTACGGGCGAAGGTCTGTCCTTCGCTTCGCGAGAGCATCCGCTCCCCTTCGAGCCGGTGGCCGATCGCTTCGTGGAACAGCAGGCCGGTGGCGGTGCCGCTGAGGAGGGCTGGTCCGGCGTACGGCTCGAGGGGTTCGGCGCGGGCCAGGCTCGCGAGGTCTTCGGCGATCTCGTCGACGGTCGCTTCCACCACCGACAGCTTGGGCAGGTCGGTGGCGTCTCGGACGTGAAAGAAGCGCGAGGCGTTCAGATACGCACCTTCGTCGGTGAGATACCACGCGTTGATCAGAACCTCGTAGAACGTCTCTTGGCAGGTGAACTTGCTCCCTTCGGAGTTGACGAACAGCCGCACCTTGCTAACGCCACGGATGCGAACGTAAGGGTCGACGAGCTTTCTGTACTTCCCGAACAGCGCCGATGCTTGTCGGACGAACGATTCCCACCGGCGTTCGGAGAATTTGACGGCTTTGACCGGCAGGTTCTTGACCAGTTTGGGTTCGCGGCTGAGAGAGACGGTCTCCGACTTGAGGCGCTGGTCGACCAGGATCTTTTGTTTGTCGTAGTAGTCCTGCAGGGCCTCTTGATACTTGAGCTGGCTCAGCTTCCAGAACGCGTATCGAACCGCCGTCGGGTCGAGGTCCTGCGGGCCGACGAGCCAATTGTACGACTCGCGCTCTTCGTGGTCTTGATTCAGTCCGCCGTCCACCGACTGATCCAGGCGATACGACCCGACCCTGCACTCGGTGTACAGGTCACAGCTTCGGATGGTCTCGGTGTTGAAGACGGCGCCGTAGCGCCCCCATACGTCGAGGCCGGTGGTGTGATGAAGGAGATAAGACATGAAGAACGGTCGCGGGTTCTTCGGCAGACGAAGCCCCTTCATGGACCGCCTGAGCTCGGCCTCCATGAGCTGCTGCGCCCGTTTGATGGTCTTCGCGTCGGTTGTGGTCACGGCTACGAGTTTCGTCCCATTCGATACAGCAGTCCGCCGAGGGCCAGGAATAGGAGCAGACCGACCGTCGACGGCAGCTCAACCCCCCAGCCCGGTGGCCGCGCGCCGGTGACGAAGCCATACAGAGAGAGCGCGACGCCGAGCAGGCCCACACCGGCGACCAGGCCCGACGCGCCGAGGATGCCGGCGTCGGCACCGAGCGCGTCCGCCGTGTCGGTGTGGCGGCCGTGTCGGGCGGCGGCGGCAATCAGGCCGCCGAGCAGAACGGGGGCCATCGAACCGAGGGGCAGATAGAGCCCCACCGCGACGGCCAACGGAGGCAGCCGCATCGCCAACGGGATCACCGTCAGACCGGCCCCCAGCAACACGAGTCCCCACGGGATGCGGGCTTCCAGGACGCCTTCGATAATCGTCTGCATCAGCGTTCCTTGCGGCGCCGGCAGCTCCCGTGAGCCGAAGGTATACTGATCCGCGAGGAGTATGATCGCACCGGCAACGAAGGTGACCGCGGTCAGGATGCCCGCCAGCTCGCCGAGCTGCTGGATGCGCGGGGTGGCACGGACGAGGAATCCGGTCTTCAGGTCTTGGCTCACGTCGCCGGCCATGGACGCCGCTACGCAGACGACGGTCCCGATGGTGAGGGCGGTGGTCTTTCCGACCATGTCGGTCCAGCCGAACGCATAAAAGACCAGCGACGTTCCGAGCAGGGTCACGATGGTCATTCCGCTCGTCGGGTTCGAGGATACGCCCACCAGGCCCACGATGCGACTGGAGACGGTCACGAACAGAAAAGCGAATACGCCGACCGCGGCCGCGCCCGCCAGTCGAAACGTCAGCGGCGCCGAGATTCCGAGAACCTGCGGCGTGAATGCGACCACGGCCAGAGTGAGCGCCACCAGAGGCACCACGACGGACATCGAGAGATCACGCTCGGTGCGATCGACGGCCGTCGGGGCGGCGGTTCGCTGACTGAGGGCCTGCAGGCCGGCCTGCAACGAGCGGTACATGATCGGCGTAGTTTGAACGATGGTCACGATACCCGCGAATGCCACGCCTCCTGCTCCGACATACCTAATGTACCGGTTCCAGATCGCCCTCGGTTCGAGCTCTGCGATTCCGGCCGGCGGGGTGCCGAACAAAAAGCTGAGGCTGGTCTCTCCGTAGGCCGCGAAGGCCGGGATGAGAACGAGCCACGACACCGCGGCGCCCGCGACCATCAGGGCCCCGATGCGGGGTCCGAGAATGTAACCGACCCCCAGGAGGGCGGGAGACAGCTCGAGGCCGGCCTCGGCCTTACCCGCGCGGGCGGCCACTTCGCCCGGCCAAAGCTTGCCGAAACTGGTGAGACCTTTGAACAAGCCCCCCAAGGCCAGGCCGACGAACACCGGGCGCGCCGATGCGCCGCCGGCCTCCGCGGCGCTGAGGACGTTCGCGCACGCCGTACCCTCGGGATAAGGAAGCTCGTCGTGGGCTTCGACGATCAGCGCCCGCCGCAGCGGGACCATCAGCAGAACGCCAAGAAGGCCGCCGCAGCCCCCGAGAACCACGAGCTGAAGAAGCGAAGGGTCGGCGCCCCATAGAAACAACGCCGGCGTAGTGAAGATGAGCCCCGACGCCAGGCTGGAGCTGGCCGAGCCGATCGTTTGGGAGAGATTGGCTTCCAGGATCGTCGTTCCGGAGCGACCGAAGGCCTGAAAGACCCCTACCGTCATGACCGCCACGGGGACCGACGTCGAGACCGTAAGGCCGACTTTCAGACCAATGTAGGCGTTCGCGGCGCCGAAGAGGATTCCGAGCACGATCCCGGTCAGGACGGCTCGTACGGTTAGCTCTCGAGGTGGCGTATTCAGAGCGTACGTTTATAGACCGGTGTACGACCCATCGCAAACCTCTTGCGCGAAGGCTATTCCATCATCGGCTCCACGAGTTGAGCCCGCAGGGAGCTGTCGATGTAGATCGGGGCCGATGTCCGAAGGGCGAGGGCCATCGCATCCGAGGGGCGCGTGTCGATCTTGATGATCCGGTCGTCCTGCTGCAGGGTCGCCGTGCCGACGTATACGCCATCGGGCCGCAGACGGTCGACGCGAACGTGAACCAGGCGGGCATCGAGCCGTCCCAACGTCTTTGCGAACAGGTCGTGGGTCATCGGTCGCGGCATGTCGATGTCCGACAAGACCCGCTCGATCGCTCGCGCTTCGGCGTAGCCGACCCAAATGGGCAGGAGGCGGTCGGAGCTTTCGGGTCGGAGCAGCACCACGGGGCCCTGCGGCGTGGCCACCACATCCGCCACCGACGCCCTCAGCGAGTTGGGCGGTACCTCCGCCGTCGACGCGGATGGCGTCAGGCGCAGCGCCGACAGCGCGGACGTCGCTTGCACGACGGCGATGCCGAAGGTGGTCGAGAGGGCGGCGATCACGATGCTCCGATATCTCATCTCAACCAAGGTAGCACTGTCGCGGCCGAGCCCGACAAGAGGGGTCACCGATAAAGACGCGCCGAATGTGCTCTTGCGTGACGAGGCGGTAGGCAGACCTGCGGCAGAGTCAGAGACCGCGTTCGCTCGGCGTCCATCGGGTGAACCAGGATCCCGGCCCCCCCGGTGCCTCGCCGGCGGGTTCAGAAGTTCGCGACCACCCCGGTGTGAATCGCAATCTCGTCATCGAAGTCCGAAAAATCCCACAGCTCCCCCGACAGCTTGATCCGTACGCCGCGGCGCAGCAGGAAGTTGGCGCCGAGGGTGTGGCGCAAGATCCCCGACACGTCCGACAGCGGTGATGTTCGGGCCACATTGCCGATCCGACGCATGCCGTCGAAGCGATAGAATGCTTCGAACCAATCGGTGAACGGATACTCCGTTTCCACGTAGAAGCCGTCCTTGATGAAGAAGTTTCGGTCGAGGTCGGTAAACGCGAAGCGGAACCGCTCCTCGGGGTTGCTGCCGAGCGCAAACTCGGTTCTGCGGAGTAGGTACTCGCCGCGCAACACCAAAGCATCGAGTCGAATGTACAGGTCGACACCGACGACGACGTATGACAGCTCGCCGCTCGGGTCGTAGTGGCCGTACATTCCTGAAGCGCCCAACGTGGCGCTGGTATAGGTCGTGGGGTTGATGGTCAGACCTAGGCGTCCGCCGACCGCGGGCTCGGAGTTGTTGTCGACGTAGTACAGGGAGCCCGATCGCGACTGGACGAAGTCGACGTCGAACCCGTCATCGTTGCCTTTGAGACCGCTGACGACGTAGGCGGCGTAGTCGAGCTGGGTATCGGCGCCGAACCACTGCGTGCCGCTGATCTGGAGTCCGTTGTCGACGTAAGGGGCGGGCAGAATGCTCAGGTTCCACTCCCGCAGGCGAAGCATGCGCCCCATGTCGTAGGGCAGAGGTTTGGAGTTGGCGCGGTGGTTGGCGGGATCGTGTCGGACGGGGAAGTCTCCGAACGCCGGATTCATGCGGCCGACGCGAACGTTCAGCTGGTCGGCGAGCCGGATGTCCACGTACGCCATGTTGGTCTCGAAGCCGTGGCACCCGTAGCAGATCTTCACGCTGGCCGAGACGCTGTCGGAGAAGTCGACGGCGAGCTTGAGCGCGAGCTCGGTGGTGAAACCATCGAAAGTGAAGCTGCGAGCTCGCGGGGTGGTCGGCACGAACAGGTAGTCGAGCTGAGCCGACCCCGCGAAGTTTCGATCGACGTCGATGGCGAAGGCGAAGGTCGACAGGGCCACCGTCGTCGCAAGGAAAGCGACGAGCGCGAATCGCCTCACGGGCGCGCCTCCTTCCGCTCTTTCTCAAGGCGGCGAGCGGAGTAGTATTCGAGAAAGGTCAGGATCTTCGCGGCGTCGGCGGGCGAGATGCCGGACCCCCGCTGCCGTCGCATTCGCTCCACGTACCGGCCCCAGTGAGACGCGTCATCGATATCCGCGGTCAAGGGCCGAGCCAAAGTATGGCAACGCGAACACTTTTGGGCGAAGAGCCGGTACGCCGAGGCGATGGCCGGGGGAAGCTTCGCCACCTCTTCGTTCGGAAGGCCGCCGCGCCGCGCCGACCGCCCGGTGCCGCAGGACGCGGACATCGCCAACACCACGACGGCGATCAGTTTGCTGCCCTTAGTTGTCACGAGCGCCCTCCGCTATCCAATCCGCGATCAGCTGAAGCGAGGCCTCGGGAAGGAACGGAGGCCCGTCGAACGGCATACGGCTGCCGAACGGGGGGCTGGGGCTCGCTTTTTGCCACAGCACGCTCTCGCACGGCATGCCCGCCACAATGATACTGCCGAGGCTGTTCACCCCTCCCGCGAGGGCGCTCGAATAGGTCGACAGGTCGAGCCCCGACTCCTGGAAGCCGATGGGGTCTTGGTTGGTGGGAATGTGGCAGCCACACCCCACCGCGCCCGCCTCGCCTCGGAACAGAAGCTGCAGGTCGCGGCTGAACGACACGTCGGTGTCGGGATTGCTGTCCTGGTTTGCGCACCGGGCCGTCAGCGGAGCGCCGACCTTGGGGTCGACGAGATCGAGGCATCCCAGCCCCGACGCCAGGATGAGGAAACCGCAAGGCAACCGGCCAGTCATCGCAACTCGCCCACCACGGTTTGAATGGGACAGTTCACCAGTCGGTCCTCGTCGAGCTCGACGGAGACGACTTGGCTGGAAAGCACTCTGCTCGTCCCTCGGTCGAAGAATTCCGCTTCCGCCGACAATCCCACCGCTCGGTCGATGGGCGACGTGTCGATCGATTCGTAGTCGGGCGTCGTTCTGACCGATGCCGCGAACCATAGCGGCGTGTAGTCGTCGGAGGTGACGTCGACCGCGAATACATTGTTGGAGTCGTTGAGCTCGTTGTCGCCGTTGAGGTCGACGCCGGCAATAAACTCGTAGATCGGCAGCGCTTCATCGATCCGCTGGAAGATATACTTCGGTAGCGTCGGCATCTGGCGCACCCCCGTCGGCAACCGGAAGTCTTGGTTGAACGGGACCCAGCGGCCGACCGCGCCCCGGTACCAAACCGTGGAGGTGCGAACCGAGATCTGCATTCCGTCGTCGGCGGTCACTTCCGGCAACGACACCGGCGCGTTCAAGACTTCGGATGTCTCGACCGGGCCTTCGAGGAGGCCAGCCCGGGCGCCGGCGTCGACGGACGCTCGGGATGTGAAGACCTCCCCGTTCCACGCCGAAGTGACTTGATACTCGATGACCCGCCACCACGGCGAGTACCCGAGGTCGCCAGGCAAGCTATCGATGATCGGCGCCTGCCTTCGTTCGCCGCTCTCATCGACGATGAACAAGGCCGGCGCGATCACTCGGCTGTTGGCGCCGTCGACGTTCCAGTACCAGATCGGCCGCCCCTCGGCGAAACCGCGCAGATAGTCGATCCTTTGGGTGAACTGGTCCACTCGGCTTTCGAAGTCGGGAAGCTCGGAGAAGGCCGGGGCGTCCACGTCGTCGCCGACGAACACGTCGAACGGGAGGACTTCCTCCGGGGACGGTTCGAGGCACCCCGCGAGGAAGATCGATACGGTCACGGGCATGAATAGAGTCACGGTGCGCATTCAGTGCGGTCCTAGCAGGAGATAAGCGGCGAGCACCCCGGTGAGCATCAGCGCCAGCGCCCCAGGAATCCACGTCCACCAGGGGACATGACGAACCGGCGGTAGACGATCTCTCGTGTCGTCGAGGGCGTCGGTCGGAGCCAGCGTGGTCATCAAACGCGCGGAGTCCGGCTCCTCGATCAGGGTGTCGATCATTGCGGTGTCCCGGTAGTCGGTATCGATGGTCGTGGGTCGACGGGTCTCGACGGGTTGCGTCAGTGGCCGATGATGGGGGGTCGGGGCCCGTTGGTCGAGGCTGCGGGCATCGATGGCGGGCGCTTTGAGCGTGGCTCCGGCGTAGGGAAGGTCGAGCCCGCCGGCGTTGAGGATGTCGCGCAGCGCATCGCGCAGCTGTCGTGCAGACTCGAAACGGTCGGATCGATCCTTGGCCATGCACCGCAGTATGATTCGTTCCATCGCGGGGTCGACGGCGCCGTGCAGCGCACTGGGCGGGACCACCGGCTCGAGGATGTGTCGCATGAGGATGTCGGTGGCCGACCCGCCCCGGAACGGCGTCCGTCCGGTCATCATCTTGTAGAGCACCACCCCGCACGAATAGATGTCGCTGCGGCCGTCGACCGCAAGGCCCTGCGCCTGCTCCGGTGACATGTAGGCGGGGGTTCCGAAGATCGTGCCCTGAGCCGTCAGCGGCCCCGTCGAGGGTTCGGCGCCCGGGTCCAGGATTTTGGCCAGGCCAAAATCACACACCTTGACGAAGTCCAACACCACCTCGGATTCGGCGGGGCGGTCGATGAGCATGATATTCCCCGGCTTCAGGTCTCGATGAACGACACCTGCGTCGTGGGCGGCGCCAAGGGCGGAGGTCACCTGGGCCATGATCCACGCGGTTCGGTAGGTGCCCAAAATGCCGTCGTTGCGCAAGATTTCCTGCAGGTCTCGCCCCGGCAGGTACTCCATGGCGAGGTACAGCAACCCGTCCGCTTGCCCGAAGTCGAACACCCGCACGCTGTTGGGGTGGTCTAGTCGGCACGCGGCCCTCGCTTCGGCTTTGAAACGCGCCGCGGAAGGGGCGCCAGGGCCATCTGAGGGGGCGAGGATCTTGATCGCCACCGGCTTGTCGAGACCATGATGGTGCGCGCGGTATACTTTTCCCATCGCGCCGGAGCCGAGAAGCTCGATCAGCTCGAGTCGGTCCGCGAGGGTCCGCCCGAGCAGAGGGTCGATGGTCGCTTCAGTCATGACAGAATCAGGCGAATTCTCACTGCACATGAACCCCCTCGCAACTGACGGCTGTCCTATAGAAGACATAGGTACGAGCGACGTAGCCGCCGGGATCTTGCTCTGAACGCGGCCTCGTGTGATGCCTGAACCAATGTTCGAGCGGCCCGACGGGCGACCGGCCGCCAATCCATTGGGCCTGTCTCTCGGCGTCTTCGAGGGCGAAGCGTTCGTCACCCTGCGGGAACGAACCGTTGCCGAAGGCGTCGTCATCCGTGCCCTCGACCTCGCTCTCGCCGAGGTGACGTCCCCCCTCGAGCTCGACGGCGCGGCCGCCGAAACGTTTCAGCGGCGCTCGACCCGACTGCGGGGGCTGGTCCTCGACATCGATCTCGCTCTTATCGCCGACGCCGTGAACCGCGGCCTCACCGACACGCCGTTCGGTTCACTGCGCCTCGCAGTCGAGAATCACCGGGTCCTCGTCGAGTTGCAGGTATCGTCGGGCGATCGTCGGGCCGCGATGATCGCGCCCGTCTCCCTCGGGCGAGGCCCCCATCGATCGCTGCGGGCGTACGTGGCGCCCCCGACCACCGTCGGCTTCGTACCCGTGGTGCCGAGGACGGTCATGGGTGAGCTCGTCGAGGCGGGGCGTCGCGCGCTGACCCGTCTCGGTCCGCAGTCTGCTCGCAGCCTCAAGCGCGTCGGTAGCGGCGGTCTTAGCCTCGACCCGGTCGACGCCCTGATGTGGGCGGTGATGCCCGTCAACGGCTGGAAGGTTCCGGAACACGAAGACGTCCCGCTGCGCGGGGTCAGCGTGACCGCCGCTGGCGCCCTTCGCATCGTCGTCGGCGACGTGCGGGATCTCGACGACGGCCTGCGACCCGACGACGCGGCGCAGGCCAAACTCGAAGCACAGATCGCGGACGCGCTGGCCCGAGAGGAAGAGGATGGCCTGGCTGGCCTGCGCGACGATGATCTGATCGAAGGCCGCGGGGAGGGGGTGTTTCGCAATCTCAGTGGCGGATTGAATCCTTCGAACGAGCCTCTGGTCGCCGCGGTCCTGGGGTTGGGCGCTGCGATACCGGGTCTGCACGCCGAGCTCACGGACCTCGCCGAGCGTCTATCTTCGTCGGAGGACCCTACCGCGCAGGGGCTCGCGGGACTCGCCCTGGGCGCCATCGCCGACGCGGAGGGCCGCCCCGACGACCTGCGGCCGCGGCTGATCGACGCCGCGCGGGCGTTTCGGGCGGCTGGCCACCGACGTCTGGCCGGGCTGGCCCTCCTTTCTGCGGCCGGCCACGCCCCGGCCGAAGACCGCGCCCGTCTGCTCGAAGAGACCATCGCTCTGCGCGCGGACGACGTTCCTGCGCTCTCGGGGCTGGTCGAGGTGCTGCCGACCCTCGGGCGCGCGCAGGCGGCCATACGAGCGGCTCGTCGGCTCGCACACCTCAGCCCGGATAACGACGTTCGGTTTCGGGCCCACCTCGCGGCGGGGACCCTCCTTCGCGACGAGCTCAAAGACCTCCCGCAGGCCCGGCGGGAGATCGACAGGGCGCTCAAGCTCGAGGCCGATCATCCCGACGGACTCGAGGCTCTCGCGCTCACGACCGCGGCGCAGGGCGATCGAAGCGGCGCGACGGCGGCGCTCGCGGTCCTCGCGGCCCGCGCGGAGGCGGCACAGGACGTCGAAGAAGCGGCACGTCTGCTCATTCAAGAAGGTCGCCTGTGGCTCGAAGACGAGCCCGCGCGGGCCCTCGAGCGGTATCGGCGCGCCCACGAGCTCGCGCCCAACCGCGTGGGACCGCTGGCCGCGATGGCCGAAGCGGCGCAGCGGATGGGCGACGAGGAGGTCGAGCGATCAGCGGTGGCCACGGCGCGGGACCGTTTGGCCACTGCGGAAACCCGAGAGCCGGCGGCGGTCTTGGCCTTGCGGCGAGCCGCCGCTCGCCTCGCGGTCGAGGTGGACGACGATACGGACGAGGCGGTTCGACAGCTGCAAGCTGCTTTGCGCTTGACGCCCGACGACCTTGAAACGCTCGAAGCGCTCGGGCGCCTCCACAAGGCCCGCGATGAGCGACCCCAGTACGCTCGGGTCGTCGGGCTTCAGGCGGCCCGAGCGATGGCCGAGAGCCGGTGGGAGGAGGCCGCGCAGCTGTTTCAGGATCAGGCTGCGGCTCTGGCCGAGGACGACGAAGGCCGCCCGAAGATCCGGGAGCGGCTGGTCGAGGCGCTGGGGCTCTGCCCTGGTCATCGAGGACTATTGGACGCTTTGGTCGCTGTCTCCTCGACGCCGGCCGAGCGCCTCGACGCACTCGACCGGCGTTTGGTTCTCGAAGACCCTCCCCAGGTTCGTGCGGGGCTGTGGGTGGCGCGGGCCCGAGCCCTCGAAGCCGCGGATCGTGCGGCGGACGCCGCACGGGCGTACGAAGAAGCGCTGGCGACCCATCATGCGCCGAA
>JANQQN010000283.1 GCA_028289325.1 Myxococcota bacterium | reverse complement strand
CGTTGCCCGAGCCGCCAGGGGACCCACGCCGACTCCAAGTGCAGGCGGCGGTCGCCGAGCAGCGGGAGCCGGGCCCGGTGGCCGCAGCCGCGTATCGGGTCGCCGCGCGGGCGTGGGCGGCGGCCGGGGACCCAGAGGCGGCTTATCGAACCCTCGGCTCGGCGATTCGCCTGCAACCCGAGAGCCCCGACCACTTTCAGGCCGCGATCTGGGCCTACGCGGCCGGCGCGGAACCCGACGCCAAGGCCCACGTGGAGGCCGGACTGGGCGTGTCGCCGTCGGCCGAATCGCTTCTCAACCTCGACCCCGGTGCCGATGTGCTGCACCGGGCCGCGGAGGTCGCCGAGGCCGGCGGCCATCGCGCGACCGCGGCCCGGCTGGCCATTCGCGCGATGGAGGTCGGCGTGCCGCCGGCGGACCGGGAGGCGAAGCTGGCCCTCGCGCGCCGGATCGACGCATCGCTGCACCAGCCCAATGACGCAGCGGCCCTGATCGAATCGGTGGCCGAAGGGGAGGAGAGCCAAGGTGTCGAAGGGCTGGAGGCGCTGTGGATCGAAGCGGCGAAGCTTCGCCGGCGGGCCGGTGCATCCTCGGAAGCGCTGACCGACCTGCGCCGCGCCGTTCAGACCGGGTTTCTTCGCCACGAGGTCTATCGGGACGCGGCGGCGGTGGTCCAGGATCACCCGGACGTCGCGGGATGGTGGCATCACATGGCGTGGGTGCTGTCCGGGGCGGCGGCCGAGGGACGCGCCCGGACCCCGGTCCCCGAACTGTCTCGGTCGGCGCTGGATGGGCTTCATCCTGGCGGTGAAGGGTGGCTCGAGGACATGAAGCGGTGGCTTCAGGCGCCGCCGACGCCCCCGGCCCGCGACCAGTTGACCCGGGGGTTGGAGCGGCTGGAGTCGGGCACCCACGGCGCGGTGTTCGACGCCGTGAACGACGTCTGCCGACGGCTCGGGCTGGTGCCGCCGCCGACGTATGTGTACCGCGGGGACGACGCATACGGGCTGTCGGCGTGGCCGGTCCAGCCGCCGGTCTTGCTCGTCGGCCACCAGCATCTGACCGAAGGCGTGCGCCAGCTGACCGGGGAGGCCCTGACGTTTGCGGTGGCGGTCGAGCTCGTCCATCTGGCCGCCGGCCACCCGATCCTCAGCTTCGATGCGTCCTCGGTGGGGACCAGCCGGTCCGCTTACCGGGCTTTCGGGCGGTTCGCGGGGACCGCGGAGACCGTGGTCGACCTGATGACCCTGATCCCCGGTATCGGTCAGGCCACCGGCCTGTGGAAGTTGATGCAGATCTCCAAACGCCTGATCACCGGCTGGAAGACGGTCAATAAGGCCTCGAACCTCGCGTCTCCGGTGGTGCGATGGTTTGGGGGGGATGGATCCAGCGAGGACGCCGGCGGCATTGGCCGAGCCCGGCTCGAAGGCGCGGCGCTGCAGTTTCGACTCCAGGCCGACCGGGCCGCGCTCTTGCTGTGCGGGAGCCTCTTTGCGGCGGTGGAGGCGATCCTGAAGACCTCCCCCCGCGGCATCGTGAAGCTCGAAACCTTCGAGCGGGACGGTCTGGCCGCACTGCTCGACGTGAGGTCGGACGCCCTCGCGGCGGACGAGATCGTCCGGCTGTCGGCCCTGGTGGCGTGGTCGTCGGGGCTCGAGGCGGCGAACGACGTTGACGCGAGCGGTCGCGGTGTTTAGTCCCTGCCGCGATGGGCCTATTCGACTTCATCAAGCCCAAGTCGCCGCTGCAAAAGGCCAGCGAGCAGATTCGAGAGGCCTACGCGCAGCCGGACTACCGGCGGGGCGCGATGGATAAGCTCTTCGAGATCGGGACCGACGAGGCCTACGCGGCGCTTCTCCAGCGCTTTACGTACAACGCGAACGGGCAGATCGCCGACGAGTCGGAGAAGAACGACCTGGTCAGGGAGCTGTCGGACGTCGGAGACAAGGTTCTGCCGGCCCTCAAGGGCTTCGTTCAACGCGAGCAGCAGCTCGCCTACCCCATCCGAGTCCTCGTCAACATCGTGGGGGAAGAAGACGCCCGTGCGTTTCTGCTCGAGACCCTGGAGCGCTACGAGCCGATGGACCATCGCTCGACGAAGTCGAAGATCAGCCTCCTGATCGCGCTCGCCGAGCTGGCCACCAGCGACGACGCGCCGCGCTTGATTCCGTATCTCGACGACCACAGCGACGACGTGCAGGCGCAAGCGGTGATGGCCCTCGAGCAGCTCGCAAACCCCGAGGCGAAAGATGCGCTGTGCCGGGTGTGCGCCGACGACGCCCACGCGGCCCGGGTTCAGCGACAAGCGGCGGGGGTGTTGTTGGACCTCGGGTGGTCCGTGAAGGACCGGTACGCGGGGTTCAGCGACGAGCTGAAAGAAGAGTTCATGATGGGCAAGAAAGGCACGCTCATTCGAAAGTCGGGCGGCCGCGAGGCCTGACCGGAACCGGTGTCGCGCAAAGTCGCCTTCGTCGTCGAGCGCGCCGACCGCCTCGACCGGGTGGTCGCCGCCGCCCCCGGGGCGGGACTGAGTCGCCGCCGAGCGCGGACGTTGATCGGCGCGGGCGGCGTGTTCGTCGACGGCCGCCGGTGCCGGGTGGCGGGCCGGGAAGTGCCGACCGGCGCGCGCATCGTGGCTCATCTCGATACCGAGGCGGGGTCGACGCCTCAACCGCCACCGCCCGTTCTGTGGCAGGGCGGCGACCTGTTCGCGATCGCAAAACCTCCGGGCCTTCACGTCAACGAGACCGAGACGTCGGCGTTGGCCTCCGTGGTGTCTTCGTTCGAGGGGCCGGTCCACCCCGTTCATCGGCTGGATCGATACACCTCCGGGGTCTTGCTGTTGGCCCGCACCGCCGCCGCCGCCGCCGAGGCGGCGAAGCTGTTCGAGCGGAGGGCGGTCGACAAGCATTACTGGGCGGTGACCCTCGGACGCCCGACGTCGACCCGGATCGACGCGGCCCTCGGTCAGGATCGTCGTCGCCCCCGGGCCCGCGCGGTCCGCGCCGACGGTAAGCCGGCCTGCACAGAGCTCGAGGTCCTGGGCGTCGCCGACGGTCTGGCCGCGGTGCGGGCGCGACCGATCACCGGTCGTACCCATCAGGTCCGGGTCCATCTGGCTCATGCCTCGGCGCCGATCGCCGGCGACCTCCTGTACGGGGGTCCGGCCGCGAGCCGGCTGGGAACGGACGTGATCCGATGGCCGCGGGTCATGCTCCACGCGGCGGCCCTCCGGTTCAGCTGGGAGGGGCAGACGGTCAGCCTGACGGCGGCGCTGCCCGCGGACTTCGAAGGGCTCGAGACCCTCGGCTTGCCGTCGCCCGGTCGAGACCCGTAGCCTCGACGCATGGTTTCGCTGCTGGCGCCGCTCGCGGTCCTGGTTTCTTTAGGGGCAGGACCCGACGAAAAGGCCGACAAAAAAGAGCTCTCCGAGACGGAGAAGAAGGCCGCGGAGGCCATCCGAAAGACCCTCAACGCCAGCGGGCCGGCGATCGACAAGTGTACGGGCCGGTATCTGACGGAGCAGCCGGCGGCGCGGGGACAAGCGCGGATCGACGTCACGGTCGCCAAGACCGGACGGGTCAAGAAGGCGGAGGTGACGACCAAGCTCCCCCAGGCCCGCACCCTCCGGTTGTGTCTGGAGTTCGTCGCTCGGGCCTGGACTTTTCCGCCGCCGAGGAAGCCGGCCCCGTTCGGCCTCACCGTTCCCGTCGCGCCAGGGTCGAAGTTCCGCCTCGCTGCCGCGGGCGAAAAGCCGCCTCCGCCCGCGAAGAAGAAAGAAGAGCCCGAAGGTTTCCTCAAGCTTCGGCCGGGGTCTTTTCTGCCGAACTTGGCCCCCGAAAAGACGGACCAGTGATCCCCGGCCCGCGGCGCCGTCGCCCGGGGGATCATTCGATCCGCGGGGCGCCGTCGGTCAGCCGCGGCCGTCTCGCGCCGACTTGAGCAGGGCGCGATTGCGCGGGGTCGGGCTCAGCTCGACCGCAGTCTCCAGGCACTCGATCGCCTGCACGCGGTCGCCCCGCATCAGCGCAACCTCGCCTTGCTTCACCAGCATGTCCGACGCGTACTCCCGCTCGGTCGGATCGAACAGCTGCTTGCGGTACGACGAGCGGGTGTGGGTCTCGGTCAACGCCTTGAACGCCGCATCGAGCTCGACCCGGATGTTGCGAGCGACCGTCTTGGCTTCGTCGGGCGCGTCTCGCAGCGGCGGCTTTGATAGATCGACGTCGGCGACCTGAGCGTCGTACGCGGCGCGATAGGTCCGATGGTGGGCGGACCAGTGGACGCCGAGGCGTTCGAAGTGGTTCTGAGACCGTATCAGCTTGAGCGTTTCCTGAAGCTTGGCCGTCAGCCGACTCTCCGCATTGGCGGAGGCGGTGGTCGTGGGCGTGCTCGCGCGAGGGGCGGGTTCGTCGGTGTACCGTACGAAACCGAGCCCCAGCCCCAATGCGAGCAGTCGCAGGGACGCGAGCCGGCCCAATGCGCTGCCGGTGACCGCGTCGCTGACGGTCTTCGTCCCGTCGACCTGCAGCTCCAGAAAACGAAGGTCCCGCGGCGCTAGCTGAAGGCTCGTCGCGAGCTGATCCACGTCGGAGGCGTGGGCGACGGTGCGGCTGAGGTCCCGCCCGAACAGCCGTTCCACGTCGGCAACACTGAGGTGATCGAGGCGGCCACGAATGTGTCGAGCCATCACCCCGACCCCTCGGGTGAGAACCAGATCCGCTTGGCCGGGCGGTTCGGTCCACGGCGTCCACTCGTAGTGCCCCGTCGACCACCCGAAACACCCGTCCATCTTGAGTCGGACCTGCTCCCGCAGGGCGCCGGTAATGTCCGTCCGTTTGACGACACCCAGTAAGACCAGCGACCGGCCCAGGCTTCGGCCGCTGCGCTTGCTGTTGTCGAGGCCGTCTCGCAGATGGACTTCCGTCAGCTTCTTCTGACTGACCAGGATGCGGCCGAGGCTCATCGCGTCCTCGTAGGGCTCCGATTCGATGTACGCGACCGAGCCTTCGTGCAGCCACACCCGTCGCAGCTGGCCGTCGGTCTTGATGGTCAACACGCCCTTCCACTGCTGCCGGAAGGCGTACTCGCACAAATGAAGGGTACCGACGCGACTCAGCTGGGCCGGGTCTTCGATTCGGGTCTCCTGAAGTCGGAGCAGCTCGGGGGTCGTCGGGGCTTGGGCCAAGGTCCCTGCGAACGTCTGCACGTCACCGCTGGCCACCGCGTCCGCGTTGAGGTTCTTGACGTCGAGGGTGTTGAGGCCGCCGGTCTGCGGCCCCTGGGATGCGTTCGTCGGGGACGCGTCGGGGGCGAGCTGTCCGTCTAGGTAGCGCTGGAGGTCTTTTTGGGCGGCAGGGGTATTGGCGATGGAGAGACCGACTCGGCCCTCATTCGCGAACACCACGTCGGTCTCCAAGACCACGGGCAGGATGTCGTCCCCGACCTGAACCCGAAGCCGCCGCTTCGACCGGATCGCGACCGGCTCCGACTCGACGAACAGCCCGCCGTTCTTGAGGTTCGCCGTCATCTCGTGGGCGAGATCCTGGCGGTGGTTGAAGATCACGAGGTCGTCCTCGAGCCGAGGGGGCTCGGGCGCCGAACCCGCCTCCGTCGAAGACTCGGGGGCCAACGCTTCGGGCGGCGAAGGTTCGAGGGGCGAAGGTTCGAGGGGC
>JANQQN010000112.1 GCA_028289325.1 Myxococcota bacterium | reverse complement strand
GCGGGGCAGGGCCTCAGCCAGCCCGGTTCGATCTCGGGTATCGAGCAACTGCTGCTGGGCGACGATCGTCTGGCCGTCGTCATCGATCTGGGTCACGGCCGCCAGCGTTGGGCCGACCAGCGCGGTCGCCGGCCAGACGTGGTCGAACGGAAGACCACCTTGACGCTGGGTGAGGCGAACGGCTTCCGCGTCGGGCCCCTGGTACAAGCAGACCGCGTGTTTCGGGTCTCGCGAGACATAGCCATGAAGAAAGGTCACCCCGTGCTGGCGCAAGCACCAGTCGACGGCATCTTCCAGCGCTTGCTGCGCCTGAAGGTCGACGGGCGCCTCGAAGCATCGTTCGACGATAACGGCGGCCACGAATCAATTTACCGCGGCCGCGCGGGCTTCGGCATCATAAAGTGCGAGGGAGGACGTTTGCGGATGACGCCGATCCCCTATCGAACCGTGGTCATGGCTCACGGCCTGGAAGGCAGCCCCGAGGGCGCGAAGGTCCGGGCCTTTCGCGCGGCCGGACTGCCCGTCGTGTGCCCCGACGGCCGCCAGCAGGTTCTCGCCGACCGGGTCACCGGCCTGCTCGCCGCGCTCGACGAAGAGCCGGAGGCGGTGCTCGTCGGCTCCAGCTACGGCGGGTTGGCCGCCCTGGCCGCCCTGGCGCAGCTCGGGCCGACCCGACGCGTTCGGGCGGTGGTACTGCTCGCCCCCGCGTTGAGCTGGCGCGAGCCGCCCGTCGATGACCCGGGGCGGCTCGAGGTCCCCGCCGACCTGCCCTGCGTCCTGTTTCACGGCCTCGAAGACGATGTCATCCCCGTGGCGGTGAGCGAGGCGCTCGCCGAGCGCTGCCCCCACATCGACCTTCGACGGCCGGACGACGGACATCGCCTGTTGGCGTCGCTGCCGGAGATCGTGGCCTGTGTGCAGTCGTTCGCCCGGCGGCCGACGACCGGGGTTCGCGCTGCGCTCACCGACGACATCGCTTCCATGACCGACGTCGAGCGGGCGGCTAGCCTTCGCTTTCGCGCGTTCCCCGGGTTGGGCCCCACCGACGATACGGTTCCCGCTGACCGACTGCAGCGGGCGATCGACGAAGGATGGGCATGGGTCGCGGCCGACGATCAGGGGGTCGTCGGCTTTCTGATCGCTGAGCTTCACGACGACTCGGTGTTCGTGGTGGAGGTCAGCGTCCACCCGCGCGCGGCGGGCCAACGTCTCGCCGCACGCCTGCTCGACCAAGCGGCGAGCCGGGCCCGACGGTTCGACCGCGCGGCCCTGACCCTGACCACCTTCCGCGACGTGCCGTGGAACGCCCCGTATTATCGCCGGCTCGGCTTCGTCGACGTTCCGCCTACCGGCGTCCTCGCCGCCCAGCTGGCTCGGGAGCAAGCACACGGCCTCGCCGCCGACCTTCGTGTCGCGATGCGCAAACCGCTATGAATCCCCCCGGGCCTCGCCGACCGCAAGACGAAGGTCTACGGGGCAAGGCGGACGACGGCCCGGTGAGCGATGCGATCGAATGCGGTGATCTGCCCGCTCGCTCTCGCGACCAGTAGCCCGCCCTCAAGACACCCGAGCATCGCCAACGCGTCGTCCTCCGCGTTCGAGGGGTCTGCGCCTGCGCTCTGAAACACGGCTTTCATCCGATCGGTCGCGTGGGCCGAACGGAAGACGTCGCAGCGACGATCGACTTCCTGATCTCGGACGATGCGTCGTGGGTCACGGGTGCGGTTTGGGACGTCGACGGCGGCGTGATGGCCGGGCGCAACTGAGCCCCCGCAAGGCGGGGCGACAGGGCCCGGCTTCATCGACGGCTACTGGTACTCGTAGGCCCCGATGTCACAAATGCCGCCGGTGGGGTCGGGACGCGGCTGGCCCCGCTGATCGATGACCAGCGCCGCCCCCGTGCCGGGATTCAGGCAGGCGCCGTTGTTGCCGGCGTCCACCGCGGTACTGAGTGGATCGAGGATGGCGTGGGTCCGGGTCAGGCCCCCGTTGAACGCAAGATTCGATTCGAGAAGGGTCACCACCCCCAGGTTGAACGTCGCGCCGCCGGTATCGCAGGTCGCGTCATCGAGGAGATTGTGATTGCCGCCATCGAGCGGGTTGTTGCACTGGCTCCCCGCGCTCCCGGTCACGATGGAGTTGTACAGCTCCTTGGTCCCCAATAACCCGGTCTGAATCTGCTCCCCGCAGGCCCCGAACGTCGAGCCGTTCCCGTACAGGGTGGTGGTCCCGATGATCGCGGTGGGTCCGTCGTAGATATCATCGACCAGTGAGAGACCGCCGCCACAGGAGGCCTCGTTCTGGGAGATGGTGCTGTTGCCCATGGCCAGCGCGCCGCCCCCGACCATGAACAGACCGCCGCCGTTGCCGATGACGGCGGTGTTCTCGGCCACCGTACTGCGTTCGAGGTCAAGGGTGCCGGTGACGAACAGGCCCCCGCCATCGCCGTTGTCCGCTTCGTTCAGGGAGACCCCAGCGTCCCAGACCCGCACGGCGCTGGATAGCGCGTAGATACCGCCGCCGGCATCGGCGTTGTTGTTCGACACGCTCGACGCCCAGACGTCGAGGTCCGTGGCCACGACGTGGATGCCGCCGCCGGTGGAGCCCGCCACGTTGCCGGTGACGAAGCTGGCGATGACCCGAACGCTGACACAGCCCGAGCACCAGATGCCGCCGCCGGTGGCGTTGCCCGTGTTTCCTTGAATGATGGAGCCCGACACCAGCACCAGGCCGGTGCTCTGCTGGGCGATGGCGCCCCCCGCCAACGCCGTGCTGTTGAGGAGGCGCGCGCCGACCACCACGAGATTGCCGTCGTCAACCCGGATTGCCCCGCCGTTGAGGACCCCCGCGTCGCCGTTTTGGATGGTCAGCCTGCGCACAAGAAGATCGCTGCCGCCGGTGACGATGAACACCGAGTCGGCGGCCGACCCGTCCACGGTGGTCGACAACATGCCGTCACCCTGAATGGTCAGCGAGTGGGGAATGACGATCCCGCTCTCGAAATAGGTGCCGGTGGCGACGCTGATAGTGTCTCCCGCCGCCGACACCGCCACCGCGTCGGCGATCAGCGGGCACGGATCGACGGCGGTGCACGCGGCGCCGGCGACGCCGGCGGGGTCGACGTGCCACTGCGCCGCCGCCAGCCAGGGGGTGAACATGATCAAAGCGAAAGCCGCCGACGCGGAGCGCCGCATCCGGCGACGGATACCGGTCGATGATTCGGTAATGGAATGAAACACGATAGTCTCCTTGCGAACACGTTTCGACGCCGAGCCTCCGCTAACGCGGCCGCCAACGGCGTCGGGTTCGTGGGGAGATATGACCGAGCGGTTCCGTTTCTGACGTCTGCTCGCTTCGCGGACGACGTCAAACGGTAGCCCGCCCGAACGCTCAAAAAAGATGTCGATTCTGAGCCCCTTCGTTCGTCGTGTTAGGGGGAGGCCTAAGAATAGTGGCATACGACGAAAAACTGGCGAGCCGGGTCCGGGCGACGCTCGGCGCGAAGACCGAGTTTGAAGAGATCAAGATGTTCGGGGGCTTGTGCTTCACGGTCCGCGGCCACATGTGCTGCGGGGTGATGAACGACGAGCTCATGCTTCGTGTGGGTGCCGACGCCTACGAGGACGCCCTCGGTCGGCCCGGCGCGCGCGTGATGGACTTCACCGGCAAACCGATGAAGGGCATGGTCATCGTCGAGCCCAAAGGGGTGACCAACGGCCGCGCCCTTCGAGCCTGGATTCAGCGGGGACTGGCCTTCGTGACCTCGCTACCCCCCAAGACCCCGCGCCGACGCCCAACCAAGGCCTCGCTGTCGACCCAGGAACGTTCCCGATCCGGCGCCGCCGCCGCGTCGCGGCCATCGGGCGACGCCGAGGCCGCGATCGTCGGCCCGTTCGCCGGCTTTGGCCCCCGCACCTTCAAGTTCTTGCGGGACCTGCGGGCGCACAACGACAAGGCGTGGTTCGACGAGCATCGCGACCTGTACGAGCGAGACTACGCCGCACCCGCGCTGGCGTTCATCGCCGCGGTCGGGCCCCGGCTACATCGGCTCTCGCGAACGATCAGCTGCGTGCCTAAGGTCAATGGATCGCTGTTCCGAATCCATCGAGACGTTCGCTTCTCCAAGGACAAGACCCCTTACCGCGACCACATCGACTTTTGGTTCTGGGAGGGCCCCAAGAAGGGGTGGCGTACCCCCGGATTCTTCCTTCGGATCGCCCCCGATCAGCTCACCGTCGGTGCGGGCATGCACCGCCTCCAAAAGCCCCAGCTCGACGCGTTTCGCGAGGCGATCGTCGACGGACGGGCCGGCAAGGCCCTCGATAAACATCTCGCCGAGGCGACCGGGGCGGGATTCGATGTCGTCGCGCCCACCCGAAAGACCGTACCCCGGAGGTACGATCCGGAGCACCCCCGACAGCACCTGCTGCGGCACGAAGGCCTCACCGTCACCCAACAGGTCGCGATTCCCAAGGAAGCGCGATCGCCCGCCTTCGTCGAGTGGTACGCAGACCGATGTCGGACGCTCCTGCCGGTCCACCGCTGGCTCACCAAGCACGTGGGTTGCGCCTGAAGCCTGGATGACCGGACGGCCGAGAATCCGGGGCGACCGGACCTGCCGCTCACCCCATCGAAGTCGGGCGGCGTCCGCTCGACCGCCTCTACCGCGTCGTTCGGCCGGTCGGCTCGCCGAAACGCGGCCGGTCATCCACCTTCCGTCGGTCGGTCCGACGTCGGCCGCGCACCGTCCAAAAACAGCGTAACCAGCAGCCTCGGCATCTCCTCCCAGGTCGGGCGACCGGTTCGCCAGTGTTCGATGTACAGCAAGCTGAGCTGCACGCAGAACAGCCGCGCCAGTTGCCCCACCGCCACCTGGTCGGTCACTTCTCCGTTTCGCCGACCGCGCTTCAACAGTCGCGACGCTTCCTTGACCAACGGCGCGTTGCCCTGTTCGACCAGCGCCCGGGTCTCGTCGCGATTGTGCACATACTCCTGGATCAACACCTTGGCGAACGCTTCGTGTTCACGAACCAGCGAGATATCGGCGGCCGCGAGCGCCTCCAGCTCCGCCCGTACCCCTGGCGAAACGGCCATGCCCCGAAAACGAGCCACGGTCGCTTCGCTTCCGAGCTCCAGTACCGCTCCGAACAGCGCGGCCTTCGATTCGAAGTAACCGTACACCGTTCCTTTTGCGTAGCCGGCGCTCACGGAGATTCGGTTGATGCTCGCGCCATCGTAGCCATGAAGGGCAAAATGCTCGGCCGCCGTCTGAAGGAGACGAGCCCGCACTCGGTCGCGCTCTTTGGCGGAAATTCGGGCCACTATCCCCTCTCGCCTAGGAAGCGGACCATGTGTTCACCGACGAGGGCGGGATCGTCCTCTTGCAGGAAGTGTCCTAAGCCCGGCAGCGCGGTCTTGGTGGCATGAGGCCATATCTCGGCGAGACGGGTCATCGTACGCTCCACGTCGGGGAGGATCCTGTCTCCGGTTCCGTACAACAGCAAGGTCGGCACCTTCAAGGTCGGCAGTCGCTCCGCGATGCGCCCGAACTTGCCGAGCCCGAGCTGGCGCCCGGCCATCGCCAAGGCCTTTCGATCCGAAGGCGAGGTGAAGGGCGTCGTGTACACGTCGAGCACGTCGCGGCCGGGGCGAGTGGTCATGCCCAGCCTCATTGATCCTCGAATGCCGTACGGGCTGGTGATGGCTCGGGAGACCCCCGGCAGCGAAACGCTCGCCATGAACAGTTTGACCATCCAGTGGAAGTCGGTGAACACGAGGGTGTTCAAGACGGCGAGCTCCGTGATCCGTTCGGCGTGTTCCACCGCCCAGTGAAGCCCGATCGGGCCTCCGAGATCGTGAACCACGATCCCGAGGTCTTCGACCTCGAGCGCCTCCAAAACGCCGTCGATCACCCGCGAGAAGAACGAGAAGCCGTAACGAACGTCGGTGGGCTTGGCGCTCCTTCCGAAGCCCGGCAGATCGAGGGCGATGACCCGCCGATGGGGACTCAGCGCGGGCAAGATGTTTCGATAGAGCCCGCTATGGGTCGGCCACCCGTGAAGGAGCAGCAACACGGGGCCGGTTCCCGCGACCACACAATGAATGGAGCGCCCGTCGACGGACAGGGTTCGACTTTCCATGACCAAAATATGGGCATACGCCCAAATTAAGTCAACACAATTCGGGCGACGGCCCACTTTAACGATCTGCCGCGAGCGACGGCGGCTGGCGCCCGCCTGCGGTCAGGGTGACGGCGGCGAGATGTTTGGCTTTGACGGTGGGGGATGGATCGGCCTCCATGGCCCCACGGTGGGGATCCCGCCAGGAACTTCGACGGTGACTTCTGCGACGGAGCCGCAGCACGCGGCGTCGAAGCGCAGCTGGCCGCCATCGGTCCACCGCAGGTTGCTGAACTGCTTTGCCGGGCCTTCCGCGTCGATCTTCCGGATCGCCAGCTTCGGTTCGGCGCCGTCCAGCCAGGCGTCGAGCTCGTGATTCATCACCACGAACACCGGGCCGTAGGCGGGAAGAAGATACGCGAGATGGCCGTCGGACGCCCATGCGTGTTCGACGGGCCGAGGAACGTCCGACGGGCCGCGAACGGTCCGCTGTCGAGCTCCGCCACCTTCGACCACGAACCCCACCGCGAGGCCGTCGAACTCCGGATCTTCGAGGGTACGGCTGCGGTGATCGCCGGCCTTCGATCCCGCGACCGGCTGAGGGGTGCACGAGACCGCCATCGCCACCAAAAAAGGAAGCCAACGCGGGATCGGAGCACCGAAAAGAGCGGCGACGCGGGCCAACGCCGGAATCGATGAAACCATGGTCGGCGAGCATCATAGGTGCGCCGGTACCCTTACGAAAGAAAGTTCCATGGCTTGGAGTCACCCTCTGGCGCCGAACGTGCCGAAAACTCCAGCGATGGCTCGTATAGCCGTAGGTTATCGCCGTCGCCTCGACGTCGGCCCCGAATTTCGACCGACCCGCGCGCCGGTGGCCGTGGCCGGTTAGGTCCGGTTTATGTCGTTGTCGCTACGCACGAGGCAAACCTAGGTTACGGCCGTGAACGTCGAGACCCGGGTCTGGACCCGACGAAGCTTCATGAGCGGGCTGCTGATCGGGGGGCTGTGGGGCTGCCAGCATCGCCGGCATATGGGCCTCGCTCCGGGGGAGCGGTTCGTGTGTCCGCCCTGCGGCTGCAGCATGCAAGGTGTCACGTTCGACGAGCCGGGCATCTGTCCCGCCTGCGGCATGCTCCTGACCCCCGACAAGGAGACGACCTTGGGGCGGTCGCCGCGAAGTCTCCCTACTGGCGGCGGCGTCTTTCGTCTGCCCGGCCGAAGGGCGGACATCGAGGTTCACTTCTACCGTCCGCCGTCGTTCACGGCCGACTCTCCGATCTTGATCGTGATCCCCGGAACGGGACGCAACGCCATGCCCTACCGAAACGCGTGGCTGTCGGTGGCAAGGGCCAAGGGCGTGTTGGTCGCCGCGTTACACTATCCACCGGCGGCGTACGACTTCGCCGCCTATCACATGGGGGGCGTGATTCGAGACCTCGAGTTCCCGGCCATCGAAGGAGAAAGCGTGCTCCACCTGCGCGACGAAGACATTCGCTTCGCGCTCAATCCCGCCCGCGAGACGTGGCTGTTCTCCGACTTCGACCGAGCGTTCGATCACCTCAAGCGGGCGACAGGCAGCCGTCGCCCTTCATACGATCTGTTCGGCCATTCGGCCGGCGCGCAGATCCTTCACCGCCTGGCGCTGTTTCATCCGTCGTCTCGGGCGAATCGGGTCGTCGCGGCCAACGCCGGGTTCTACACCATGCCGGACCTCGACCGAGCGCCGTTGACGGGGATGGCGGGGACGGGCATCGACGAAGACGGACTCAGGCAAGCCTTGGCGGTTCGACTCACGGTGCTCGTCGGGGGCGAAGACGATGGCGACGGCGCGGGCGGGGTCCTCCTGCACACGCCGACCGTGGACCAGCAGGGCCTGGGGCGCCGGTCGCGGGGCGTGGCATTCTTTCGAGCCGGGCAGGCGGCGGCGAAGCGCCTGGGCGTCGAGTTTCGCTGGCAGCTTCACACCGTCACCAACGTCGGCCACGACTTTCGCCGGATGAGCGAGGCGGCGGCGGCGCGCCTATATTGAGGTCGTGGCCTGCCCGCTGTTGGCTAGGCCGCGGCGCCGTCGCTCACGGCAACCGGTCGCGCAGCTTGGCGGCGTAGCGCCGGCTTACGGACAACGTCTGCGTCGAGTTGCGCAGGGTCAGTCGGTAGCTGGCCCCGTCGGCGGGGGCCATCGTGGTCACGAAATGCAGGTTGACGATCGTCGCCCGATGGATTCGAACGAAGCGATCTTCCGGGAGCATGGCCTCCCACTCGTTCATCGAGCGAGCGGTCAACCCCGTCGCGCTCACCGCGTGAACCTCGGTGTACTCCCCCTGAGCCTGGACGTAGCGGATTTGATGCACGGGCACGAAGTGGTACCGGCGCCCGCTCTTCAGCAGCAGCACCTCATCGCGACTCAATCGGGGCGATGGTCGCGACAGCCGTGGTCGCCGCTCGCCCACCCGGTCCAGGGCTCGGCGGAGCCGGCCCGGCTCCACCGGTTTGAGCAAATAGTCGACGGCGCTGACCTCGAACGCGCGCACTGCGTGCTCGAAGAACGCGGTCACGAACACGACGCTCACCTCGGCCTCCAGCGCACCCAGCAGCTCGAAGCCGGAGCGCTTGTGGAGCTGGATGTCGAGCAGGACAATATCGGGCCGCTCGCGTTCGATGACCTCCGTCGCCGCCTCGATCGTCGCCGCCTCACCGACCACTTCGACGTCGGGCCACGGCCTCATGATGTGTTTGAGATCGTCTCTTGCCGGGCGCTCGTCATCCACGAGCACCACGCGACGCGGGGATCCGTGCTCTTCACCCACCGGCCACCTCGAGCTGGGTCACTACCCGGCCGCCATCCTCGAACGTCCGGCGTTGGTACCGGCCCGCAAAGGCATGGCTCATCCGGGCGTCGACGTTCGGTATCCCCAGGCCATGCGACCGCGAGTCGATGTGGGCATCGAGGGTCCCCGTGTTCGAAACGACGACCTGAAAGCCCCCTTTCACGGCCTGGATCGCGACCTCGACCCGAAGCACGCCGTCCGAACCCGGCTCGCCGTGCTTCGTCGCGTTCTCCACGATCGGGAGCATGACCAACGGCGGAACCCGCATCCGAAGCGCCTCCTCGTCGACGTCGAAAACGAACGCGACCCGCTCCGCGAATCGGGCCTTTTCGATCTCCGCGAAGTGTCGGATCGCTTCCATCTCCTCGGCCAGGTTCACCGAGCGGTCCGGCTCGGTGTCCAATGAGTAGCGCAGGAACGATGCCAGGCGACCGATGACCTCTCGCGACCGCTCGGGCGCGGTCGTCGACAGACCCCGAATCGCGTTCAGGGCGTTGAACAAGAAGTGAGGGCTGAGTTGGTAATGAAGCGCGAGGAGCTTGGCCTGGTGCGCCTCCGCCTCGGCGCGCATCGCATCGCTCGACCGACGCTCGGCCTCGTGGGCAAACCGGACAGCAAGATAGAGGCCCGTCCACGCGAACAGCAGGAGACTGGGCGAAATCAACGAGAACGGAACCCTGGCCCACTCGACGTGCGGCGCATCCCCGGTGATCAGGGGCCGAACGACGAGCGCTTGTGTCGAGACCCACACCACCGCGCCGAGAAGGGGGCCCATTACGAACGGCGCTCGGGGCGGAGGGACGTTCCTTTTGAATAGGCGCTCGTACCCGAGCCCTAGGACCGAGCTCGTCAGCAATCCGATGACCGCGCCCGCGAGCTTCTCCGGCGCGAGGCGCACCCACACCTCCGGCTCGACAATCGGGCGCAGAGACGCCGCGCGCGCGAGCCCCAACGACAGCCAACCGCCGACATGGGCGACGAGCAGCGTCGGCCGAGACCACGACATGGACCGACGGTAGCACACCGACCCGACGCTCCGTCGACCCGCCGGTCGCAGCGTCCACGCGCCGCTGATGGATTCGAATCGACCGTTCGTCCGCCCGAAGGTCCCGAACCTCGATGCGTCTGCTACGCACACCCCATGACGATCGAACATCGCGCGAATTCATCGGCGGCGACGGCCTTCGCGGTCCGAGGGCGCGCGCCGTGCTAGCGCTGGTCATCGCCACGCTCTCGGGGGCGGTACCGCCTCTGCAGTGTGCCCACCCCCTCCTCGAGCTCGACGTCCGCGGCGCCGTCGTCCAGGGAAGCGAGGCCCGCGTGTTGGACGTGGTTCGCAGCGGCGGTCAGCTTCGGATCGGCTGGTATCGCGCGGACCGATCCGGAGCGCCGACCGTGACTCACTGGGTCGACGCGACGTTCGTGACCGCCCGCGGACCTCACGTCTACGCCCAGTTCGGCGCGATTCACGCTCAGCGCCCCACTCGGGCGCCCGTCGGCCTGGATCTGCACGCGAAGCGGGGACGATGGTTCGGCCTCATCGGCACCGACGGAATGCTGGAGGGCCGCCGGGATGACGACCCCGTTCGTACGAACCGCGTGCCGATGATGTGGTGCGAAAGTCCCCAGACCTTTCGCGATCGCTGCGCGAGCGACTGGCGAGTGGTCTATCGAAACGATGCCCAAGGTCGGCGGGTAGCCGGCACCAGGTCACGGTTGGTCGACGCGGTGACCGCCGGTCGCCCGCTGCGCCTCGGCTGGGGGGCAAAGCGAAAGGACGTCGCATGGGCCCATAGCGCCGAGCCCGACTTCGTGACGTTGACCCAAGAATCGGAGGTGGTGGCCCAGCTTCCAGAGCACTTGGGTCAACGAAGTTACCACCGCGCCGACGAAGCGAGGTTCAGCGACGACGCGCGGTTGTGGCGGGGATTGCTCAGTACCACCGGCACGTTCGATGCCGCGTGGATCGATCGCGGGACGGGCAAGATCACCAGACGACTCCCCCAGCGGGCTTGGGTGACATGGATGGCCTGGATGCCGCCTGAAGGATGCATGGTCGAAGCGATCGAACCGCGGGTCGAAGGCGGAGTCACTCGAGCCCGCTAGTACGGCTGATCTTATGTCCTGAGCCCGTTGAGAAGGACTTGAGATCTGCCGGACGCGAGCCGCGTGTACGCGGCGATCCTCGGGAGGCAGATCTGATGTCCTGAGCCGTCGCGAAGGACTTGAGATCTGCCGGACGCGAGCCGCGTGTACGCGGCGATCCTGTGGAGCGAGGGCGAGGCGGGAGTCAGTCCCTCGCGAGACCCGGCGTCCGGCCGTCAGCTCAGCGCGTAACGGACCAGGATCTCCGCGCACGCCTCGGGATCGCTCTCGATCGTCTTGAGATGGATCTCCGCATTCTCCGGCGCCTGGTACTCGGAATCGATACCCGTAAAGTTCTTGATCGCCCCCCGACGGGCCTTGGCATACAGCCCTTTGGGGTCGCGCTGCTCGCAGATCTCTAGCGGCGTATCCACGAACACCTCGACGAAATCCCCTTCTTCGAAGAGGGAGCGGGCGAGTCGGCGCTCGGCGGCGAAGGGCGAAATGAACGCCGCGACCACGATCAGACCCGCGTCGACCATGAGCCTCGCGACTTCCGCCACCCGGCGTACGTTCTCGACGCGGTCGGCGTCGGTGAATCCGAGGTCTCGATTGAGGCCGTGTCGAACGTTATCTCCGTCGAGCTGATAGGTGTGCTTGCCCAACGAATGCAGCCGCTTCTCCAGTAGATTGGCGATCGTCGACTTTCCCGAGCCCGACAGCCCGGTCAGCCAGAAGCACCGAGGCTGCTGGAACTTGAGCTCCGACCTCGCCTGCTTGTTCACCATCAACGCCTGCCAATGGATGTTCGACGCGCGACGGAGCGCAAAATCGATCATCCCGGCGCCGACCGTCTCGTTGGTCATCCGGTCGATGAATACGCAGCCCCCGAGCTCTCGGTTGTCGGCGTAGGGTTCGAACACCACCGGTTTGTCGAAGGAGACGTTGACCACGGCGATGCCGTTGAGGCCCACGGTCGACGCCGCCAACCGCGCGCCGGTATTCACGTCGACCAGGTACTTGATCTTGGTGATGGTCGCGGTCACCAAGCTGCGGCCGATCTTACAGTAGTAAGGCCGCCCGGCCAGCATCGGTTCCTCGTGCATCCAAAGCACGGTCATCTCGAACTGGTCGGCGACCTCGGGGGGCTGGGTACTGGTGGCGATCACGTCGCCGCGACTGGCGTCGATCTCGTCGGTCAGTGTGAGGGTCACCGAGTCGCCCGCCACCGCCGACGGAACCTCACCGCCAAAAGTCACGACCGACGCAACCTCGCTTTCCGTTCCCGCGGGGAGGACCTTGACGCGGTCGCCGGGCGCGATTCGCCCAGACGCCACCCGACCGCTGAATCCGCGGAAATCGAGATTGGGACGATTGACGATCTGGACCGGGAATCGGAACGGCTTATTGGAGACATCCTCACGCACGTCGACCGTCTCCAGGTACTCGAGCAGGGTCGGGCCCTGGTACCAAGGCGCCTTACTGCTGCGAGAGACGATATTGTCGCCGTGAAGGGCGGAGATCGGGATACAGACCACCTGCTGGAAGCTGTGCTCGGTGACCGCCTCCCAGTACTCTTCTTCGATCCGGTGAAATGCGCTCTGGTTGAAGTCGACCAGGTCCATTTTGTTGACCGCAACCGCGATGCACTGAATGCCGAGCAATGCCGCAATGCGAGAGTGACGCCGAGTCTGCGTCAACACCCCTTTACGGGCGTCGATGAGGATGACGGCGACCGACGCCGTCGAGGCCCCGGTCGCCATATTTCGGGTATATTGCTCGTGACCGGGCGTATCCGCGACGATGAACTTCCGCTTCTCCGTCGAGAAGAAACGGTACGCGACGTCGATGGTGATGCCTTGCTCTCGCTCGGCCTGCAGACCGTCGAGCAGCAGCGCGAAGTCGATGTTGTCGCCTTGGGTACCGACCCGCTTCGACTCTTGTTCGAGCGCCTGAAGCTGGTCTTCGTAGATGAGCTGGGTCTCGTAGAGGAGCCGACCGATCAGCGTCGACTTGCCGTCATCCACACTCCCGCAGGTGATGAACCTCAAGAATCCCTTGTCGTCCTGAGAGCGCAGGTACTCCTCGATGTTTTCCGCGGTGAGGTTGCTGGGAAGAATGGCCATTAGAAGTACCCCTCTCTCTTTCTGCGTTCCATCGAGCCTGAGTCTTGATCGATGGAACGATTCTGCCGCTCGGAGGTCTTCGCGGTCAGGGTCTCGGCGACGATGTGAGCGAGGGACGTCGCTGAGCTCTCCACGCCACCGGTAAGCGGATAGCACCCCAGAGTTCGAAACCGAACCATCTTCATCTGCGGCTGCTCGCCATCCTCGAGCGGCAAGCGGTCGTCATCGACCAGGATCCATCCCCCGTTGCGGTACACCACTGGCCGTTCGGCCGCGAAGTACAACGGAACGATCTCGATCTCTTCTCGATAGATGTATTGCCAGATATCGAGCTCGGTCCAGTTGGACAGAGGGAAGATGCGAATCGACTCTTCCTTGGCGATCCGCGCGTTGTAGATCGACCACAGCTCCGGCCGCTGTCGCTTCGGATCCCAGCGATAGCCTTGAGCCCGGAACGAAAAGATACGCTCCTTCGCGCGGGACTTTTCCTCGTCGCGGCGGGCCCCGCCGAAGGCGGCGTCGAACTTATAGGTATCGAGGGCTTGGCGCAGCGCCTCTGTCTTCATGAGGTCGGTATAAAGCGGCCCGGAAAAGGGACTCACCTTATCTCGGGCGTCCTCATTTACGTGGGAGATGATCTTGAGATTGTGCTCCTTCGCCATCCGGTCTCGGAAGGCGGCCATCTCCTTGAACTCCCAGGTCGTGTCGACATGCAAAAGCGGAAACGGTACCGACCCCGGCGCGAAAGCCTTCCTCGCGAGGTGGAGCATGACCGTCGAATCCTTGCCGATCGAGTACAGCATGACGGGGTTCTCGCACTCCGCGACGACCTCCCGCATGATGTCGATGCTCTCCGCTTCAAGGGTGTCGAGGTGTGTTCGATCTGTCATTGTGAAGAGCGCCGCCTTAGCTCGCACAGTCGGTACCAAAGGGCTAGCGGAATCGTCAACGCACTGAGTCGTATCAGAACGCCTATACCCAGTATTAGAACGCCCATACCCACGGCGTGCCGACGACGACGACGGCGAGAACAAGGATGGACAACGGGCCACCGAGTCGTACGAAGTCGCTGCTTCGGTAGCCACCGGGGCCGTAGACCATAAGGTTCGTTTGGTACCCCACTGGTGTGAGGAACGCGGATGCCGCCGATACGATGATCGCGATGGCGAACGGCCGGAAGCTGACCCCGACGCTATCGGCCACCGTCAACGCGATCGGATACATCAGAATGGCCGCTGCCTTGGTCGTGATGACGTTGGCCAACAGCATGGTCACCACGGCGACGGCGCCGAGGTTGACCATCGGATCCGCGCCCGCTGCGGCTACGAGCCCCGTCCCCAAGAGCTGAGCGGTTCCGGTTTCGGCCATGGCCGCCCCGAGCCCGATTCCGGCCCCGACCCCGAGGACGACGCTCCAATCGATCGCGCTGCGGACCTGACTCAAGCGAAGGCATCGGGTCGCCACCATCGCGACGCCGGCCATGCACGAGGCCTGCAGCATCGACACACCTGCGAAGACCACGCAGAGGATCATGGCGACGAGAATGACTCGGCTCACCCACGCTCGATCCGCTCGGATCGGCGCCGGGTGAGCGATTTCTCGAGTCATGAAGAAGTCGTTGGAGTTTCGATGCAGCTCGACGAACGAAGGAAGGGTCGACAGCAGCAGGGTGTCGCCGGCGGCGAGCTGGATATCGCCGACCTTCTTTCGGATGCGCTCCCCGTGACGAGCGACGGCGATGACCCCCGCCTGATAGCGGGTTCGAAACTGCGCGTCCCGGATGGTCAGCCCAATGAACGGCGCCGTATTGGAGACCACGACCTCGACCAGCCCGCGGTCCCCGCCAAGGTCGCCCAGGTTGAAGAACTGATCGGTGGCCAACCGGAGCCCTCGGATGCTCTGCAGCTGGATAACCGAATCCACGATGCCCACGAACACCAGGCGGTCGCCGGCCTCCAAGCGGGTGTCCGGTCCGACGGCGGGAACGACGTGTCCGCTGCGTACCATTTCGAGAAGAAACAACCCCGGCAGATGACGAAGCCCCCCCTCGCGCACGGAGCGCCCGACGAGCGGACTACCGTCTTCGACCACCATCTCGATCGCGTACTCACGAGCATCTTTGTTCGCGATGAACGCAGTGCGGCGCTCAGGGAGCAACCACCGGCTCGCCACCGGAATGTAGACGAGCCCCACCAACGCGACCGGAAGACCGATGAAGCCGATCTCGAACATGCCCAATCCACTGACCCCCGGGGTCGACAGAAGCATCCCGTTGATGACCAACGTGGTGCTCGTCCCCACCAACGTCAGGAGCCCGCCGAGGATCGAGGCGTAGCTGAGGGGAATGAGCAGCTTCGACTCGGAGATCCGACAGCGCTGCGCCCACTCTCGGATGACCGGGATCATCATCGCGACCACCGGGGTGTTGTTCATGACCGCGCTCATCCCCGCGGCGGGAATCGTCACCTGTAGCTGCGCGAACGCCGGCGAACGGGTGGAAAGAAGCATGCTCCGGCCGACGAACTCGAGTCCGCCCGTTCGGCGGAGACCGTCGGCGACGACAAACAGCGCCGCGATGGTCGCCACTCCAGGATTGGCGAAGCCTTGCAACGCCTGCTTCGCGGGTAGCACCCCGGTCATGATCAGCACCGCGAGACCGCCGAGCAGAATCATGTCTGGGGCCCCGCGAGTCAGAGTCAGCGCGGCCAGTACCAAAACCAATACTAGGCAGGTCAGCAGGACCGAAGCGGAGACCATTCGCGTCAGTCCGGGAAGTCGAATTCCGCTACCGTCTGTACGACCTGGTCGTGGAACCGCCCGTTCGACGCGATCACTCCACGATTATTGGCGAGCGTTCGACCGTGGGTGAAGTCGAGCGCGCGACCATGGATGTCGGTGATTCGGCCCCCCGCCTCCTCGAGAACGATGACCCCACCCGCATGATCCCAGATCTTCTCGCGGTAGCCCGCTCGCGTGGGCAGGCGAAGGTAAAGCTCAGCCTCGCCTCGCGCCACGACGGCATACTTGGCCTGGCTATCGAGGCGAACGGGCGGGGCCGTGATCGACAGCCGCTGGGCGATCTGGGTCGAGTGGTCGTGAGAGGAGTGGCCGGATTCGACGGACTCCACCAGCCTCGCCCGATCGGGGGCGTCGGCCGTAGAGACCGAGATCGGCTCGACGACGTCGGCGCTCATCGGCGATTGGTGAGCGCCTTGGCCGCGGACGGCCCACAGCAAGGTGCCTTCGCCAGTGAGGCCACTTCGGGGAGGCAGGTTGGGCGCCCCGAGGACGCCGAGAACGACCTGACCGCCTTCGATCAGGGCCAGCGAGACCGCGTACTGCTCGCGGCGCAGGAACCCTTTCGTTCCGTCGATCGGATCCAGCGTCCAAAAGCGCTCGGGAGACCCGGACGCGCCTCCGCGGTCGATCGACCGACGCAGCTCCGCTTCGGTCATCGCCGCCCCCACCGCGTCGGTCGCGGCGAGAACGCCCGCGAGGATCTCGGGCTTGTCGAGCGGGGTCGAGTCTTCCTCGGCGACGATGGGCTGCCCGGGAAACGCCTCGTCGAGCATCCGGCATATGACGGCTTGGCTCGCGAGATCGGCGACGGTCACCGGGCTCTTGTCTTTCTTATCTACGGATCCGAGCGATGGCCCGTCTTGAACCCATCGCGTGACCGACGCAGCGAGGCGCACGGCCTGCAGCGCCACATCGCGTTCTCTGTCCAACATGGTTGGACATGGTATACCGACACCTTAGCCCGGCGTCGAATGGCCGCCGGCCGACAAGACCGACGCACGTACGGGGCGGCCACCGGCGTAGCGCCGAACCGGCCGGCGGCGCGACCTCTCCCCCGAACTCGTGCCTCGAACGCCCGCCATCGACACCGCCGACGCCGAACGGCCGCTGACACAATACGGATCACAACGCGAAGACTCGGCGTCGGCGTCGGGTCGGGCGCCTCTAATCGCGTTCGAGCCCCAGCTTCGTCAGGTGGCTGCGCAGCCGTCGAGCGACGGTTCGAAATCCGCGGTCGGCGTCGTCCCACAGACCGATCCGGACCAAGCCGTCACCCAGGTTGCCCCGCCACCGGTCGTCGACGGTCGCCACCAGCTGGCGTTTTCCGTCTTTGACCAAGAAGACGTCGGTGCGAACCGTCACCCCACCGGCCCTGACCGAGCGCGCGTCGAGATAGCTGTTCACGGTATAGGCGTGAGCGGGCGGTCGCGACCACCGCGCACTTATCAAGACGGGCGACAAAAGCAGCGTCCCGTCGGCGACAGCAGCGTCTCGTTCCTTTTGAATCTCGCCGTCCATCGTGCGGCTCATCGCCGACGTAAACGACTCCTCGAGATGGGCGCGGTCGGACTTACTCAGGGTCTCGTCGACGTTGCGACGCGAACGCGAGTCGTAGTACCGCCGGTGGACCTTGGCATCGAGCTCGAAGCGCACGGGAAGGATCCGGACGACCTCGATCTTGTCCCAAGCGACATTCTTCTGAACTCGAACCTCGAGCGACGACCCGGCATCGATCTCTGCGAGGGCCGTGCGGGGAGTGGAAGCGTGACCCTCTGACGCACAGAGGAGCACAGTGAACGCGACGCTCCATGAAACTGGCATCCAATAAGTATAGGGGCTCGTTCAGCCCGAGCACAGTTTCACTTTGTCAACTTTGTATCCTGCGGTCGTTTTACGGTGCGGGCGGCATCACGATGGGTGGTGGTCAGGGACGGTGACGCGCCTGAGCCCTAAGGCTGACCCCGTCAGCCGACGATGCGGCCGGCCGGCAGCACCAACACCACCCGGTCCGTGCCGGCGTCCGTCACGTCGGCTCTCGTCGGATCTTCGAGGCCAGGACCACATTCGTCGCTCGACGGCGCCTGGCAGCGGGCGGGCGTTTCGCCCGTGGTGTCGATCCAGGCCCACACTTCGAAGCGATGCGCGGCATCCCCGCCGCACACCTGGGCCGCCCGGATGGGCCGTTCCATCAGTTGCTTAGGCCCCGGTTGACGTTCGATGCGCACGTAGCCGCTCACGGATCCGTCCAGCGACCGATAGCGAATGTGGGTATCGAGGTGAGTCGGGACCTTGGCCACGAACAGCGAGAAACACGGAACGGGCGCGAGCGGGGCAGCATCGGTCCCGACGGCGAGGAAAACGAGGACCGCTAGCCTTTTTCCTCGACCCATCGGGCCTCGAGTACCACGCCATACATTGATCGGGCTAGCCAACCAGCGCCGGCGAACCCGGTTCGTCGAAAGTCTTTTCAAAATACAGACCGCTCGCCCACCGCCGTCGACTCTCCGACCCGATTGGCCGCGATCCTCGAACGCTCCGCCGCCGGCCGCGGGAAAACAAGTAGCGCGACCGGCGCCCGCGAAGTGTCCGCCTTTGTCGTCGCAAGTGGGGGGACCCGCACCGGGTCGGGGGCATTTTCACTGATGGGCCCCTCAGGGCCAAAAGAAAGGGATTTCCTCGGCGGATCTTGGGCCCCGTCATGTGTCACGCTGCCAAGGTCATGGTTAAGCACATCCTGCTCACATCTCTATTCGTCGCGTTCATCACGCCCACGAAGAAGCAGACGCCCGTCACCGCGTTCGAGCTCGATGGCTCCGCGGCCGTGCTCGGCAAGGACTGCATCCGTCTCACCCCCGACGTGCAGTGGGCGAGCGGATCGGCGTGGGCGAAGGACGCCATCAATCTCGACCAGCCCTTCGACCTCGAGATGAGCCTCGTCTTCGGACAACGGGACGAGCTGGGCGCCGACGGCATCGTATTCGTGCTCGCGCCGACCCGACGGACCGGCTGGCGAGGCGAAGGCCTGGGCTTCCTGGGTCTGCGTGACGCCCTCGGTATCGAGTTCGATACATATCAAAACTACCGGCAGAACGACCCCGTCGCCGACCATCTGGCGTTGGTCACCAACGGATTCGTGGCCCATCGCGGCGGTGAGGACTCCGTCGTGGAACTCCCGAATCTGGAGGACGGAAAGCGTCACCCCGTCCGGGTCACCTGGAACCCGACCGACGGCAAGCTGAACGTCTTCGTCGACGGCGTGCTCCGGGCCACCTATCCCGAAGCGGTCGTGCGCGGGGTGTTCGGGAACACCAAGCGCGTTTACTGGGGACTGACCGCCAGCACGGGCCGCAAGACCAACGCCCAGGACGTGTGCTTCAAGAACTGAATCGTCACCCTCTTCTCTTCGTCGCTTCATGCGCCCAGCCCGCTTTTAGGCCTTCGTTTCCTTAGGTACCCTCACATTCGTGGACACCGGGCGAACCGGAGCCGGCGGCGGGATGCCCTCGGACGCTCAGATTCAGAAGATGCTCATCGCGGAGGCTCGACAAGCATCCGAAACGGCATACGCACCGTACTCGTCGTTTCCCGTCGGGGCCGCGGTCCTGACCCCATCCCGGGAGATCATTCGCGGGGCAAACATCGAAAACGCCAGCTACGGCCTGTCGATATGCGCGGAAAGGGTCGCCATCTTCACCGCCGTCGCGTCAGGGGCCACCAGGATCGAAGCGCTCGCCGTGTGTGTGGCGTCGGAAGTGAACAGCCCAGCCGAGCGAATGCCCTGCGGCGCGTGCCGACAGGTGATGACGGAGTTCATGGACCCGTCGGCCATGGTTTACGTCGACGGGGTTGGGGCCTTCCCACTGAAAGACCTCCTCCCCAACGCTTTTATCCTCAAATGAAGACGCGCGAAGCGGCTCAGTCGTCCGGTTGCGGCTGTTCCCGGTCGGCCGGCTCGTCTTCGTCGTCCCGAGGCAGATCAATGATCTCGATCTCTCCGTTCGCCGGTAGCTTGCCGAGCTCACGAAGCTGCTTGAACTTCTCCTGATACTCTTCGAGCGCGTACGTATAGTTCGGGTTGTCGATGGGAAGCAGCTTGGCGTACGGCGCATTCAGGTCGTTGGTCGAACCGTCTTTGTTGGTCACGGTGGGGCCGTACCTTCCGGGTTGGATTTGCGAGTACGGCGTGTGGGGCCGGCCGCCGACGATGTCCGCAATCCGGGCCTCGTATTTCGAGTAGCCGACGTCAAGACTCTGCGTTTGCGCGAGACGCGCTTTGGTCTCGGCATCCGCGAACCGTTCGAGATGGGCGCGAAGGTCGGCCGGCCAGTCCACGAACAGCGTCCCTCTCGCCTCTTCGTACAGCCGAGATACGAGCAGCTTTTCCCGGCTCTGACGGACGCCGCGCAGCGAATTGACGAACTCGATCGCGTTGAGGCGAAGCTTCGACCACACCGTCTTTGCGGTCCATGCTTCGTCGCGAATGCTCGGACTCGCGAGGTCACCGTGAAAGAAGCCATAGAAGACCCGAGGGTCGTCCCAGTATCGGTACACGATGCCGATCCGGATGTCTTTGAGCGATAAGGCGACGCCGTCTATCTCCACCAGCGGCGCTTCGTGCAGGGTGAGACCGTCCGTCCCGACGTCCAGCCGACTCGGGTGCAGCACCGGGTACTGCTTGGCCAACTCCGACAGGACGATGATGTTGTGAAGGTTGAACCAATAAGCGAGCTGCTCGTCGCGCGGAAGCGTCGGAATGCTCACCCGGTTGCCTAGAGCCACGAGGTCGCTTCGAAGCGCATGAATCACGTCTTTGGCGCCGTGGCTGAGACGCGAGAAGACGACCTTGTTGCCTTCCAGCCGCAACGGAGAGGTATGCGCGTACACGATTCGGCTCCCGGTGAGGGGGCGCGGCCGACGCGCGACGCGACGCAATGAAGGCCCGGCTCGAAACACGATTCCGCCGAGCGCAGCATCGAGCCCCTGATAGTCGATCGCCGTTTCGCGGTGGGGTCGAGGCCGGGGGGCAAAGGGGGCGAGGCGGTCCGCGTAGTCGTCGAGCTGCTGAGCGGTCGGGGACGAACCGGTCGCACACGATGCAGTCGCGAACAGGGCGAGGACAAAGACGGCTCTGCCTCCCCGGGTTGTGAAACGCGAAGTGAACCGCGAGAAATGATGCCAGCGCGCGGCATCGCGCGAACGCCCGTTCATCTCCTACGTTTGCGCCGTTTACATCCGGCCCGTCAATGCCCCGCGGTCGAGGCTAGTACGGCAGATCTTATGTCCTGAGCGAGTTGCGAAGGCGTTGAGATCTGCCGGACGCGAGCCGCGTGTACGCGGCGATCCTCGGGAGGCCGCTAGGACGGCGATTGGAGGTTCCGATCCGGGAACTGGATCGGAACTACCGGATCGCCGTACTCGCGCCGCTGATCGGCCGTCCTGGCCCAACGAACAGGCGTTCACTCAAATCCGCGGGTCCCCCGCATGACGACGAAAGCCTCACGGGTGTAAGTTACGGGGGATGAGCGACCTGGCCCGCCTGCCGGTTCTCATCCTCGACGGGCAAGCGACCGGCGCCACGCCGCAACACGGCCACCTCGTCGAGTTGGGATGGGCGGTGACGACCGCCGGCTCCCCTCCTCGCGAACTCGAGATCCACCAGCGTCTGATTCGCCCGCCAACGACGGCCGGCCTGTCGCCGCGCTTCGGGGCGTTGACCGGCCTGACCCACTCGGACTTCGAACGCGCACCGACGCCGGCATCCGTCTGGGCGGATATCCGGGCCGCGGCGCAGCGCGCCGGCGGCCACGCGACCAGCGCCCCGACGGTGATTCATTGCGCCCGCTTCGAAGGTCGTTTCTTGGTGCCCATCCACCGACACGCCGCGCCGAGAGCGCACTATCCTCTGCGGCCCATCTGCACCCTGGAATTATCTCGACGCGTGGTGCCCGATATCCCTCGCCGCGGCCTGCGCGCCTTGGCCGGCTACTTTGGACACGACACCGGTCCGCTGCGGCGAGCCCACGCCCACGTCATGGCTACCGCCGTGGTGTGGCATCACCTCGTCGATCGACTCACCGCGGTCGGCATTCGCGACCTCAACGAGCTGGAGGCGTTTTTGCGCCGACCGCCCTACCGACCCAAGCGTCGCACGTACCCGATGCCTCGCGCCCTCCGCCTGCGCTTACCCGATGGGCCCGGCGTCTACCGCCTCTTGCGCAGTAGCGGTGACGTTCTTTACGTCGGCAAGGCGACCTCGCTCCGAAGTCGGGTCAACTCATACTTTCAGAAACAAGGCCATCTATCGGAGCGAATGCTCGAGCTGCTCAGTCAGGCCCGAGACGTCGACGTGACGCCGACCCCGACCACGCTCGACGCAGCGCTGCTCGAAAGCGATGAGATCAAGCGTCTGCGTCCGCCGTACAATGTCGCCCTGCGGGCCGAGGACCGACATCCGTGGTTCGCGTCCGCGCGTCTCGAAGATCTGGCCCCCCGCGCGACAAAGACGCACACCATCGGTCCGCTGGGCTCCGCGTGGTGGATCGTTCGACAGCGCGCGTTGTGGCAAGCGCTCGACGCGGCCGCGCCCCTGGGGGGCGCGAACGACCCGCTGATCACCGCCCTCGGGCCCAAAGCGCGAGGCGCAGACCCCCGCGTGCTCCGCGAAGGCTTGAACCTCTTTCGCGAGCGCCTGCCTCTTCGCGCCGGGGACCTCTCGCAGGTCGTCGCCGTCGGCTCCATCGGCTGGGATCCTCGTTCGCGGAATCCACCGTCGCTCGACGAAGTGCCCCCGACGACGGATCTGCCGACGACGGACTGGACGCCAGGGACGGTCGTTGAAGCGCTGAACGACGTGATCGTCGCGGTGGCCCATGCCCTTCGTCGCGCCCGCTGGCTGCAGGCGCTGAGCGAATCTTCGATCGCGTGGACCGACGATGGTCGATGGCACGGGCTGACGATCATCGGCGGCGCGGTGGCTGATCGGTTCGATCCCCACCCCCGGCATCCCCTGCCCTCGCCGGCCGAGAACAACCGGTCGCCGCGAAGCCGGGCCGCCTGCTTCGACATCGCCACGTTCGATCGACTGCGAGTGCTCACCACCGAGCTGCGATCAATCGCGAACGCGGGCGACGCGCAGGTGCGGCTGGGGCCCGACCGAACGCTGTCGTCCGACCGCTTGCGAAGAGCCCTCAGCTGGGTCTGAGCCGTCGACGACCGGCGTGAGACCATCATCGATTTCATGCATTGGCACTGCGTACTATCGGTTTGATGCACCCATGCGGTCGGGCTAATCACCGGCCGTGGGCATGCCACAGATCATCATCATCTTCGCCGCCGCAGCGATGACCACTGCCTGCGGCCACTCGAAACTCAGGGAGAGGGGCCATGAACAACATCGCCGAACCGACCACCCTTCAGGATGTCAAAAGCTACGCTCAGGGATCCAGATCCCCCTCGCCCGCGTCGAGGCTTGATAGACTTAGCGCCCCGTCGACGTTCGCCGACCGACGGGGACATCACCACCTCGCAGTCTCGATTGCAGCGCCGGCGCCGCGTGGTTCCGACCTCCGCCGTGAGCACCAGCACAAGGGAAGAGCCGACCCGTGGAGCCCCGATGCGAAAGCCTGCCACGGATGCAACACCCGCCCTGGTGAGTTGGACTTGTTGTCGTCTTGCGTGTAACGCGTCTGGCCATGAGCGCCCATCGATGGCTCGGCGCCGTCCTCTTCGCGCTTGTTTCGTTCGCGTGCGACGGCCAGACGGTGTCGGGCGAGCTCAGGCCCGTCGATCAGGGTGCGGTCCCCGCCGACGCCGGCGCGCCATTAGGTGCGCCCGACCTAGGGGTCGACCTCGAGCGCGCCGACGCTGCGCTTACGGACGCCAGCGCGTCTGACGCCAGTTCTTTGGACGCCGGTTCGCCCGATTCCGGAGTGGCCGATGCGGGTCGTCTCCCTGCTGGCCCGTCGACCCCCAGCTCGATCTTTTTCATCGGCAACAGCTTCACCATGAACGAGAACATCCCGGACAAGGTCCGCCAGCTGGTGGTGGCGGCGGGGTTTCCGGAGCCGGAGATCGGCTCGCGGCTGCGCAGTGGTTGGAACCTCACCAACCATCGCAACGACCAAAGCGCCGACGGCGCGCCCACGCTCTTGCTTCTCGGCTGGGACGCGGTGGTGATTCAGGAGTTTAGCACCCGGCCGACGGATTCGGTGGGGCCCGCGGGTCAGTTCAAAGAAGACGCGGTCTGGTTGTACGACCAGGCCAAGATGGGCAACCCGGAGGCCGACGTTGTCCTCTACCAAACGTGGGCCCGCCGCTTCGACCACAACATCTATCCGGGAACGTTCACGGATCCCACCGACATGCAGGCGCAACTCCGCTTTCACTACGAAGACGCGGTGGATCGCGTCATCCCCCAAGACTCGATGTCCGGGCGTCCCGATGACGCCCGACTGGCGCGCGTGGGAGACGCGTGGGAAATCCAGCTGGCGGGCGGAGAACCGCCGCGTCTTCACGCCGCGGACCGGTACCACCAAGGTCCGGCCGGAGCCTACCTGAACGCGCTCGTGCTCTTCGGCACGCTATATCGGGTTAAGGTCACGGGCGCGGTCGCCATCGGCGTCAGCCCCGAAGTGGCGCTGGAGCTTCAGCAGGTCGCAGATGAGGTGACGGGCTTCACCCGCGCGCCACCGGCCCTCGACAGCAACTGACATCGCCCTCACGGCGGCACACTATCCGGGCCCCGCGCTATCGTCCTCCCCGGCGGCATGTGGCAAGATCCGGCCCCCGCCGCAACCACCAGCCACCTGTGCGACCGCGGCCGGGAGAACGGAGACCTCCACCATGCATCGATCGATCGTGTTTTTCGCGTGCGCCCTCATGCTGACCACCGCTGGCTCTGCGCTGGCCGCAGACACATCGGCGCCCCCCGATATGAGCAAAATGGGTCCGTGGGCCCGAAAGCCGACCAACGAAGCGAAGACGAAGAAAGAGATCCGCGCCTTCTACCGTGAACAAGACCAGCTGTGGAACAAGCGCGATTTTGACGCGACCCTGAAGAGCATCGATTTTCCCGTGTTCATGTTCACGGACGACGCCAAGACCGGTGCTCCGTCCGCGGGCGCGTGGAACAAAGCAACCTACATTGCTCAAATGAAGCCGTCTTGGGACAGCGCCCCCAAAGACATGGCGGTCACCCACAAACTGGACATCACCGTGCTGTCCGATTCGCTGGTCACCTACGTCGACGACTTTACGGTCACCGTGGCCGGCAAGAAGATGGGCGGCAAAAGCTCGGGCGTGCTGGTCAAGATCAATGGCCAGTGGAAGTACAAGGTCATGGGAGAGGCCGGTTGGGGAGGCGCCCCTCAGTAACCCGGCCGTCGTCGGCGCTAACGCGCCTCTTCCCTCGTGACCTCGGGCTATCACGAGACGCTGACCCGCCTATTACGTGGCCGCGGTGGGCGACCGCACGCGCGTGTTGGCCGCGCCGTCGACGAGCCGGCGCGCGCCATTGCGCCACTGGTCCGGGGGGCGGTTGTTCACGCCTCGCGCGCGCGCCGAATGGGTCGAGCCCGATGGGCCGCCCCTCGCCCGCGCCATCCAGCGCGCACTTCAAACGATGGCGCCGAGCACAGCGGGATGACGGTCCGAAGCAACCGGCCCGCGTTCACCCACCCGTTGGTGCACCGTCGCCTTCCGGATGGGTGGTGGACGTCGCCCGACGTGGTACCAGACGCCATGGCGGTGAACACGGCTTCGCTTCACCTCGCGGATCTCGCCGAGGCGGACGATTCGGCCTTGTCGAGGCTCGCCCAGCTGTCCGTCCTCGCCGCGGCGCCTCACGCGCCCGATTGGATCCCGCGGGTCGCCGACGCCCACGAGGAGCTGCGCGAGGCCCTCGATCGGTCGGGGGTATCGAAAGCCGCGTACATCGGGGGCCAGGCCGCAGGCTGGATTGCTGCTCATCCCCAGTACGGCGACGTTTGGGAGCTGCATCCCCTGCTGGTCGCGGTCCCTTTTCAGGGGCGAGGCGTGGGCGGCGCTCTGGTTCGAGCGGTCGAGGATCACGTTCGAAGCCAAGGCGGAGGCGTGATTGTCGTCGGCACCAGTGACAGCGTCGGCGCCACGAACCTGTTCAAGACAGACCTCTTTTCGGATCCCCTCGGTGCGCTCGCCTCGATGACCGTCCAGCCAGGGCACGCGATCGGGTTCTGGCAGCACGCAGGCTACGCCGTAGTCGGCGTCACGCCGGACGCCGAAGGCCCCGGGGTCCCGACCATCCATCTGGCCAAGAAACCGTGACGCCGCGGCATCGCGCGTCCGCGAATCGGTCATCCCTTCATCGGGCCGGGGGGCAAGCCTGAGAATCGCTGCTCTCGCTGCGCGCGCTCGAGGTGCTCTTCGGGAAATCCGGGCCCTGGACGGACTTCCACCGATCGCGGATCGATGCGCTCGCCCGTCACCTCGTCCACCACCACCGGCCGCAGCACCCGGCCGGTTTTCCGGTCCACCATCTGGATCGGTGGCCCTGCGGGGTCCGCGAGGTGGTCGTCACCCCACCGCATCAGGGTGGCGATAACGTCGAAGAAAGCGAGACCGGAGGCCGTAAGCCGGTACTCGTACCGCGGCGGATGACGATGGTACGGCTCCTTCCGCAGCAGCCCCGCCGCCGTCAGCCGATGGAGGCGTTCGGCGAGGACGTTTCGGCTGATGCCGAGGCGACGCTGAAAATCCTCGAACCGTCGTACCCCGTAGAACGCGTCTCGGATAACGAGAGGGGTCCACCAATCGCCGAGCAGGTCGACCACCCGCGCCACGCTGCACGGCCAGTCATTGAATCGCGTTCGCCGCACCCCCGGAGGGTATCAGTTGCTTGAAAAAACGCACTCTCGAGAGTACGTTCTTTGAAGCAACGGTATATATGTTTACCCCAACAAAAGGACATCATTCATGTCGTCGCTGAACTTCCTTCGGACCTCCAACGCCGTCGTGGGCCGGGTCGCTCCGACCGTCGCCGCCGCGTGGGCAAGCCGCCGATTCACCACCCCTCGCCGATCTCCTCGCCGGGCCTGGGAGGCCAAGATCGAGGCTGTCGCGGCCCGGGAGCGGCTCCGATCCGGCGGCAGCTACCTTCGATGGCCAGGGACGGGCCCGAGGGTGGTGTGCCTGCACGGCTGGGAGGGTCGGGCCACGCAGTTCGGCCTCCTGGCCGCCGCCATCCGGACGGAGACCGACTTCGACGTTCTGGCTTTGGACGGTCCTGCCCACGGCGCCTCCCCCGGCGAACGCGCCAGCCCCGTGCACTTCGCGCAGGCGCTGCTGCTCGCCGACCACGAACTCGGCCCGTTTCACGCGGTCATCGGTCACTCGATGGGCGGCGGCGCCGTTTCCATGGCGCTGTCGTGGGGCCTTCGGTCGGCCCGGGCGGTGACCATCGCCGCGCCGTCGAGCCTGCCCGGGGTGCTCGGCCGGTTCGCGGACTTTGTGGGTCTGCCCGAAGCCGCCCGTGGCCACTTCTTCGACCAGATGGTCGCGTTCACGGGCTTCGAACCCGCCGAACTCGACATCCAGAGTATGGTGCAGCGGCTCAGCCTACCCGGGCTCATCGTCCACGACCGCGAAGACCGTGAGGTTCCATTCGAGGATAGCGAAGCCGTGGCCAACGGTTGGGCCGGCGCTCGACTGATCGCCACAGAGGGGCTTGGGCACCGTCGAATCCTTAAAGACCCCGAGGTTCACCGAACGATCGCCGACTTCCTGGCCTGACTCGTCGTCAAAACGGCCGAGCGTCACCGCCCTTCGACCTTCGGCCCTCGCCGGCCGACGATGACCGGCACGAGACCGGGCACGGTGGTCGACTTGAGCTGGGCCAGCTGGGTTTTGGTCCCGCCCCGAACGCCGATGGCGGCCATCAAAAAACCGGTCTCTACGTCGTAGTAACGGGTGACGAGCGGACGCACGATCACCGCCATGACCCGCCCGTGGTGGAGTTCGTGAACCTCGACTTCGCCGATGTCGAGCTGCGACCCGACGGCACGGTCCGCCGGCGGCAGCCAGATGTGACCGAGATGAAAGGCTTTGACGCCCCCGCGGTCCTGCAGGTCGAGGCGCATGAACTGCTCCGGATAACCGGGGGAGCTGGAGAACACCCGAAAGCCTCGACCGCGTCTTTCGAAAGTAATGGTCCCCGCCGATGCCGCGTGACCGAGATCCACGCCATAGGACAGGCGCTCACCACCGCTCAGCGGCGCTTCGACCTGCGGCTCTCCTTCGCTCATGCACGAAAAACTCAGACCTGCGACGACGAAGGTGGTCAGCAGCCGAATCATGGGCCGGTGATACCACGGCTGGGTTCTCGCCGGTGCGATCGCCCCTCAAGATTTCTCTACCATCGGCTACCCACTGGAGTCGCAACGCCTTCGAAGGAAGCGGTTGAAGCCATGAGCGCGTCGTGAAGGGGTCGGAACGACCGGCTCAGTACCCTAGGACGCGCGCCGCGCCCCAATAGTAGTCGGCATAGTAACCCACCATGCTGTCGTAACGAACGCCCCGGCTGAACGATGCGTGGGCGAATTGGTCGACGCCCTTGTCGTCCTTACCGACGTACACCCCCACGTGATCGATCCGCTTGCGCTTCTTCATATCAAAGAAGACCAGGTCGCCAGGTAGAAGCTCTTTCTTCTTTACCCTGTCGCCGAACTTGTACTGAAGCCGACTCGTTCGCGGGAGCTCGACCTTGAAGGTCTCATCCATGACCCCGCCCACGAATCCGGAACAGTCGGTGGTCTTGCCGCGGGTGTTGGTCCCCATTCGATACTTGGTTCCCAGCCACGGCTTCACGCCCTTGCGCAGCTTGTTTTCATTGACCTCGGGCGCTTTGGCGGCCACAGCGTCCTTCGACGCGGCCGCTTTGTTGTCCTTCTTCTTCTTGTCGGCGCCGGCGGAAGGCGCGGCCGCGGTGGCCTTCTTCTTGTCGGCGCCGGCGGAAGGCGCGGCCGCGGTGGCCTTCTTCTGATCCTTCTTCTGGTCGGCGGCGGCCGCGGGCGCCGGGGCCGCAGACGGCGGGTTCATGGCGCGAGCGATCTCGGTGGATGGCTTGGTGGTCGTCTTCTTGTCCGGCTCGTCCGTCGATTCCAAGTGGAGCGCGAGGCGCTCCGAGGCTTTCTTCTTGGTATCGAGCACCTTCTTATCGGCGGGGACGCCTTCGAAGGAACGCTGAATGTCTTGCTCGATCTCCGTCATGTCTTTCTGGATTTCCTGCTTCTCCTGCTCGGAGTCGGCGCGCTCGAGCTTCTGCTCCAGCCGCGCCAAGACGCGCAGGTAATCCGTCAACAGAGGACGCATCTTGACCCGGACTTTGGCCAGCGCCTGCTTGGTCAGCTCCAGCTTGTCTTTGGCGAGCTTGCCGCTGGCGATCTGTTCGTTCCAGTAGCCCGCGAGCTCGGGCGCGATCTCGTCGCTGTAGTGATCCGAGAACGTCAGCGCGAACTCCGTCACGTTCATCGCGTGTTTCTCGCCCTGGGCCTTGAGCGCCTCATAGTAGGCGGCAAACTCCTCGGGAACCATGCCCGCGGCGCTCTTGAACGTGTTCACCGCTCGACCGGCGAGCTCGTCGGGATCGAATCCCATCGAATCGCTGAAGCGCGCGAGCGCGTCGGCCATCTTGCTCGCCTCGGCGCGCAGCTGTTTCGTTTCTTCGGCGAGCTTCTCCTCGACCGCCTCGGTGTCCTTGCCGATCAGGCGGGTGAGCAGCCCGTCTCGGAGCTCGGCGGCTTGTTTGGCCAGCTCCGGCTGTCCCGCCGCCTCGAGAATCGTGTCCGCCTTCCAGAACAGTCCAACGATGACCGCCAAAGCAATCAACCATGAGAGCAGCTTCTTCATCAGAGGAAGGATCCGCCCGATGACCACGGATGTCACGCGCGGTTCGTGAAATCCGCGAAGGCGAGCGCGGCGCCTCCTGCCACGGACCGCGTCGTCCTCAAAAGGGAACCCGGAGGCGGTCAGGCCACGGCGGATCGCCACGCCGCGTTAGCGTCACGTCAGTAGTATTTCAAAGAGAGCGACTGCTTGACCGACGCGCCATCGGCCACGACGAAGCTCGCGTCCTTGAACGACGGCGGGCCCATTCGGCCTTTGGCATTGTTGCTCGACACCACGCCCTCCCTGGGAATGCCCATCCAGTTCGTGTCGAGCTTGCCGTTCGCGTTGAGGTCATGAAAGGCCATCATCGCGTACGTCCCGGCCTTGACCTTGGAAAAGCGGCAGGTCGCGGTGCCGCTCTTGACCTTGGCCTTCACCTTGACTTGGGACCGCTCGAGTTTCATCGGAAAGCCTTCTTCGCTCGCGAACAGATGGCAGTAGACCGGACCCGACTCGCCGTTGATGGCGAGCGTGAAGTCGATGCGCCCTCCGTCGCCCGCGTGGGCCGGTGCGGCCTCCACCACGAACAGGAACGCGGCAAAAAGGACGAGGATGATGCGGGGTGCGGTCAGATATCGCATGGTTCTTGGTCCAGATCCCGGTTTGGCCGTTCATCGTCAATCATCGGCGACGGGGCCTGGCGCGCGCCGTACGCCCACCCCCCAACCGACGGCCGCGAGCGCGCCTCCCGGCGGCTGAAGCCCCTGAATCGTGGAGCTCTTCAACGTGGCGATGGAGGCGCCGTTGAACCCGACGACGCTCGTGTTCTGCATGTACAGCAGGAATCCGGTGTTCCGGTCGTAGAACCGCCTTCCTTTGCGGTTCAGCTCCTCGACGAGCAGTGCCGGACGACCGTGCTGCTGTCGCTCCTGCGCCACTTCTCCGACCACGGTTTCCGCGCCGACCTGCCGTTGCGAAGGCGGAAGCCACAGCATGCCCAACCCGTGCGCGTCGACCCGCGCATATTTTCGGAACAGGGATGTCGCGAACAGAGAAGGCCCCAGCCTCTCGGGCGGAAACAGATTCGGCGCGGCGGTGGTCAACAGGAATCCATCGCCGTCGCGGGTCAACCTCAAGAACGCCCTTCCCGGGCTCACCTCGTAAGTGATGGTCTCGCCGCCCCCCCACAAACCCCTGCCCAAAACCGGTTGGACGACGTGGACATCGAGGTCGAAGTCGACCACCGCCTTCCCCGCCGCCCGGTTACGCGTCGCGGTGGCCGAAGCGCACCTGAGCCCACGTGAATCCCAGCCGGATTTCTGGGAGTATACGGGCATGGGTGACCAGGTACCGGGCTTCGATGCCGTTCCGCTGGGCGCACCCGGCTCCAAAGCGCCTCTCCCGCCGGAAATCAACGTAGACCGGTTTGACGACGGTGTCGTCCTGTGTGAGCTGCCGACGCCGTATCGCATGGGCTGGACGAACTGCTGGTTGTTCGTCGGCGACGACGATGTGTTGTGCGTCGACCCCGGGACCGACCCCGACCTGGCCGCCGAACACATCGGCGCCGCCCTCGCCCCCCACGGCCGCGGCCTCGACGATATCGAAACGATACTGGTCACCCACACCCATCCCGACCACTGCGCCGCCGCCGCCGGCCTCGCCGAACGGACCGACGCGAAGGTCGCGATCGGCGCCCCGGAGATCGACCTGATCACCGGCCACCCCGGCTCGCCGGCGCCGGTCATCGCCGCTTGGCAGGGCCTGGGCGCGCCGCCCGAGGAGGTGCGGCGAGCGGCACGGCGCAAGCTGCCCTACAGCCCGGTCCCCGTCGACCGGATCCACCCCCTGCCCGACGGTGGACAACTACAGGCCGGCGGCCGGCGCTGGCAGGTCCACCTCGTCGCCGGCCATAGTCCGGGACACGCGGTGCTGGTAGCCGACGACATCGTGATCGCGGGCGACCAGCTCCTCGCGAACGTGCTCCCCGCCGTCCACTTCGGCCCTCCCGTCCGTACGAGCAATGGTGAGCCGCCGGTGCCCGGCCGCAGCCCGTGGGCGCCCAGCGTCGCGGACTTTCTCGGATCCATGATCCGATTCGACGAAGGCTTCGACGCGATGACCGTGTTGCCCGGACACGGCCCCGCCTTCCAAGGCACGGCCCGGCCGATCGAGCGGGCCCGCCGATACCATCGCGTTCGGTGCGAGCTGGTGGCCGCGCAGCTGTCGAAACGAGGATCGACGACCGTATGGGACCTGGCCGTCGGCATGTACGCGGGGCTGGTCTCCAGCGACGGAGTCGACCGGCGCTTCGCGTCGGCGGCGGCGGAAGTCGCGGGTCGACTCGAAGCGCTCCACTACGCCGGCCGAGCGACCCGAACGTCACGCAACGGCGTCGTCTTGTTCGCCCCCGCGTTTTGACATTGGGCTCGAGGAGCGCCATACGACAGGCATCATGCAGGGAGAAGTGTGGACGATCGCCGGCAGCGTGCTGCTCGCGGTCGTGGGCTACATCCTGAAGTACTATCTCGGTGACCTGCGGATGGAGAAGTATCGCGCGCGGTACAACTTCGTGTCCGACCAGCTCAAGCTGCTCTACGGGCCGCTATACGCCATGGTGGAAGCGAATACCGCCGCCTGGGAGGCGTACAAGAAGTCGTCCCGACCCGACGCCGCCAAGACCTTCGACCGATACACCGACCATGAAAAAGAGATCTGGCAGATGTGGGCCGAGCACGTCTTTATTCCCAGCAACAAACGTATGGGCGAAGTCATCGAGCAACACGCCCACCTCCTCAACGAACCCGAAATGCCCGACGTGCTCCTTCGATTCATCCGCCATATCGAGTCGTCGAAGCTCGTGTTGCCGCTGATGAAACAAGATCCGGCGGAAACTCGAATCATAGACGACTTCGAGCCCTGGCCGCCGCAGCTACGATCGTACGTGGAGCAGGAGTACAAAAAGGTGGCCGCCGAGCATCGTGAGCTTTCGGGTCGCGTTCAGCTCACTTGAGCTCGACCGTCGCGATCGCGATCGCGAGTTGGGTCGCCGGCCCGGTCACTCTTCGACGGTCTTCGGGGTCCACGGCTTCGCAGTTTGGCTGCTGAAGAACTTGAGCGTGAGCAGGCCATCGGGATTTCTTCCGCCGAGCCGCTCTTCGCGCATATCTTTGATGCGATTCGCCGCCTCTCGAATCATCTGGTTGCGCTTGGATTCCGGGTCGTTGTGAAGCCCGACGTACAGGAGCTTGATCCCAGAATTTTCGGCGATGGCCTGCCGGATGTGCTTGTCCTCGTCGCTGAGCCGATGCCCGAACACGACCAACGGCTTTCGGATGTTTCGCAGCTTCGTGAGCCCGTGCGACAGATACACGTTGCGACGGATCCGTCTCACCTTTTGGGACGATGACCCCTCGGTCACGCAAAGCGGATATTTGTTGTCGCGGACGCTTCGGCCCACGAGCGCATCGACCGACTGATCCTCCTTCGACCAGTCCTGCTTCCGGGTGTCGTACCGTTGAAAATACAAATGCAGTGCGCCGTGAAGGTAGAACACCGCGTGCCGGGGCTCGAGGTGGGGCATGAAAAGGGCATCGGCACCGTCTTCGGCATCCGAAACCCGAAAACTGTCGTCGTGCAGGGGGGGCGTCCGGGAGTTGCGAAGGACCCACTCCAAGAGCAAGTCGTAGTTCGTGGTGAAGACGTTATCGTAGTCCCGAAGAAATCCCGCCGCCGCGTCGATCCGCTCGCTCTCGATCGCCGACGAGGTACGAAGGTGGGTCGCCGCGATCGTCTTGACGAGCGCGTCTTTGACGAAGTCGCAGTCATCGCGAATCGTCGTCTGCTTATCGCCAAGGCGCGGCTGATAGTCGTAGATCTCGACGATGCGCTCGGCCTCGTCGAGCAGCCGCATAATGGCCTCGAAATTCGTGGTCTGGCGGTACTCGAATACCTTACGGGCCTGCTCACTGAGTCCACGAGCGACCGCCTCGTTGTAAAGACTCTGGTAACGAAAGACAGGATCGCACGCGATGCTGAATCCGTTCCCTAGCAGGAGGTGAGGAAGAGGTTCGCACTCTTCGATAACCTGCTGGTAGGTCATCGGCGTCATCGGCTGCGCAGTCTACGCCTACTTGGTCGGGGGAAGGAATACGCGCGCGCACAGCCCAGAGCGTCTAGGTCCGCCCACATTTGTGGCCGGGGTGACCTCAGCCCACGCATCGTCCGGAGATCGTCATCGAATCGGGCTGGGATTACCACAAGGTAACGCGCCGAGGTCAGATCGTGATCCGCCCCCGCGCAATCGGGTCGAGCACCTGAGGGTTGGCAGCGGACTGAACCTTGCACACCGCCCGTTCGGCATCCCCGCGGAGCCGGAGTCACCATGAGCCCGAGACCCACACCACTGCAACAGACACCCGACGCGCCCGCCGCATCCGCGGCCGAGCCGCTCGATTGGGGCCGCGAGCCAAGGATGAACCCGCTCGAAACCTTGATGTGGCGCCTCGAGGCGGACCCTCACCTGCGAGAGCCGGTCTGCACCCTCGAGATCCTGGATCGGGTTCCCGACTGGGATCGATTCCTCGCCGCCGCCGACTGGAGCACCCGAATGGTGCCCCGGTGCCGCCAGAAGGTCGCAGAACCCGCGCTGGGCTTTGGCAATCCGGTGTGGGTCAACGATCCCGAGTTCGACCTGGACTATCACGTCAACCGGGTCGGCTTACCTGAGGTCGGCGGGTGGACCGCAGTGCTCAAGGCCGCGGCCAAGGCCGCGATGACCCCCTTCGACCGCGCGCGGTCCCCGTGGGAATCGATTCTGTTCACCGGTCTGCCCGGTGGCAAGGCCGCCCATCTTCTGAAGCTCCACCATTCCGTCTCCGATGGGCTCGGCGGCGTCCAGCTCCTCGGGCTGCTGCACTCGCGTTCGCGCCAAACGAATCCAAGTAAGCCGCAGCCGGCGCTGCTGCCGCCGGAGCAATCGAGCTCGGTCAACCTCCTGATGCAGCAGCTCCGTCGGGATGCGCTGGCGGTGCCGGCGACCCTCCGCCAGGCCGCGGAGGCGACCAAAGAGCTCGTCCACCCGTTGAAGACCGCGCGCCGAGCCCTCGCGTTCGGACGCTCACTCCGTCGAATGGCCGTCAAGCCGCTTGCGGATGGCTCGCCGCTGCTGGCCTCGCGAAGCCTGTCTCTTCGTTTCCATATCCTCGACATCAATCTCGTCGACCTCAAGGTCGCCGCCAAGTCGGCAGGCGCCTCGCTCAATGACGCCTTCGTCGCGGGCCTTCTGGGCGCGTATCGCCTCTACCACGAAGCCAAGGGCGTCTCGGTCGGCGCCATCCCGGTGGCCATCCCCATCTCCGTGCGACGACGCAACGACGCGAAGGGCGGCAACCGATTCGTAGGCGCGCGGTTCTCGGCGGTGGTGAGCGAGCGTGACCCTCGCGCCCGGATGCACGCCATTCACGGCATCGTAGATCAGCTGCGCAACGAACCCGCCATCGACGCGATGTCCATGCTCGCCCCGGTCTTGACCCACCTGCCGGGCGCACTGCTGGCGCCGGCGGTCGGCCATCTGATGAAGCAAAACGACCTGCAGGCGAGCTGTGTGCCGGGGCTGCGGGATGAAGTGTATCTCGCCGGCGCCAAGATAGAGCGGGCCTACGGCTTCGGACCCCGACCCGGCTGCGCGGCGATGATCAGCCTGGTCTCTCACGGTCCGATCTGCTGCGTGGCCGCCAACGTGGATCCGGCGGCGATCACCGATCCCGAGCTCTTCGAGTCGTGCTTGAAGGCAGGCTTCGAGGAAGTGTTGTCCCTCAATCCGCAGGCCCGAGCCCCGGTCACCTATTCCTGATCCCCGCCGCGTTCACGACATCCCACGTCGACATACCTGGTGTCCTGCCGACCGCGAAGCCCGGACGGAGTGCGCTTCGTCGCAAACAGCCTTCCCCGACTTGTCACCTCCGACCACCCACGGGCAGGTTACTGGCATGCTTCGCGCGCTCTTGTTCGCCAGCGGGTTTGCGTTCGCCACCGCCGTCGCCGCCCCCGCGGTCGCGGCTGAGCCCCAACCCGCGATGACGGTCTCGAGAACGACGACGCCCGTCAGCCCTGCCACCAGCTCGGCCGGCCCCGCGTCGCTGCGCCGGCTGACCACCATTTCGCTTCAGCTGCCGGTGTTCGACCCCCGAGGACGACGGGTTACAACGCCCAATCGCGCGGTCACACCCGGCGCATTCCAGGTGGCCTTCACCCCAAACCTCGGTGCGCAGGTCTACAGCCAGCAGATCACCGTCAGCCCCCGGACACGCGTCCAGCTTCAGGTTACCACCGCCCCCACCATCGGCTTCAGCCGTGGGCGACGCTGCCTGCGACGTTGAGCGCAGGCCCGTCGCCCGCGCCGTCAGCGGGACGGCGCGCCGATCGGCGTGTCCGATAGGTCCACACCGACCAGCAACTCGCCGATCTGGTCCGAAGCCCCGTCTACGCCGGAGACATTCCGTTTGCGCTGGAGCAGATCGTCGCTCCCGACGGAACTCCGCTCCAAGGAACGGGCCATGTCGGGGCCCGTCGGTTCAACCTGGAAGAGATCCACCGCATCAGCCAACACGGCACCTGGAGCCGCCACGATCAGCTGAACGAAGCCGCCAGCGGGGACTGAGAGCGATTCGGACACGGCGCCCTCATCGCTCGGTAGAGCCGACGACCTTCGCGTACCGGTCGCGCCATCCACCACCCTCCCGGTACCGCGAAGGCTCGTATCCCCATCTCCGCAGTTCGTCGTGCAGCGGCGTCCGCGGACCATCGGCGGGCGTACCGACGAAATGCACCGCGTGACCGGCCGGGCGCACGATACGCTCGACCTCGCGGAGTTCATCGGCCAGCCGCCACCCGATGGCTCGAGATGTGAGGAGCACATCGACCGAGGCCGGCGGCAGCGGAACGCGGTCAAGGAAGCCGTCGATGACGAACAGGTTGCTGTGGCCCGCAGCCGCCGCGCGTTCGCGAATGTACTCGCGAAGTCGACTGACGGGTTCCACGGCAAATACAGTGCGGGCGGATCCGGCCAGCGCTTCACTGAGCCAACCCGTTCCTGCCCCGATGTCGACGACGACGCGTCCCTCGACTTTGCAGACGTCCGCGAGCTGGGCCGGGTCCCAGCGCAGCGCACGCATGGCGTCGTACGCCTCGGGAAAGCGCTGGTAAACGAGCTGGTCGGCGAGCTCCCAAACCAGGGCCTCCTCTGCGTTCGCCAAGTCACACGTCATATCGGCTCGACCGACGATCTCGTCGAGCCAGGCCGAAAGCTCCGGACAACGCGTAACCATGAACCGCCGAAGACGATCGTCGGCCGCCAACACCCGGCCCAGGGCCGGTTCGGGAGCGCGCACACGCAGGGCCAGCAGCTGAAAACGCTCGAGAAGGAACAGATCATCGACAGCAAGCGGAAGGTGCCCGAACCAGGTCTGCAGATCATTTCGATAGTTCACCCCCACCTCCTAGACGCGGCCCGCCGCTTGTCGCGCCACCGCCACTGAGCAATGTTGGCCCCATGTTCGTTCTCAGCCAACTGCTCGCCGCCTCCCCGGTGTGGCTCCTGGGGTGCGCGCTGGTCTTCGGCGTCATTCACCTGGCCGTCGCCTACCGGCATTGGAAGCTGAGTTGGCCCGGTTCCGGCTACAAAGGTATCACCGGCTCATACTGGCTGATGCTAGCCGTACTGGTCATTCAGGGCGGCGTTCTACTCTTGTTTGCCGCGGCCGGATGGCTGACCCGCGCCGCAGACTGACGACCGATCTCTGCGGGCATACGGTGTCCGGCGGCCGAAGATCGACGCGTGACTCAGTCGAAGCGCCCGCGAAGTCCGAGCCCCAAGAACGGCGCACGGGCTTCGTAGCGCCCGTTGCCGATGGCCACCGGCGCCGCCTCACTCGCCGGGGGTCGGACCGCGGTCGTCTGAGTGGCCCTGCCGTCAGCCACGTTGCGGGTGACGTACCAGATGAAGCCGAAGGTCGCGTCCAGCTCGATGCCCGCCCCCAGCGCCACCCCCGCGCCCGCCGCAGCCAAGACTTTGTCGCTGTCGATGGTCAGTGTAGAGCGCCACGCGTCATCGAACGCGTCCGATTCGTAAGCGACGCCCAGGCGAACACGGACCGGCGCCCATCGATACTCACCGCCCAGCCGCACCGACCAGGTATCCTGCATGTTTCGCGGTATCTCGATCTCGCCGATCTGGTAGTCGAGCCCGCCCCCGAGCGCGCCTTCGATCCACATGTCGGTGGGGGTGACCGTCACCGCCCGCTGCATGGACCAGGTCTCGTAGACCGCGGCCAGCTCCACCCGCAGAGCGGCAAGAGGACGAAGCTCGACCCCCAGCCGCAAGATCCACGGGAATTGCAGACGCGCTTGCCCCACCGTATCCCTTCGACAGCTCGCCGTCGCGTCATCGGCGGGACAACCGGGGCGTCGATTGACGACCACCGCGTCGGCGTAAGCGGGCGCGGTCGGCGGCCGAAGCGTGAGATCCGCCTGTCCCGACAACCGAAAGGGTGACGCGGCCGAGACGCCGATACGCACCGAGTCGAAGTCCAAAGTGAGGCCGAAGGTCGCGAACGGGGTCAGCACCGACAAGCTCAACTGCGCCACCGCGTCGTAGCTCGGATCCTCAGGAAAGCTGCATAAGAATCCATCGCACGCGCTGAGGGCGAGACGAGCGTTGAACTGGCCAAACAACAGAAATCCGCCCACGCCGATGGACAAACGAGGCGTCGGTCGCCACGCTACACCGGCGGCGGCGACGGCA
>JANQQN010000104.1 GCA_028289325.1 Myxococcota bacterium | reverse complement strand
GGCAACGGGGACGACTTCAGAACCTCCGACCCCGCTTCGCCGTTGGGCGGAGAGGGCGTCCAGGTCGATGGCGCCGAAAGAGGTGCGGGCGGCGCCGCGGGCGGTGAAGGCACCGGCTCGCGCGGCCAGCAGGGCGGGGCATCCTACTTCAGCCCGGCCGCCACTTCGTCTACGTCGGCCGGCGGGGGCGGCGGCGGAGTGGGCGTGATCTGCGTTCGTGCCGGCGAAGAGCCGGACCGCAACCTGTTTGCCCCGGATTACTCGTCGATGAACCAGAATGGCTTCTGTATCCCGCAGGGGGCCGGCCAGTAAGCCGGGCTCGCGCGACGCCGTTCAACCCAACAGCGCTTCTCGCTGGTAGAGGCGCATCGTCACCGCGATCGCGAGCAAACCCAGGAGCAGGGTCGTCGCCGCCGATGCGGCGAGGTAGACGGGGTTGATGGGGTTGCCGCCGATCAGGTCCAGCATCAAGAAGTGCTGGCTGAGGCTGGGCACGAACATCATCGACAGACTTGGCTTCACGTCGATGAGGCCGGCGAAGATGATGGGCATCGTCGGCACGAGAATGACGAAGCCGAGATACGTCTGCGCTTCCTTGTAGGTCTTGGTAAACGACGCCACGATGCTCATGCAGCCGGCGCCGAATACCACGAACGGGATAAGAATGAAGAACGCCTGCAGGGCTTCGTACGCCCTGAAGTTGCTGCGCATGCCCAGCTGCTCGAGCGGCAGATAGCCGAGGGCGAAGGTCATCGTCGTGAGACATACGGCGAGGGCGATGAGCATGAAGAACGCGGCGGCGGCGATCTTCTCGAGAACGAGATGACCGCGCCGAATCGGGGTCGTCAGCAGCGGTTCGAGCGACTTGCGTTCGCGCTCCCCCGCCGTCGCGTCGTTGATGACCGGCAATCCGCCCATGAGGACCGAGAAGAGCACGACGTAGGTCACCATGCCCAAGAACAGGATCGATCGGCCGCTCGGCGTGGAGACATCGATCTCGTCGACGGCGACCGGCCGGACGACGCGGGGATCGATCCCTCGCGCCAACAGGCGGAGCGCGCCGAGCCGTGCGCCGTAGCCCTCGAGCAAGGCCCGGGTCCGGCGATAGGGTTTGAGCCCGTTTCGCCGCCCTTGATCGAACACCAGCTCCAGGGAAGCGGGTTCGCCGTTTCTTAGTTGTTCACCGAACGTGTCGGGCACGATGAGCACGACGTCTTCGGCGCGGGAGGTCACCGCCTCCACCGCGGCCTCGGGCGTGTCGAGGTTCGTTCGTATGTCGACGCGATGCTCGCTGAGGAAAGCCATCAGGTTAGGGGCGTGGTCGGCGCCGACGACAGGGAGGGTGAGCGACTCGTCGGTGCCTTTGGAGACCTGCTGGATGGCAAATGCGAACACCGTGCCGAGGAGCACGGGGGTCAAGACCGGACCGATGAACAGGGCGGGGATGATGGTGCGCCAGTCCCGCAGGTTCTCTTTCACCTCCTTGGCGAAGATGACGCCGAAGGAAGCCATCAGACGACCCCCTCGGTGTCTCCGAGCGTAGCCACGAACGCGTCTTCGAGGGTGTCTTTTTGGGTTTTGGCCAAGATGTCTTCAGGGGTGCCGGCGGCGGCGACCTGGCCTTTGGCCACGATGACGATCGTGTCGCAGAGGGCTGCGATCTCCTGCATGACGTGGCTGGAGAACAACACACACATCCCGTCGTCCTTCAGGTTGCGGATGATGTCGCGAATGGCTCGCGTCGCCATGACGTCGAGACCGTTGGTCGGTTCATCGAGAAGGACGTTGTGGGGCTCGTGGATGAGGGCCCGGGCGATGGCCACCTTGGTTCGTTGACCATGCGAGAAGCCTTTGGTCCTTCGGTGAGCAAAGGTGCCGATCTCGAGGACTTCGATCAAATGGTCGACCCGATGGCGGAGACGACGTTCATCGAGGCCGTGCAGGCGACCGAAGTACTCGATGTTCTCGCGAGCGGTGAGTCGCGGATAGATCCCCGACTCGTGGGGCAGGACGCCGATGCGGGCCCGCACGGACATCGGTTCTTCGACCGAGATGCCGTCGATGTACGCCTCGCCCTCGTCGGGTCGCATCACCGTCGACAGGATCCGCAGGGTCGTCGATTTGCCGGCCCCATTCGGGCCCAAGATTCCCGTGATCTGCCCGTCGGGCGCCGTGAAGCTTACGCCCCGAAGCGCTTCGACCGAGCCGAATCGTTTGCATAAGTCGCGGGCTTCAATCATGGGGCAGGTCCGTTGGCGTTGACAAAGAACGGCGCTGGCTTGAGGCGGGAGAGGCAGCGGTCGTCGACGGCGTCGGTCGAAGCGTCGTTGACGAATCGCGAGATCATCTGTCGCACGCACTGCAGGCGGGCCACGCCGTGGCCGTGGCCCTTCACGACGACATGGCGAGCGTTGGGCAACGTCTTGTGGGCGCGTTCGGCGTTGGCGGCTGGAGTGGCGGGGTCCGCTTCGCCGGACAGCAAAAGAACGGGTTTGTCGGAGGACACCGGTCGCTTGAAGTCGGCGGCCAGAACCCCTTTCGGCCAAGACCGGCAGGCGGCGCGGAGCATCTCGATCATTCGGTAGCCGAGGTACGTCTGTTCGAGCCGGGCGCGTTCCTGGTCGTCGACGGCGAGAAACGGCACGTCCTCGGTGCAGACGACAGCGTTATGGAGCCCGTTGGCGAGACGGGTCGCGATGCCTTCCATGACGATCGCGAACTGGCCCGCGAGGCCGGTGTGGTCGCCGCCGTAGGCCTGATTGATCGTCAATGGCAGCAACGCGGCGGTGTGGGCTTGGTAACTCATGAGTCGAACCACACCGGCGAGGTGGGCGTCGGTCACCAGAACGGTCTTCTTCTCGTTGGAACGAGGGTCGCGATAGACCACCGACTCGGGTTGCCTCTGCAGCCGTCGGCGCAGCTCGCGAAAGTTCTGTTTCAGATCCGGAAATGCGCGCTGGCACTGGTCGTCGGCGTGGCAGCGCTCGAAGATGCGGTCGAGCGCCTGTTGGGCCGCGACCGGAATCCCGGGCCCGAGGACCTGGTCGGCGGCGATGACGCCGTCGAGGACCACGGTTCGCACCCGGGCCGGATACGAACGCAGATATTGAAGCGCGACTCGTGTTCCGTAGGAGACCCCGTAGACGTTCAGACGTTCATAACCGAGGGCCGCCCGAACCCGGTCGAGGTCTCGGACGGCCACCGTGGTGGTGTAGTACCGCGGGTCACCGCGCAGGCCGGAAAGACACGCCTCGCTCGCTTGGGCGAAGACTTCGGGGTCGTTCATCTCGGACACGTCGTCCAGGGAGGCCGGACAGTCGAGGGGGTTCGAGTCTCCTGTTCCCCGCTGATCGACCAGGATGATATCTCGGTTCTGGCGGATAGCGGCAAAGGCCTGGAATCCCCACGCCACGTAGTCGTCGGTCGACGCGCCGCCGGGGCCGCCAGCGATCTGCGTAAAGGCATCCGGCGCCGCGACCTTCCGAAGGGCAGGAATCATTGCCACCTTGAGCTTGATGGTCTTGTCGCGGGGGGCTTCGTAGTTCTCCGGGACCTCTAACCAGCCGCATTTCGCGCTGACGGCTCGGTTCGTCGCATCGTCGCGCAGCAGGCATCGCTCGAGCTCGAGGGCCGGCGCGGCGTCTACGGCGCGTACGCCCGCAGGCTGAACGCCCAGTGTCGTCGCGATGAAGATGGTGGTGACGGCGGCAAGCGGTCGGATCGGTAAACAGGGACGCCGCGTCACGCGCTTGGTATAAACACGAGATTCGGGACGTCGAGCCCCAATCGGGGCCCATCGGTTGGCGCTGAGACTGGTGATTAGGTGGCTCTCTTCGCTTTGCGCACTTCACCTACTCGGACCGTCGTGCCGCGTTTATCCATGGTCTCGACGAGCGGGATCAGATACTTGCGGGGGATGTCGAGGAGCGCTTTGATTTCGGCCGTGGTGACGCCATCGCTTTCGGCGATGGCGGCCAGAATCCGAGCCTCGGCCCGCCGGAACGCTTCGGCTTCGAAATAGATCGTCGGCGCGGCGTGGACCACCGCCCGTTCTCGGACCAGTGCGGCGAGGAGCTCGCGAAAAGGCTTCTGGGGCAATCCGGATAACGCCTGCAGCTCCGGCGCGGTGGGGGGCCTGAGGTCCGCGTCGGCCAAGGTCTTGAGTAGGTCGGCGCGGGTCTGCTGGTCTTGCTCGCCGCCCGACGGTCGGTGGTCGGGCAGCTTGAGGCCTTCGGAGCCGAGGGTGATTCGGTTCTTCTGCGCCGCGCTTTTGGCCGCGGCGTCCAGCACGGTCTTCGGAACCCGACGGCCGTACTTCGTCAGCAGCTCGCCCATGGCCATCGCGGCCCGAAACGGAAAGGCGCGGTGATAGTCGCCGACGGCGGCGACGATGCGGTTGGCCAGGGCGGCGAGGGCGTCGCGGTGTACGGCGCGGTCGCCGACCCGGGCCAACGCTCTTTTGGCTTGTGGCCCGTTCATGGTCTTGAGGAGTCGGTTGTCGCCGTGGCCGAGCCGTCGGCCCAAGACTTCGAATGCCACGCCCGTCGGCCCCGCCTCCTGGACGATCGCGATCAGGGCCGCTTCCAGCCGGCCGTCGTCGGGGCCGTCGACAAGGTGGGCGCCGAGTGCGGCCAGGCGGCCGATAACATCGGGATTCTTGCGACGACGTCGACCCGGCTCCGGATCGAGGACCTGACCCCCAGCCACCGTTCGCCCGGCTTGAC
>JANQQN010000087.1 GCA_028289325.1 Myxococcota bacterium | reverse complement strand
GCGGGGCGGCCCGTATGCAGGACGGCCCCGGCGCGAAACGTCTGGCCCGGACCCTGGTCTCTCGACCGGAGCGGGCCGCGCCCTCCAACCCCCCGTCCTCGCCGGCCTCGACCGCCGACGCTCCGGGGGAACCACAATGAGCCTTTCCGGCCGCCCGGGCCTCCTCGACGTCGATGAGGCGGTGAAGAGCGTTCTGGCCGCGTATGGTCGGGCCTCACCCGAAGCCCGAGCCACGGTGGTCCGCCGATCGGTTCCCCGATTGACCGATGCTCAGCGGAAACAGCTCATGGCGCGGCTGGCCGAGGTCTCGCTGGGGCAGCTATGGGTGTTGCTCCATAGGGAACAGGGTTGATCCCAAACCAACCGAGATCACACGGGGTCCGCATCGTCGTCGTTGCTTCGCGGCGGTCGGCTGACTACGTTCAGCGGGAGGTACGATGCGCTACGCCATCCTTTCGGACATCCATGGCAACATCGAATCGCTCGACGCCATGCTCGATCGGCTGAACGAAATCGGCGGTATCGACAAGTACTACTGCTTGGGCGACATCGTGGGTTACGGCGCGGACCCCGACGCGTGCTGCACCAAAATCCGCGAACTATGCGAGGTCACGCTGCTCGGCAATCACGACGCGGCGGTGGCCGGTCGCATGGACTACTCCTACTACTATGATGCGGCCCGCGAGGCGCTGGACTGGTGCCGGGAGCAGGTCTCGGAAGAGAATCTCGAGTGGTTAAAAGGTCTGCCGTATACCCACCGCCTGGGTGAAGTGGAGCTCTGCCACGGTTCGCCTTTCGAGCCGGAAGAATACGACTACATCTTCGCGCTCGAGCAGGCCCGAGATCTGATCGAGCAGAAGCCCGACCTGGCCGACGTGACGTTCATCGGACACTCCCATCTCACGAAAGTCTTCGCCCTCACCGAAGACGACGCGATGGACGTCGTGGCCCCGAAGTTCACCCTCAAGCCGAACATGCGGTATGTCATTACCGTGGGGTCCGTGGGCCAGCCGCGGGACTACGACCCGCGGGCGTGCGCGGGGATCTACGACACGGAGACTCGCCGCTTCGAGTACGTTCGGGTGGAGTATGACATCGACTCGCAGCGCCAGAAGATCGTGGATGCGGGCTTGGCGCAGAACTTCGGCACTCGCCTTTACCTGGGCATCTGATCGTCTGTTCGAGAAGGAGGCGCCCCCCGGGTTCGGCCGCCGGCGCGTTCGGGCGTCTGCATGGCCGGCGCTCCTGGTCGTTTTGGTCGGCCTCACCCTGCTGCCGTCTTGCTTTCGGGTGCGCGGGTTGTTCGACGGCGGTCGCCAGCCGATCGTCGACGTTCAGATCGTCCACGAAGCCGAGAAGCGGCGACAGGCCGCCGCCCCGATCGATGACGAGGACCTCAAGCCCACGATCCTCGAGATGATGGACGACTGGTCGGACTTCGCGTTTCGCAGGGCGGGTCCCCAGGAAGCCGGATGGCAGCTCACGATTCGCATCGCGCAGTTGACGGAGCGCACTGCGGATCCTGCGACGCCGGACGTGAAGGCCCGCTCGGCGGGCATCTCGATCGACCTGCGAGCGCTGGACGCCGTCGAGGGCGAGCGGCCGCGGTACGCCGCGGATCAGCTGCTGACCCGAACGGAACCCCAGTCGGTGCCGATCGTGCGGCTGGTGCAGGATACATTGCGTAAGGCCGGACAGAGGCTGATGCGCTTTCGAGAGGTTCAGCGCGCGGACGACGATGGCGTGGTGGCCGCCCTTCGCGACGAAGATCCCACCGTGCGGGCGATCGCGGTGCAGACCGCCGGATCCCGAAAGATCCGGGCTGCGGTCCCCATCCTCGTCGAGCGTCTGAAGGCCACCGACGAACCGGGGACGAGCATCGTGAGCATCGTGGGCGCGCTGGTGGAGATGAACGCGACCGAAGCGACCTCCGCCATCATCGACACCGCCCGTCAGCAGGATCGGTCGTACATCGTTCCGCTGCTGTACGCGCTGGCCCAGCTGGGGGGCCGGCAGGCGCAGGCGTATCTGTTCACCGTTCAGAGCGGTCACCCCGACCCGGTGGTTAAGCAGGCGGCCGCCGAAGCCTTGCGCGAGTTGGAGTCACGGGACGACGAACAGCGGTAGGGCGATCGACGGCCTCTTGTCTCGGGGCGCGGTCGGTGGTCTTTCAAAGGCGTGCGAACGGTAGGGGGACCGACGCGTGAGGGGTTGACCGCCCGCGTTTGTGGATGGGTGGCGTCGATGACGTTGTTCGCGTGCGCGTCGAGCGGCGGGGCGACGGTCGAAGACGATCTTCCGCCCGCGTACGACGCCGAAGCGCGAGATTATGCGCCGATGGCCGTCGGTGCGAGCTGGACCTACGAAACCGATGTCCTGGGAGACACGACGAAGGGTCAGATTCAGATTCGCATCGTCGACAAATACAAGGGGTTTTATCGAGACAGCGCGGGGGCCGAGTATCGCCACACCGCGTACGGTCTTCGGGACCGCATTCGGTACCTGATCCGCAACCCGCTGCGGGTGGGAAGCAAATGGAAGGCCACCCTCAGCACGGCCGCGGTGGAACACTATACGATCGAGTCGGTGGGTGAGCCTTGCGACACGAAGGCCGGTCGGTTCGAGGACTGTCTGGTCGTCACCGCTTATCAGCGCCGCAACGACCGCGAGGTCCAGCACGTCAGCTACACCTGGGTCCGGTCGGTGGGGTTGGTACGGGTTCTGGTCGAGGGGGAGATCAAGGGGCGCGGCCGCTTCAAGCAAAGCGAGCTGTCGCTGACCCGCTACCGACAGCGACCGGCTTCCCCGCGGGCGGCCGAGAGTGAACAGGGCGCGCCACAGCAATGGAATCAGTAGCGCTGCCGACTTGCCTCGCACCCTGCGCGGCGACTACTCGGTAGATTTGGTCATGAGCACCGCGGGCATCGTCGTCATCGGAAACGAGGTCCTCTCGGGCCAGGTCGAGGAAGCGAACGCCCGTTACCTCGTTCGCGAGCTCCGAGCGCTGGGCGTTCAGCTCATGCGAGTGGTGGTGATTCGAGACGACGTCGATACCATCGCCAAAGACGTTCGGGAGCTCTCCGATGCCTACACCCACGTCTTTACCTCGGGCGGCGTCGGCAGCACCCACGATGACCTGACCCTGACCGCGATCGCGCGGGCCTTCGATGCCCCGATCGAGCCGCACCCGGTTCTGATGGGGATGATCGAGCGCCACTTCGGCGATCGCGCCAATGATGCGGTTCGCCGAATGGGCCACCTTCCTCGGGGCGCCGATCTGCTCGGGCTCGACGAACTCCGTTTTCCCCTCGTTCGCGTTCGCAACGTGTACGTGTTTCCCGGCGTGCCCGAGTATCTGCGGGCGAAGTTCGAGTGGCTGAAGCCCAAGCTCGCCGACACCCCGTTCACCCTGAAGGCGGTTTATCTCAACGTGGGCGAAGATCGGATCGCGGAGGGCTTGGCGTCGATCGACGCGCAGTATGCCGATGTCGCCTTCGGATCCTATCCACGGTTCGACACCGATGAGTACCGCACCAAGATCACGCTGGAATCGCGAGATCCGGACCTCGTCGAGGCCGCTTTGACCCACCTGCTCGGCGAGCTCGAAGCGGATTGGGTCGTTCGCGTGGATTGACCGGCTCCCGCCCCCGTGATGCCCGCCTCGCATGGGGCACGTGACCTCGGCGCTCACGGCCGCCGCGCGGCGGCGGCGCGCGGTGACCGGCGTCCTCGGCGGCATCGGGTTCATCATCGTGTTCGGCTCGGTCGCGACCGTCGATGCCAAACCGGAAAAGCGAGTGCTCATTCTCCCGTTGGTCAGCGATTTTCTGCCCGACAATGAGGTGCGCCAGCTCGACAAGGCGGTCCGCGAAGAGGTCGAGAGCGCGATGCGCGGGTACACGGTGCTCCCGCGGCCGGCGCTGGATCTCGGTTCGATGAAGGTGGCCGCGGGCTGCGCGGCGGACGGACGCGAGTGCCTGGCCCTCATCGCTCGCACCGCTCGGGCCCGGTGGGTAGTGCAGGTCGGCTTGCGCGGGACTCGAAAGCGCGGCGAGTTGCGCATCGACCGGGTCGACAGCCGGCGCGGGCGATTGCGGCGGTACGACGCGCTGATGAACGACGTGGGGCGGGCGTCCCAAAGAGAGTTACGGTGGCACGTCGCGAAGTCGCTGGGCCGGCGCCCGCCGCCGCTGACCGGACGCCTGGAGCTGGTCGCGCAGGGGCCGACGCTGGACGGCGCCCGGATCCAGCTCGACGGCGTATCCGTCGGCGCGGATGCCTTGCGCCGCGTCTCTCCCGGGCTGCACCGGGTGGTGATCAATAAAGCGGGCTTTCGGCCGTTCTCTTGGGTAGGCGCGGTTCGCCCCGGACGCCGGGCCCGGATCCAGGTGCGGCTGGTCCGAGCGCCGCCGCCCCCCCGGCGAACGCCGTATACGCCCCGAGCCCCGCCGTCGGTGGCCATCGTCGAGGAACCATCGAACCCGGTGTGGACCTGGGTCTTGGGCGGTGGTGCCCTCGTCGCCGCCGGCGCCGCGACGGTGTTCGGTATTCAGGTGCTGGGTCTCGAATCCGACGCGGAGGATGCCAACCTGGACTGCTCCGGGGCCGACCGCGACGACTCGATCTGCGAGGATGGGCGGTCCCGAGCCTTGATGACCAACGTGGCCTTCGGGGTTGCGGGGGGGCTCGCGGTGGGGGCGGTCATCGCTTATCTCCTCGAGACCGCCGCCGACGACGAGTCGGAGACCGCGGCCCAGGTCGGGGTCTCGCCGACCGGCGACGGGATGGCCGCCGCGGTGCGGCTTCGATTCTGATGACCGTTCGGCAGAGCAGAGGCCAGGGGCCACGACCGGGATGAGCTGGTTGGTGGCACTGCTGATGGCGGGGGCACCGGTGCCCCTGTGGATCACGTTCGACGTGGTCAATCCCGCCGTCGTCGGTGGGCATCGTATCCTTCACCTCGAAGACGTGCTCGGGCCCGACCAACGGCGCGACATCCCCGGTCTGCCCGTGGCCACGGCGGCGCTGCTGTTCTCGGTTCGGCCCACCGACTGCAACGGAGCGCGAGTATGCGCCGAGGTATCGCGATGGACCCGGCGCGCCCGAGCGGCCGGCGGTCTGGTGGTCGCGGTCGTCGTCACCGAGCGAGACCGCGGGGAGGCGGTGCGCGCGCAGCTGGCGAAAGTCGACCTGCCGATCGCGATCAGCGTCGACGCCCACGGGGTGCTCACCGCCCTCGGGGGTCTGACGCCCCCCGGGACCTTCGTGGTGCTCGACGCGAAAGGCCGCAGCCGGCGCTGGACGCCCGGTGCGGGGCGGGCGTCGTTGACCACCGGCGTCCGGAACCAGGTCCGGAGGGCGTTCACGAGCGCGGCGGCGCTGCGAGGGGGCTGAGCCGATGGTCGGCCGCGTTGCGCTCGCGTCGGCGGCGGTGGCCGTCGCGGGGTG
>JANQQN010000049.1 GCA_028289325.1 Myxococcota bacterium | reverse complement strand
ACCTCTTCGTCGGCGACGGGGCAGTGCTCGACGCCGGCGGGGATGACGAGAAGCTCACCCTCCCGGACGGTCTTGTCTCCGTCTCTGAATTTCACGGTGAGCGTTCCCTTGAGGACGATAAAGACCTCGTCTTCGTCGGCGTGAGCGTGCCAGACGAATTCATCTTTGAGCTTTGCGATGCGGAAGTGTTGGCCGTTGGCCTCGGCGGCGATGCGGGGCCGCCAAAAGTCATTGATATTGTTGAGTGCCTTCGACAAGTTGATGACCTTCACGAGCGATCTCCTCTATTGCTGTTGTTTATCGACTCTGCGCGATCAGTATACATCCCGGACGCCCAGCCTGGCCGCGGATCGTTCAGCGGATGGCGTGTAGCACGGCCGCGACCACCATCGCACCGATCATGCCCAACCAGGTCCTTTGGAACAAAATCAACGCAAGGGAGATGTCGTTGCGCGACGCGCTGTACGATCCCGGGCGAATGCCGATCGTGGGGGGAAGGCTCTGTCTTGATCTGGCCAACACCGCGAACAACGGGCCGCACGGCGTCGAGAACTGTCGACTGACGAACTACGAGGCCGTGCTCGCGTGGGGGCACCACGTCGGGCTGCTCGACGAGGTTTCGCGTCGGACGCTCAACAAGCGCGCGTCGCGGCGTCCGACGGAAGCGGTGGAGGCGCTGGCGAGGATCCTGCGCCTTCGAGAAGCGATATGGACAGTGTTTCCCCTGCAGGACGCAATAACCGAGCTCCCCGCGTCGATCGAAGAGAACCTCGACCTCGAGCGGGCGTATGCGCTTCGGCCGGTCTCGTGCGGCTTGGTGCTCGATCCGGGGGACGACCTCACGGCTCGGCTGACCCAGCCGGCGGCGTCCTCCGTGATCGAGCTTCTGTCCGCCGGACCCACGGAGCGGGTTAAGAATAAAGGTTAAGCGACTGTCTGAAAGCCACGGGCGGGGGGACGGAGCGTGGGGGCTCGGGATCAGAATAGGTCGACTGAGGGCCAGCTTTTCACCTTCTTCTTGATGTCGACGATCATCGCGTTCATCGCCTCTTCGTCGGCACTGATGTTGGCCACCACGGCAAGTCCGAAACCGTCGCTGGTGCGCCGAAGCACGGATACCGTCCCTCCCATCCGGCCGTAATGGGCGTAAGACTTGCGAAGGGCGTCTTCGTGCTTGAGGAAACGCAGCAGGTCGATCGGAGTGGCGATCCAGCCGCCGTGTGAATCGAACCGTTGCGGCTTGACCGCGGAGTAGGCACCGTCGCCGTAGTACTTCACTTCGTTGCGCTTTCGGTCTTTCAGCTTGTCGCCGCCGATGACCATCCCTCGCGCCCCCGCCGGCTTCAGGATGGCGTCGCGCACGTAGCGCTCGTAGGTCTTGTCGGTCATTCTTTCGATCACCCGCCCCAGCAGGCAGTAGCCGAAGTTCGAGTATTGGTCGTCGGTGCCGGGGTCATAGCCGAGCGGATAGTTCTTCAGCGTCCATTTGATGAGGCCGGTATGGCCGGTGCCGGAGTAGGCGAACATCGGATCCCGCTTTTCGCCGTCCTTGTTGACATTGACGAAGCCGCCCTGGTGACGCAGCAAGTGTCCGATTTCGATCTTGTTGATCTTGCGGTTGCGGGCCGGGGTCTTGAAGCGGCTGGCCAGCACCCCGCTGGAGCCGAAGACTCGGCTCTTCTCGGTCAATGTGGTCTTCTCGATGACCTTCTGGATGGCCACCGCGGTGATCGGCTTCGATACGCTGGCCACCCGAAACCGGTCCGCGGGCCCCGCCAGGTCGCGGCGCTCCTTGTCGGCATAGCCGAACGCCGACGCGTACACGAGCTTTTCGTCTCTGCTGATGGCCAGCGACAAGCCCGGTACCTTGTGTTTCCGCATGTATCTACGAACCCTCTTCTCGATGAACGTCAGATCCGCGGCGGAGAATGAACGGTTCTGCCACAGTCCGTTGAAACGAACCTCGCCGCGGGCGTTGAACGCCTCGACGTACGTCGGGCGGTAGCTTTGGTAGGTGTAGTTGTCGAAGGTCGCCTGATAGTTCCGTTCGCGGATGCCGTGGCGAGCGGTCGTCAAAGGTCCGCGGCCTTTCTCCCAGATGGCGGCGTACAGATCCTGGCGCTGGTCGGCATAGCCGGAGACGACCTTGAGCCGATAGCCCTGGCGGGTGAAGCGATCGAAGGCTTTTTGGTAGGCGGCGGCGGTCAGGCCGTGGCGAGCGACCCACGCCGGACCGCCTCGTTCGAAGATCGCGGCAAACCGAGGAGAACCACGAACGCTAAACGCGCTCACGTGCTTCAGAGTCATCTTCTTCTTCGTCATGTCGGTGACCGCTTTTTGGTACTGGGCGGTGGTCATGCCGTGGCGGGCGGACCACGCCGGTCCTTTCCGCTTATCCCAGATCGCAGCGTAATACGCGCGCCCGCGTACGGAGTACCCGTTGACGTAGGTCAGGCGGTATCCCTTCTTCGCATAGTCGTCGAAGGCCCTTTGATACTGGGCGGCGGTCATGCCGTGACGGGCCGCCCAGGCCGGGCCACGGCGCTTGGCCCATACCGCGGCGTAGTGGGCCTGGCCTTTACGTTCGTAGCCGGAGACCGAGATCAATCGAAGGCCTCGCTTGCTTTGTTTGGTGAACTCTCGCTGGTACTGCGCGGCCGACAAGCCATGGCGAGCGACCCAGTCGGCCCCCCGCGCTTCGTTGACGGCCAGCGGGACGATGAGCAAGGCCAACGCCCATTGCATCAGACGCCGCCGCCCCAAACTCGGTAGATTCATCACACTTCGGTTCCTCCCTCGATCGAGCGCCGCATCGGCGCTCGACCGAGGTTAGACGGTCGGCACCCAGAAACGTTCATCCGCCGACGATCCTTCGGGATCTGCGATCGTTTCGGAGACGGCGGGGGTACGGCGAGGTGCGTCAAGCCCAGGCTCGGGTCGGAAACCATCAATCGCGAGTCGACGACGACTTTCTTCATCTTCCATGAGGGTCCCCGCGAGCGAACGGCGCCTCAGTGGCAAAGGTGGCCGCCTGCACGGTGAAGGAGCACCGGCAATGACGGCTTGTTGAGGGAATTCGAAGATGAAGCATTCAGCCATACTGATCACGATCACCGCCTTCTCGGTGGGCTGCGGCGCCGACGCAGATACGGAGTCTGGACCGACCACGTTTGAGGAAGCGGTCGCGCTTGGAGGAGAAATCGAGTCATTTCCACAGAGCCGGACGGAGGAGGACGTCGGCGAACCCGATCCGCCGCAATCGGAGGACTACGAACGATTGGACGACGACGGTGAACTCGTTCGGGAACGCTTCGTGTGTTCGAAGAAGACCGTGAGCGTACTCGACGGCAATGGCTCCTTCCCGTTGTTCAATGTTGCTTCTGACGTCATTTATCCAGGAAGCCTCCTGCAGGCGAAGACGCTCTCGAGCGCGACGCCGTCGCCGATCGTCGTCAAACGCGCCGGCGGCACGGTCTCTTACGATCTGAACAACGGCAACCTGCAGTCGAGCTTTACCGTCGACGAGGTCCGAAAGAGCACGATCGCCACCGCGATGAACAACATCATCGCCAACGCCGGCGACGTGGTGCCGGCGAACTTCGAACTCGAGATCGTTCAGATCGAATCGGAGAAGCAGCTCGCCGTCGAATTGGGCGTCGACGTGCAAACGTTCACCACGAAGGTCGGCGCCGACCTTTCGTTTAGCACCGACAGGACGTACAACCGAACGCTCGTCAAGCTGACTCAGAGCTACTACACGATGAGCTTCGACCTGCCGACGAGTCTGGCCGAGGTCTTCGACGAGACCGCGACGCCCGAGCAGCTGGCGACCTTCATTCAGCCCGATAACCCGGCCACGTTCATCTCTTCGGTCACCTACGGCCGTATCTTCCACATGCTCGTGGAGTCGACATCGAGTCGCTCCGAGATGGAGGCGAAGCTCAACGTTGCGTACGGTGCGTTCCGCAATAAGGCGCAGGCAGAGTTAGGCGTCGCGGCGCTACAGGAGTTGAGCGACGTCCGGATCAAGGTTATCGCCTACGGCGGCGATGCGGCGGGTACGTTTTCGTTGGCGGGAGAAGCGAACATCGCGGACATCGCGATGAAGCTTGGAGAGAGCACGGACATCAAGGCCGGCCTCCCGCTGTCCTATGTCGTGCGAAGCGTCGAGCGTCCTGACCAGATCGTCGGCACCCGGATCGCGACCGAGTACGACGTCGTGAACTGTGAGCTTCGTGGCATCTTGCCGCCGCAGGGCCTTCGTTCGCTCCTCGATGTGTTCGACGACGACGACGCTGGCGGCGGAATCGGGGCCATGGTGCAGGTGGCGGACAGCAACCTCCTCGTCTTCAGCAAGAAAGGCGATCGATACGCCTGGTACAACGGCAATAGCGGGGACGTGAAGGCGATCTTTGACATCTCGGACCCCGATTCTCCGCTCGGGGCGGTGCCGCTGGCCGACGTCGGTGCCGCGGTCCAGCTGAGTGACGCCCGGATCTATCTGTTCGACACCGATGGACTGCGGGCCGCGCTGTTGGCGTATACCAAGGGCGACCCTGGGTTGAGCACCAACGGCGACGCGCCGGTGAGCCCGATCGGCAGTTACGTCGTCAACAACGATGACGGTTCGGAGGTGTTTTTGGTCAACAGCTTGTTCGGAGACAGCGGCAACTTTCAGTTCGCCGGCCGCGGCTTCGAGGCCGGCGTCCGGGTCGGCGCGCAGACCATAGCGTTCTTCGCTGCACCCGGCGACGAGTACGCCCTGTACGTCACCGCCACCGGCGGCTCGTGGGCGGCTCCTCAGGCGTCCACCTCGTGGTTCGACGGGACGCCGAACGCGGAAGGAACGCTGTTCGAAGAGGTGGGGGCCGCTGCGTTCATCAGCTTCGGCGGCAACAGCGGGCGGTGGCTCCTGGTCGACGCGGCGGGCGACGAGGTCATGGAGTACTTCTCCACTCCGACGCGAACGTTTCGGGGCCCCTGGGTCATCAACTGACGGCCCGGACCCGGAAGCGACAACGGCGTTCACTTCACCCGGTCGAGGTCGACATGAGTCAGGATAGCCTCGACGAGGTCTTCAGGTACGTCATCGGGAACCGGCGCCTCCGCGTCGTCGAAGGCGGTCCGGCCGAGAGCGAGCGTGGTTCTGTAGGCCTTGAGATAGGCATGACACTCCGGACACATCGCGATGTGTAGGCTCACCGCCCATCGGGTCCATACGGGAAGCGTCCCTTCCAGATAGCCGATCAACGCGGCTTCGAACTGGCCGCAGGTGATCATCCCCGGCATGGTTCGCTGCATGAATCCGCGTAGTCGGCGGCGCCAGGTGATCATAAGATCTCTCCTTTGAGCAGGAGGGGCTCGAGCCGCTTCTTGAGGGCCGCTCTCGCCCGGTGAAGTCGAACCTTGGCTGCGGTTTCGGTGATCTCCAGCTTTTCCGCGGCTTCGGCGGTGCTGTAGCCCTCGACGTCGCGCAGCAGCAAGACGATGCGGTGTGTGTCCGGCAGGCGGTCGATCGCCTCCGTGACCGCAGCACGGACCTGTTTTTGAGCGAGGAGTTCGTCGACGGCTCGATACTCGTGGGCGCGATGCTCCACCCGACACCCGGCCTCGTCGAAAGTCGGCAACAAGCTCTCCTCCAGCTCGGTTTCCGTCCCGCGCCGGCGGCGCAGCATCATCAGCGCTCGATTGATGGCGATCCGCCCCAACCAACTCCGAAAGGTCCCCGTCTCCGCGAAGCTGTCGATCTTCTGGTACGCGGTGAGGAATACGTCCTGCAGCGCGTCTTGGGCCAGGCCGTCGTCGCGAAGGTAGCGATTCAACAGGCGAAGCAGTCGAGGGCTGTGACGGCGGACCATGACCGCGAAGGCTCTACGATCTTGTCGGCGGACGAGGGCCACGATCTCGATGTCGCTGAGCGATTCGAGGTCGTGGGGCGCCGGGCTCGCGGTGGAAGGGCTCATCGCAGGATGCTCTACGCGGGGAGCGAACACGATCCCCGTCACCAGGGCAAGCCCGATATCGGGGGCACCGATGCCCAACGCCTTCGGTGGCCGGGACCGAATGACGACCGGCTCGGGCGCACCTCGCGCTCAGTCTGGCGGGAGAGGGAGAAGGACGATCCAGCCGTCTTTGACCACCGCCGAGGGGCGGAGCCGGAGGCCCTCGACGCGGACCCGCCCGGCGGCCAGTGATTCGACGACCTCGCGACGAGACCATCCCAGCGCGCGGGCGAGGACCCGATCGAGCCGCACCGACACCTGGGCGGGAACGAACAGGCGCGCACGGTTGGTGTCCGTCCGGTTGACCTCGACTACGAAATCGTCGAACGGGGCCATCCGTCCTTCGTATGGGGCCAAGGCGGCGTCAAGGGCGGTCTGACGGTCATTGGCGAGGTACGCGGCGTACAGCGGGGGTGGGATCGACTCCGGCGATACGCGGGCGAGGACTTCACGCTTGAAGGTGTGGTCGCATCGCTCGCATTTGTAGATCAGCCATACGTCAAGACGTCGGCCTTGGGCGTTGATTCGAAACTTGTCGCTCGAAACGAACGCCCTGGTCTCGTCGCAGCGCGGGCATCGCTTCAAAAGAGCAGGGGGTCGCGTAACACGCACTCGCCAAGTGGCGAGTGTAGGCAACCTCGACATATCGGAGCTCCTTTTGAGCCCTCGACAGAAGATCAGATGAAGTCACTTTAGGGGCCGGCGTTGACGTCGCGAGACCCCAATCCGGACCTCGACCTCGTGCCGGGGCTCGGCGCAGCGTCGACGCGAGCCCATAAAGGCGGCATCGTCGAACCTAGCGGCTGCGCCTAGCCATGACGTGACGTACGTACACAAGCATCAAACGACCAAGGTCGCCAGATGTGGACGCAGATCATCGTCGCTCGTAGAGCACGGTGTTCGAGGTCGCGTTATGACATGGGAACGCCGGGACGGTGCCGAAGACGAGCAGCGGTGTCAACCGGTCTGGCAGTAGGCGAGGGCCCATCGATGGACCGCGACATGACGCTGATCTCAGAAGAGGAGACAGCGACATTCCTGTGGCCGGGGCTGACCTTGACACGCTGTCGCGACTCTTCGAGAGTCCCGCCAGCCGTCAAATATGAGCGAAACCCGCAGCGATCTGAAAGTTCTCCTCCTCGCGGAAGCGGCGAATCCGGAGTGGGTCAGCGTTCCCCTCGTGGGTTGGTTGCAGGCCAAAGCGCTGCTCGACAAAACGAACGCTCATCTCGTCACCCAGATCCGGAACCGAGACGCGATTCTTCGCGCGGGGTTGAGGGAGGGGCAAGACTTCACCGCCATCGACTCGGAGCGGATCGCGGCGCCCCTGTACAAGCTGGGCAAGTCATTGACCGGAGGCGAAGGCAAAGGCTGGACCGCCCTCACGGCGGCGATGAGCCTGACCTACTACGCCCACGAGTATCTGGTGTGGAAGACCTTCGGCGACCGTATTCGAGCCGGCGAGTATGATGTCGTTCACCGCATAACGCCCCTCACACCGACTGCGCCCAGCGTGATGGCACCGTGGTGCAAGAAGGCTGGCGTTCCGATGCTCATCGGCCCGCTGAACGGCGGCGCGCCGTGGCCCAAAGGGTTCGACAATCTGCGGCGCCAGGAGTCGGAGTGGCTGAGCTACGTGCGGGGCGGTTACCGGCTTCTCCCTGGTCACCAAACGACCCGCAAAACCGCAGCCGCCTTTCTGATCGGATCTCGGCATACACTGGCCCAGGAGTCGCCAGCGACTCGAGCTAAGTGTTTCTACCTCCCCGAAAACGGCATTGATCCCGAACGGTTCCCGGAACCTCCCCCGCGCGGCGAGCCAGGCCGGCCGCTGAAGGCGGCCTTTGTAGGGCGACTGGTGCCCTATAAAGGTCTCGACATGCTGGTCGAGGCCGCGGCGCCGCTCGTCAAAGACGGGGCTCTGACGATTGAAGTGCTCGGCGACGGCCCCCAGCGGCCCCAGATCGAAGCCGACCTGCGAAGGCTCGAGATCGGCTCAGGGATTCGGATGCGCGGTTGGGTCGATCCACGGGAGGTGGGACCGGTGTTGGGCGCGGTCGACCTGTTTACCTTCCCCAGCATTCGCGAGTTCGGCGGGGGCGTGGTTCTCGAAGCGATGGCCATGGGCGCCGTCCCCATCGTCGTGGACTATGCGGGGCCTCCGGAGTTGGTGTCTTTGGCCACCGGTTTCAAGATTCCGATGGGACCTCGAACCTCGATCGTAAGCGCACTTCGCGCTCAGCTAGAGGCGCTGGTCGCGAATCCCCAGCCCCTGATATCGATGCGTGAAGCCGCGCTCCGACGCGCCCGAGAACAGTTTTCGTGGTCGGCCAAGGCGGACACGATCGTCGAGCTGTATCGATGGCTGGCCAAAGGCGGCGACCGCCCCCACTTCCCGAATCCTATTCCCGACCTCGCGCCTGCGGCGCCAAGCCTCGGCGCCAATATGAACGCTGGCGCTACGCAGTAGCGGGTCTTCGAACCCGCTGCTCGCCGATCAGCGTCTTTTGTATCTAACGCATAATGACGCCGAGTCCGGGGTATGGCCGCCTCTTCGCGTCAGTAGATCGCGACGCATCGGACCTCGATGCTGGCTCGATCGGGGGCCTCGGGGGGCGTGAGCGGGTCTTCGAACGCGCTGTGGAAGTTCAAGCTGCACGGGCACTCCGGGGTCTCGGTGTCCGAACGCTCGCCCTTCGATGACGCCAAGCCTCCCGCCGAGTCCCACTGCTTGATGAGCGCGACCTCGTCTCGCGTAACTTCGGAGAAGAAATACCAGCGGTGACGGTCCGACCAGCGGGCCAAGTAGTTCTCTCCGATCCGATCCGTATAGTGCAGCTCGAATACGACGAGGTCTTCCGGGCGAATGGTCTGCGCGTCGCAAAACCCCAGCGGATCGCGGAGCACGGGGGTCTCGGCGATGTTTCGCCACAGGTTGATGATCGCGAATCGGCCGTCGTTGCCGAGCGCGCGATCCACCAGCTCGTCGGAAACCAGGGTCTGTCCATCCTTAAGAAACGGCCGCAACGTATCGTTGGTACCAAGGGGGGAGGCCAGATCCCGCAGTCGCTGCGGGGCGCTGGTCAGGGTGTAGTCGCCATGCACGAGGCGGATGGGCTTTTGAACCTGCTGACCGGCGCCCGTCTGGCGCTTCTCTCGTTCGCCCGGGGCCCAGCGAACGTTGTGGTCGAACGCGAAGACATGGGCGGCGCCGGTGACGTCCTGCAGAAGTGCCTGGCACTCAGGGTAGTGCCGGCGCACGATTTGTTCGTGATCCAAGAAGTCGATCGACGGGTCTTCCAGTCGGTGCTCGACGAGCTCGAATCCGTTGATATGAAGACCGCCCTGAGCGGCGACGGTGGTCCGGGCGTCTTCGACTCGAATGCTCCGCGTATCCGCCTCGTAGCCCGTCATCTCCGCGTCGGTGCCATCGGGTCGGCGGCGGACGAAGACGCGCCCGGTTCGGTATAGCGACGGTGGAATTGATGAAGACAGGTAGTTGAAGGCCGCCACTCGTTTGGCGGCGGTCGAAGGGTCAGCAGACGACATTGTTCGTTCTCCGCGGGTCTATTTCTGGTTTCGAAGCGATTTGGCGCGTGCTTCGACGCATTGGTCATCGATGCGCTTGAAGCGGACGAGAGGGGGCACCGCCTTACCCATTCTCGCGGTGGTCGGGACCGTCGCCGGATCCAAGCGCTCGCCTTCGAAGGTGTCGTCTCGAGAAGACTCGCGCTCGGTCGCGTTCTCTTCGATCTTCAGGTAGGCGTTGCGGCCGCGGACCACTCGATAACGCTCCTTTGCGTACCGGATGTAGGTTTTGGGGCGCCGACGGGAGGTAACTTGCAGCACGTATCGATCCTTGGCCCGCCGATCCCGTCGGAAGACGAGGGGCGACGGTTGGTCAGGGTCGAAACGGGCACCGATACGGTCGCTTTTGATCGTGTTCAAGATGGCGACGCCGGGCGCGTGCTTGGTGAATACGACCTCGTGCGTGACCCGCTCGCTTTCTTGCTTCAGCTCGCCCTCGGTGACCTGGGCTGTCTCGTAGGTCACATCGAGCGCGATGACCACGTCTTCGGACAAGTAGTACTGCAGGCAGGCGAGGTGTTCCCGCTTCAGGCCGTTCTTGGTTCGAAGGTCATGGGTGAACGGGACGTATGCCGTGCAAGCAAAGAGATTGACGGTCAACAGCAGAATCGACAGACGCATGCGCGAATGGGGTCAAGGGGGCGACGGCGGGAGCCTACGGCGCGTCATGGCATAAATCCAGTCGATGTCACGTGGCGGCCAGCGTTCGTCTGGCTGCTCGATACGTCGCCGATAAGGAGGAGGCCGGACTCGAGAAAACGGGCCCCGATGCGGGCTGTGACGCCGACGAGTTCACAGATTCGGCCGGCCGAAGGGGCGGTCTCCTCCGGGTCGATCTACGGGTATGCCCCGCTTTTGCCGGCGGCCTTCGCATTCGATTCGAAATCAGAGGCGCGGCCCACGAGCGCCCTCACGCGGGCTTGGGTGTCCGCGACGCAAGACGCGGGCGCAAGTCGGTCCGCCGATGTTCGATTTCATGATCCCCGGTGAGGGCGTCGACGTTGCAAGAGGCCTTCCTCTTCCGGGCGGCACGTATAAATGGCTGTAGGTCGGGTGTCAGCGACACGCGACAATCTTGCGACCGCGCTGCCTTTGCGCAGATGGGGGATGCGGTGACGACGCCGCTTCACGCCGGTGACGAGGCGCGGAGCTCAGCGAACATGAGCGCGAGAAGCTTCGCAGTCGGACTCGACGGACCCAACGATGCACAGTAGGGTCGAAGCGCCATCGTCGTGGTCCGTGTCCCGGACAACGCCGACGGCGTCGCGGTGGTCGAAGGCGACGCCGCGCGAAACAAGGGGGGGTCGCTCAGCGAGCGACCGTTGTGAATATCGGGTCGAATTCACTCGAGTTCGACCCAGGATTGTTGGGTTGGGGAGTATGGGATGAAACGGTTTCTCGTTGCATCGGCACTGGTTTTGGTTGCGGGCTCGGCGGCCTGCGCAAGTCATAGAAACGGATATGTTCAGGGAAAAGGCGACATACAGTCGGTTTCGGTCCGTTCCACGCCGTTCTCTCTCCCGGAACAGGGAACGGCCGTATTCAAGCTCACGCCACGGTTCAAAGAACCGCCAAAAGCGCCGTACGCGGTGATCTACATCGTCGATGTCGCGCAGGATAAGCCCATCACTCGCAAGTGCGGCTTCATCGGCGAGGCTCCAAAGAACCATGAAGGCGAACCCAAATGCGGAAGAGAGGAGGGGGAGCTCCATTGGAGGGAGGTCATGCCGAAGCGCGACGGCAAATACCGACGCGGCGCCGCCCAGAACCGATCGACCAAGCCGACGCGGACGACGGCGGACCAGCCGCTGGTGTTCGAAGTCGACCTCGCGAAGCTTCACGCCAAGTTTGGCCGTATCGTGGTTCGGCCCGAGGCCGCGTATAGCGCGTCGTCGCCGAAACAAGGTGCGGTGTTCGAAGTGCTGCCGGAACCGGCTGGTGTAGGGGGACTGAAGCCGATGCCTGTCAACGCGGTCTTCCGCCCCGTACAGTTCACCGGCGAGGATGGGGTCCCGCCGCCGCCGCTACAGCCGAGCTGTACCGAGGTGTGTCCGAACAGGGATTCTCACCCCGACGGCGTCCGGCCCACATCGTGCTCGGACGATCCAATCTGTCCGTCCTTCTAAGCCATGCGACGACGACTGGCCGTCACGACGATCGCCGCCGTGACGGCCTGCGCGATACCGACCGCGCGAGCGTCCTCAGCGTGCTCGATCGCGTTCACCGACTGTACGAACGCCTTTAGCAAGACGCCGACGAACCGCGAGGCGTCGCTGTGTTTCTATTATCAGGCGCGCAAGTCGAGCCAGTGGGACTGCGCGACCGAACTCCTGTCGGGGCTGCGAGAGCGCCACCCCGATATTCAATGGATTTCCCTCGCCCTCGCGTACATCGGCGCCGCGGGCGGTGTGGACAACGTCCAGGAGCTGCTCGAGAGCGCCCTAGAGGGCTTCGCCAAGAACAATGAGCTTCAGGGCGAGCTCGACGCTCGAGCGAGCCTTAGGTACATGGCCGCGGTCGCTGGGCGGGGCGACGAAGCCGACGCGCACGCGGAGAGGATCCGGCAGATCAGTGAGGAGGCCGAGGATCCCGAGCTGCGGGTGAAAGCGATTATTCAGTATGCGGATCATCTGCTCGCAACGCGCCGGAGGCTTCGCCAGGTATATCGGACTCTTCGCGCCGTGCAAGCCCAGCTCCCGCGCGACGCGGCCTATTGGTCTAGGTACAATATGCTGTCGTCGCTGGCTCGGGTGAGCAGGGAGCTCGGTCGTCCTGCCGACGCCATGCGATACCTGGGGCGTTTGGAGAAGATCGCTGTCGCGCGTGACGATGCGGCCGGCATTCTGTACGCCCGCGTGAATCTGGCCGATGCCCGTACCAGCGTTCTTGATTACCTGCCTTTGCCGGCCGACATCGAGACCGCGCTGCAACACGCCCAAGCCACCCTGGGCTCGACCATCACGAACAAACAGCCTCGGCACGAGGCCCGCCTCCGATGGCACGTCGCGGTGCTGCGGATGCGGGATCGGACGGCCCAAGCAGCGGTGCGGGCGCATCTCGATCGTTGCTTGCTGTTGGCAAAGGAAATCAAGCAAACGCATACGTGGATCCAGTGCGCTAGGATGCTGGCGCTGGCCGTGGCCGGGGAAGACCCGACCCGAGCTCGAGCGTTGATGCAGTCTGCGGTCTCAGAGGGAATCACTGGCGGTATGCGCACCCAACAGATCTGGACGTCGCTGGCGCAGATGAAGCTCGAGTGGAAGCTGGGCCCCCCTGAAGAGGCGCTCCGAACATCGATGCAAGGCCTTGAGCTCATCGAGACCCTCCGGGAGCTGCAGCGACCCGGCGTCGGGCGCGTGGAGACATTCTCGCTGTGGACCCAAGCCTATCGGCGGGTGGCGGGCCACATCCTTCGCGGCGCGGGTGAAGCGCCGAAAGCCGAAGACCTGGAGCGCGCGTTCAACGTGCTGGAGCGGATGAGGGGCCGGTCGCTGCTGGAGAGCCTGGCGCTCACCGAGGACGCGTCGGCGCGGGCTCGTCACCCAGAGGCATGGCAGGCCCTGCAGGCGTCGTTGAAAAAGATCGCGGGCATCCAGCAGAAGCTGGTGACCTTCGACCGGTCAGAGACCGAACGCGATTCGCTTCGCGCTTCCCTCGCCGAGGCCGAGCGTGAAGCCGAAGCCCGCCGGGAGGCCTTCCTCGCCGCGGCGGAGGCGCCAGCGGGATATCGCGAACCGACCTACGCCACGTTAAAGGACGTTCAAGGCGCCCTTCGGGACGACGAAGCGATGCTGGTCTATCAGCTGGGTTTGGCCACGGATCTCGAAGGGGACTTCGGCGGCGGGGCCTGGGTATGGGTGGTCACCACCGACCGCGCCCGAGTATTTCGAATGGCCGACCGGCTCGCGCAGCGCCCCCGAATCCGGAGGCTCTTGGCCCGCTTCACCGAACGTAAGCCCGTCGACGCTGCTGCCGTGCGACCGGTGTACGACGACCTGCTCTCGGCCGCGGTGCCGGCCTTGGGGCCGGCGGTTCGGCGATTGATCGTGGTTCCCGACGGTATGCTCCATCAGGTGCCGTTTTCCGCGCTTCGTCCTGATGCGGAGACGCCGCCTCTGGGGCTGACTCACGAGATCTCGACCACGCCATCGGCGACGGTGTGGCTGGGGTTGCGTCGTCGGCCCGCGCCGACCAACTCGAAGCTCGCCTACGCCGTTGCCGACCCGAAGCTCGACCCTGCGGCCCTGCCCGCGGCCGTTAGTGAGCTCGATGACTTCCGGTCCCTGCGGCTCACCGAGTTGCCGTACGCCCGACGCGAGGGCAAGCGTGTCGTGGCCACCGTAGGCGGCGAAAGTGTTTTGCGTCTGGGCGCGGAGGCGACGGAGGCGAGCTTCAAGCGCGACATCGAAAGCCAACGCTTCGCGGTGATCCACGCCGCCACCCACGCCCTGGCCGATCCGGTGATCCCCGAGCGCGCGTCACTGGTGCTTGCGTCGGGCGCGGGCGGTGAAGACGGGCTGCTGCAAGCAAGAGAGATCGTCGACCTCGATCTCAACGGATCGGTGGTCGTCCTTTACGCGTGCGAAAGCGCTGCGGGTCAGGTCGCGGGCGGGGAGGGGGCGATGAGCCTCGCCCGAGCGTTCGCGGTCGCTGGGGCCCGCGCGGTCGTCGGTAGCCTGTGGCCGCTGCGCGACGACGATGCGCTGTTCTTGTCTCGAGCCCTGTACGACGACCTCGCCGCGGGCGAGAGCCTAGGGGCGGCCATTCGTCGAGCCCAGCGAGAGGCGCACGCCAGCGGCCGCCCCGATGCGGCTTGGGCCGGGTTGACGGTGTTGGGGGATGCGACGGTGACCCCGTTTCCGGGAGCGAGCGTGGGCTTCCGCCAGCAGCGCAGTCAGCGCACGGTGTTGACGGTGTTGCTCGCGGCCTTGGTCGTCATCTTGGTGGCGGTTATTCGAAGGCGGGGGATCAGTCGACGGTGACGACCATCGTCGCGATGTCCCAGCCGTTGTAGCTATCGAGCCCTCCGAACGTCGCGACGTCGGTGCCCAGCACTGCCGCCAGCTCGGAGTTAATGGGGGTCGTGAGCTCGCTCACCGCGCCACCAAAGAAGAGGTTGGGAAAGGTGGTGACCATCTCCACTGTGCCGCGACGACCGTCGGTGACCCAGCGGGCGACAAACGGAACGGAGCTGGGCGCCATCCCCAGGATTTCTGATTGCACCGCGTGGTTGGGCAACCGCCTCGCCGATACGCGGGTGAACAGGGTTCCCATGCCGTCGTCATCGACGTCGGCATCGAAGACAAAGCGCCGCACCCGGACCGTTCGCATTCCCGCCGCTGTCAATCGGGCCTTCAGACGAGCGTTGGTAGTTCCGTACCAGAGGGTGTAGTTGTCGATGTCGGCGCTGCCGTCACCTTCGACGGTGACGCCGATCTGCGATAGGCGCCCGGGCCGGGCCCGCTTCTGGCCGTCGACGCGGATCGCCTCGCAGTCTACGATCCTCACCACGATCCGCGCGTTGGTTCCCTCGTCGCGGACGATGGTTACAGATGAAGGGACCAAGTCGATCACGTTGCCGATCGGCACCGAGGTGATGCCGACGAACTCGGTGCATTGTTCGAAGTCGACGGTGAAAGTTACCTTGCTGTCCTTAGCGTATGAGGTCGCGCCAAGCGTCAATGAAATGAAGACGATCCCGATCATCCGCACGATGCGGTGCATGGGTGTTACTCCTCGCCGCTGTTGAGTGAGTCATACTTCCCGTCAGCGACGTCTCGAATGCGGGCTTTCAGCTGGTCGAGAACGAAGGGCTTGGTCACGACCGGCATCTGCCAAGTTGTCAGAAACTTGGGGACTCCATCGGCAAATGCGCCGCCGGTCATGAATAGAAATCTCGTCGAAAGTTGCGGGTAGATGGTGACGGCCTGCTGGTACAACTCCGGGCCCGATTGCCCGGGCATCATCAGGTCGCACAGAACGACGTCGAAGGGGCCCTTGCTCTTCAGCACCTCTATCGCCGCATCCCAGGTTTCCGCGGTTTCGACCCTATAGGCTCGCAACACTCGGCTGAGCGCTCTTACGACCTGCGGCTCGTCGTCCACGATGAGGATCTTTACCGGGTCGCCGCCGGTCGCTGCGTCGGCCACCACCTCGGGGACGGGCGTCTTGGCCGAGCCGGCGGCGCGGGGAAGGCGAACCAGGGCTGTCGTTCCTGAGCCCGGTGGTGAGTACACCTCGATGCGGCCTCCGAACTCTTCGATGATTCTGCGAGCGATGAACAACCCGAGCCCCGACCCCTCGTTGCGAGGCTTGGAGGTGAAGAAGGGATCGAATACGCGGGGAAGAACATCGGCGGGGATGCCGATCCCGGTATCCCGCACCTCGATGCACACGTCATCGTCGTCGGACCTCACGTCCACGGTGATCTCGTGCCGGCGACCGTCGCCTTCCGGTATCGCTTGCGCGGCGTTCACGAGCAGGCTGACCATGACTTGGACCAGCGGCCCTTCGCGGGCCAGAACGCGGGCGCGGTCGTCGAGTCGTCGCACCAAAGTGGCGCGGTGGCGGATTTCGTTCTGGGCGATATTCAGCGCCGAAGTGATGACCATCGACAGGTCGATCAGTTGAGGCGTGTCGGCCTGCTCCTGGCCCGAGAAGGCCCGCAGCTCTTTGACCACCCGCTGAATGCGTTCCGCGCCATCGATCGCCTCCGACAGCAGTCGGCGCCCGGCCCCGTCGAGGGACCGGGTCTCGGTGTCCCGCAGCTCGTACAGGCTCAACGTCAGGTACGCGAGAGGGTTGTTGATTTCGTGGGCGAGGCCGGCGGCCAGCGAGCCGAGCGCGGATAGTCGCTCGGCGCGGGCGAGCATCTCGGCCTTGATCCGATCGTCGGTGACGTCACGGGACATCAGGATGCGCGCGGGTTGACCTTCGAACGACAGAAAGCCGGGCGTAGAGATTTCGGCGATGCGCGGCGGAGCGTCGGCCCGAATGATACGGACCCGAACCGCGTGGCCGCGCTCCTGCTCGCGCAGACGAGACCGATCGTCGGGATGCACCAGCTCTTCGTACGGGCGACCGACGACCTCGGCTTCCCCCGCGCCGACCATCCTCAAAAACGCGGGATTGGCGTAGTAGATTCGACCCTCGCGGAGCACCGTCGCCCCGTCGGGCAAGGCCGACAGTACCCGCCGGAACTCGTAGTGGGCTTTGGCCAGCGCCTCGTCGCGGCCGGCGCGGTGGCTGAGGTCGCGTCGCACCGCCACGTTGCCTTCGAAACGAGGTGCGGAGAAGGGGCCGACGTGGGCCTCTGCGAAGCGAGCGTCTCCGCTCGCGGTGCGGCAGGCGAGGGCGCCGAGCCAGGCGCCGCCCTCTTGGATGGTGGACATCGTGAACTGATAAAACGAAGTGTCGTGCACCGGCGCGTCGCGCTTGCGGAACAGGTGAGCCACCGTAGCTCCGAATTGCTGGTCCGGATCGTGGCCGAAGGTGGCGGCCCAGGCGCGGTTCGCATAGACCAAGCGGCCATTGCGGTCGGTGATCTCGAGGGGATCCGGCATATCCTCAACCGCGGCGGCGATCCTTTCCGTGGTCTCGGCCCGCCGTTGGGAAGTCAGCCCCTCTCCGAGGACGCTCAGCAGACGCTGTACGTGGGCGGTCGCGGGGGCCTCGTCGGCCGCGATGAGCAGCAAGGGCGGCGGACCTCGAAAGCCCGGACCGATCGGAATCAGATGTGCGCTCCGATGATCGGTAGCAGGACCAGGAAACGGATCGAGGCGACCGTGGCGAAGCTCGCGAACCTCGTCGGACGATAGGGGGTCGGGCGCCGGGCCCGGAGACACACTCCGCCATGTAGGGACCAGGTCGCCAGCCGGTGCGTGGAAGTGGTCGACGATGGCCAGCCAAGATATGTTCGTGTCCTTCCGGACTCGTTTCAGAAGTTGGTGCAGACGCGCCGCGAACGGCGTCTGTCGCAACGTCCAGGCATCTTGCAGACCAGCCATCCGGAGACGGCCAATGTAACGCGTCGCGTTCGAGACGACGAGACCTGGTCTTTTCGACCCTCGGGCGATTTGGCGCTGCCGATAACTGCGCGGGGCTGTTCGCAGTGGGCGCCAAGTCGCCGGTGCGCCAGGGGGCATCGATCGGGGCCATTTTGCATCAAACCAAGGGCACCGGCGTCCCATACGGATATCGAGCGCCCGTTCTGAGACCGCGGCATGCGATTTCGGTCTTCCCCCAGATGTGGGGCTTGGTCCGTCGCCGCCGTCAGGCGACGGCGATGAGCAGGGATGCCCAGCCGTAGAGGATGAGCAAGCTAGACAGCAGACCCATTGATGCCGCCAGCCGCTGATGCAAGGGACCCGCAAGTACGAACGCATTAATACCGAATCCGCGAAAGACGTAAGGCAACGGATTCAGCCACGCGCCGACGGCCAGCGCGATGACCACCGATGTTGGCGGGTTCAGTCCGAACGCCGCGATCATCCCCGCCGCGAGGCCAAGCATGAGGGCTAAGACGATCCAGTCGAGGTGGGCCGCGCCGACCTGCTTGGCATTGAAGGCCGGCAAGCGCCCTTTACCCCATGGTTGCATGGGCACCAGCATGATGAAGCCGATGATGGAGGACCAGGTCATCGCGGCGCCGCCGCACACTACGAGCCAGCGAACCGCTTCCGCGGAGGGCATATCTTCAAACAACCACCACATGATGAGTCGAGATGTTTGACCGGCCACGGCACCCGGCGCTTGTCAAAATCTGCTGCGCCCGCTGAGGATGACTACGAGGACGCCGTTGGTCTCTGTTCTTCGCCAGCCGTGCCGGATCGACATCGCCGATTCATTCACCCTCGCCGTGTGTCCGCTGGGTGAAGTGAGCGACCACGCTCACGCCGCGCCGGCGCTGCTCGTCGGTCTAAGTGGAGCCTTCCATATTCAGCTTGGGCGTCGGTGGTATCGACGCTCCTTCCAACTCGTGCCCGCCGGGACCCGCCACGCCCTCGATTGTGGCGTCACGGTGGTCGCGGTGCTGTACATCCTCGACTTGCAGTGGGCGCGGGCGCTCGCCGCGCCAGAGCGCGATGCGGCGGCCCTGTCGACGTTGGTGGGGCTCGTTCGGCGCATCGGTGTCGAGGCGAGGGGCGCATCTTTCGCGGCCGAGGTCCTACAGCGGTCGACGGCCGCGGCCACGACACCGCTGGATCCTCGGATTCGCAGGGTGATGGCCGACCTGAGATCCGGGTTCGCGGACCGTTTGTCGATCGACGAGATCGCGGAGGAGGTGGGCCTATCGGGCTCACGCCTGATGCATCTGCTCCAGTCGGAGCTGGGCATCCCGTTTCGTCGGCTGCGCAACTGGGAGCGGATGCGGGCGGTGGTCCGCGAACGGGCCGACGGCTCGAATCTGACCACCGCCTG
>JANQQN010000035.1 GCA_028289325.1 Myxococcota bacterium | reverse complement strand
TGTTGTCGAGGTGGCGCACGCGCCCGATGTACGGCAGGCCGTCCGGCGAACAAGGGCGCAGGCCGGACCAAGGTTCGACATCGGCGAAGCTCGACGGTTCGAAGGCCGGATAGTACCGCGGGATGGCCTTGATGATGCCTCGGACCCGCGCCGGATTGGTCGACCGCCCGAGCCCCACCAGCTCCATGGTGCCCGCGAAGCGAAGGCGTCCGGGCATCGGGGTCACTGCGACCCGGTCTTCGACCAGCAGGGCGGCCGAGCGCAAGCGAACCGGCGGCGATGGGAGCGTGAGGCTGTAGCCGCGCCCGGCCTGCAGCGGCAAGGGATGTCGGAGCTGACGGGCGATACGCCCGGACCACGCGCCTCCCGCGATGACGTATTCATCGGCGGTGAGCGGCCCGTCGGGGGTCACCGCGGCCAGCACCCGTCGACCTTCGACGCGCCACCCGCCGACCGGGCATCCCCATCGCGTCTTCACCCCGAGGGCCTCCAGTCGGCGACGAAGGCCGGCGATCAGGCCCTCGGGATCCAGCCGGCAATCCTGAGGGTAGTAGACCGCGCCGGCGATCTCGGGCGACAGCGCCGGCTCGCGCCGGATAGTCTGGTGGGGGTCGAGAATCTGAGCTTCCAGCCCCAGCTGGCGCGCGCGATCGGCGACCTCGATCTCTTCGTCCAGACCCTGCTGGGTTCGGCAGACCATCAGCACGCCATCTTGGGCGAGCCCGAAGTCGGTGCCGTCGGCGGCGAGCGCTTCGTAGGCCGCTCGGCTGGCCAGATTGAGATCGCGAAGGATCGGCGCCGAGCGCTCGACGTGGGCCGGGCTCGCAAAGCGCAAGAACCGCCACAGCCAGCGCGCAAGCTCGAGGTCGGCCCGGGGCTGGATGTAGAACGGGCTCTCGGCGTCGAACAGCCACCGCAGCCCTGAGCCCACCGCGCCGGGGGCGGCGAGGGGGACGAAGTGGCTGGGAACGATCAGACCCGCGTTACCGTGGGAGCAGCCGCCGTCCGCGGAGTCCGCGGCGTCGACGAGGGTCACGTCGAGCCCCTTACGCGCAGCGTAATAGGCGGAGCACAGGCCGATGATGCCTCCCCCGATCACGATCGACGTTTTTTTCACGCCGCGCGAACTATACACCGACCTATCGGCGGGGCTTTGCGCTGCGAGGGAATTCCACCGATACTGGCGGGCGGCGGGCGCTTGCGCTCGCGCCGGGACCCCATGCATCGCGTTCAAGTCGTGGACACCCATACCGGCGGGGAGCCCACCCGGTTGGTGATCGGTGGCGGCCCAGACCTGGGCGCGGGGACCCTCGTCGAGCGCCGAGATCTCTTTCAGGCCCACCACGACCGCTTTCGGTCGGCGGTGGTGAACGAGCCGCGGGGCTCCGACGTGTTCGTGGGAGGGCTGCTCGTCGACCCCACCGACCCGGGCTGCGCAGCCGGGGTCATCTTCTTCAACAACGTCGGTTATCTCAATATGTGCGGCCACGGCACCATCGGCGTGCTCGTAACCCTCGCGCATCTCGGTCGCATCGGCCTCGGCCGACACACGATCGAGACCCCGGTCGGCGTGGTGACCGCCGAGCTCCTCGACCGCCATCGAGTGCGGATCGAGAACGTCCCCGCCTATCGTCATCGGGCCGCGATACGGGTCGACGTGCCGCCCTACGGAGTGGTGGTCGGAGATGTCGCATGGGGCGGCAACTGGTTCTTCCTGGTGTCGGGCCACGGCCTGGCCATCGAACCGGACAACGTCGATGCGCTGCGGTTGTTCGCGCTTCGGCTCCGCGCGGCCCTCGAGCGGGACGGCATCACCGGCGCCGACGGCGCGGAGATCGACCACATCGAGCTGTTCTGCGCCTCGCCATCCACCGGCATCGATGGCCGAAACTTCGTTCTGTGTCCGGGGGGCGCGTACGACCGTTCCCCGTGCGGAACCGGGACCAGCGCCAAGATCGCCTGTCTCGCCGAGGACGGCACGCTGGCCGAAGGCGACGTCTGGCGTCAGGAGAGCGTGGTGGGCAGCGTATTTGAAGCCACGTATCGCCGCACCCCGGCCGGGATCGTGCCTTCGGTGGTCGGCTCGGCCCACGTCATGGCCGAGGCGCATCTGATCATCGACGATTCGGATCCGTTTGCCTACGGCATTCGCGCCCCGCGAAAGGGAGGATCATGAGCAGTATCTGGAAGGGCGTCTTGCCTGCGATCACGACCCCGTTCGACGAACACCTGGCCGTCGACCACTTGTTCCTGAAGAAACACGCGCGGTGGATGATCGACGAAGGCTGCACGGGGATCGTCGCGCTGGGGTCCCTCGGCGAGAGCCCGACGCTGTCCGCGGACGAAAAGACCGCGGTCCTCGCCAGCTGCGTCGAAGCGCTCGGCGCCCGAGCGCCGGTGATCGCCGGCGTGGCCGCGCTGCGCACCGACGAAGCGGTGTCCCTGGCCAAGACTGCACAGCGCGTCGGGTGTCGCGGTCTGATGGTCTTGCCGCCGTACGTCTACGCCTCGGATTGGTCAGAGATGAGCGCCCACGTTTCCGAGGTCATCGCGGCCACGGATCTGCCGTGCATGCTGTACAACAACCCCATCGCGTACCGCACCGACTTTCTACCTTCGCAGATCGCGCAGCTGGCCGAGGCGCACCCCAACCTGCAGGCGGTCAAAGAATCCAGCACCGACGTTCGTCGAGTGACCGCGATTCGGGCGCTGGTGGGCGACCGCCTCGCGCTGTCGGTGGGGGTCGATGACGTGATCATCGAGGGGATCGCAGCGGGGGCCACGAGCTGGGTGGCGGGCCTTGTTAACGCTTTTCCTCGCGAGTCGGTGGCCTTGTTCGAGCTTGGGCAGGGCGATGATCGGGCGGCGACCCGGGCCCTTTACGACTGGTTCTTGCCCTTGCTGCGACTCGATACCGTCCCGAAGTTCGTGCAGCACATCAAACGAGTGCAGGCGGCGGTCAAAATGGGAAGCCCGAGGGTGCGGCCGCCACGCCGTTCGCTCGGCGAGTCGGAGGCGGTGGAGACCGACCAGGTCATCGCGGCCGCGATGCGGGCGCGGGACGCGATCAACCCCCTGGTCGAGCGGACGGTTCCGCGGTCGTAACCCGCGCGAGGTCGTGTAGGCCCCGCAGCGAAACCGAGGAACCAAGGGCGGTCGGTCGACGGCGAGCCGCGAAGCGGTGTATGGGAGCCCCAACTATGAGCCTGCTTCGGACCAAACTGGGTGACATCGACGTCTTCGTGGAGACCGACCATCGGCGAGCGGCCCCGGCCGCGACCCCGCCGGGCCGCCCCTTGGCGAGCCCGCAGCTGGAGAGCCGGTCGCAAGAGCTCACGCCGGAGCGAGTCGCCCAGCTCGAGGACGCGGTTCGGGTCGCCGGCCGTCTCGCGGACCACATGCGGGAAGAGGTGGTCACCAAGCAGGGGCCGGAGCTCGCCCGCGTGGCCGTTCGCCTCAATCTCGGCTTCACCGCCGAGGGGGGCATCGCGCTGTTCGCAAAGGCCACCGGTTCGGCGAGCCTCGACGTCACCCTCGAGTGGTCGCGACCGGGGTGACGGACTCGAGAGCTGCGGTCGGCAGCCGGTTGTTGCCGGCGTTGGTGCTGATCTTCGCGGTCGGCTGCGCACGGCCCCCTGATCGGCCGCCGGTCGGTCGTACCACCCGGGCTTTTGAAGACCCGAAGCGGCCATCGTTCGCCGGTCCCGGACCCCGACCGGTCACCACTACGGTGTGGTACCCGACCGCGGATCCGGGGCCCGAGCGGCCGTGGCGGATCGGCGTATTTCGCTTCGGGTGGGCGGTGCCGGACGGGCGTCTCAAGGTGTCCGCGAGCCCCCGCCCGCTGGTGCTGTTGTCCCACGGCACGGGCGGCGCCGCCGCGCAGATGTCCTGGCTCGCCGAGCGGCTGGCCAGTCGCGGGATGATCGTGGCCGCCGTCAGTCACCACGGCAACACGGCCGCCGAGCCCGCCTATCTTCCCCACGGATTTGCGCTGTGGTGGGAGCGAGCGCTGGATCTTCAGGTGGTGAAGGAGCGGTTGCTGGCGGACCCGACCTTCGGCCCGGCGATCGACGAGGATCGGATCGCCGCCGCCGGCTTCTCGCTCGGTGGTTATACAGTGTTGGCGCTCGCCGGGGCCGAAGTGTCGCTGCCGAAGCACACCGAGTTCTGCGCGACCGCGCCCCAAGATCCCGCGTGTCGATTACCGCCGGAGGCCCCCTTCGATCTGGGGACCGTCGAGCGGTTGGCCGATGAAGACGAGAAGTTCAAGGCGTCTCGAAGTCGAGCCGGCCGGTCGTATCGTGACCCGAGCGTGAAAGCGGTGGTGGCCATGGCGCCGGTCCTCGGCCCGGCGTTGACCGAGGCGAGTCTCGCCAAGGCCGATGTGCCGACCCTGATCGTGGTCGGTGACCGCGACGATCAGGCGACCCTGGACCTCAACGCCCGCTGGATGGCCGACGTCATGCCTAACGCTCAGCTCGAGGTTCTACCCGATGTGTCGCACTACACGTTTCTCGCTCCGTGTACGCTGAAGGGGCGGATCTTCGTGCGCGCGCTCTGCTCGGATGCATCGGGGGTGCAGCGCGAGTCGGTCCATCGCCAGGTTGGCGAGCAGATCGCTCGTTTTCTGGATCGCCATCTACCGGCCGCGGGGCGGACGGGCGATCAGTAGAACAGGTCGGCGATGAGGTGTGCGGCCGCCTCCAGCGACCACTCGGTGACCGGATCGCTCTTTCGGTAGGTGTCGACGGCCGCCGCGCGACGACGATCCCGGGTCTTGTCCAGTTCGGACCCGAGTCGATGAAGCTGCCGGCGTTCATAGTCTCGCTGCTCGCGCTTGGCGCGGGCCCGGTCGAGGCCGCCGTCTCGAATGAACTGCATGATCGTGGCGAGCTCGCCAGCGTCGAACCATACGCCATGGGCGCGGCACTCATCGACGAGCACCCCTGAGCATCCCGCGAAGTTGCGGCGGTTCATCAGGCTCCCGCACTCCGGACACGGGATATACGCCTTATCGTGCGCCGTCGGCTCGGGGCGCGGGAGCGCGGACAGTCGCAGCATCAAGGGCGCGTTGGCCGCTTCGTTTCGCTGGAGCTGGGCAAACACCCGGTGGTCGAGCCACAGGCCGCCACACGCGCGGCAGTGGTCGATGGCCACCCCGTCGAACAGCAGCGCCTCGAGCTGCTGGGAGGCGCAGCGCGGGCACCGAGTCGATTTCGGCTCCCCGTCCTCGAGCGGGATGGCCGAGGCTTCTACGTTCTCGCCGCAGTGTTGGCAAAATCGCGCCCCAGCGACGACCAAGCCGAGACATCGCGGGCATCGCTGAACCGCGACCGGACTTCCGCAGTACGTGCACATCGTGGCTGAGCTGCTCACCGCCGCGCCGCAGCTGTTGCAGGCGAGGGTCGCCGCCTCGGGCGCGACGTCGGGGATTCTGAACCGGTGGCCACAGCGACACCGCGCTTCCATGCCCGGCGCGCGTCCAGACACGTCAAAACGGCGGTTGCAGGCGGGGCAGGCGATGATCACGCGGCCTATAATAGTAACCACGGAGGCTGGGTCCAATCTCGCGGCGCCAACCGGTCAAGGCGGATCAGCCGACGATATGCGCTTTGCACCCGCAGGGTGACCGTTGCAGTCTCCGCCCGGGAGAATCTCATGCACGATACACGTAGAGGCTTCATGGGCCGCGCGCTGCACGCCACCGTGAGCGCGGGCGGTCTGGCCATCCCCTTGTCCGGCTGCGCCACGCTTCAGAATGTGATGAAGAGCGTCGGTTATCAGGACCCGTCGGTCGAAATCGTCTCCATGGCGGTCACCGACTGGCGCCTGACCCAGCTCGGCACGACGTTCGACGTTGCGATCCGCAACCCCAATTCCGTCGGCTTTACGCTGCAAGGCATTCAGTACGGATTGAAGGTCGACGGCCACCAGCTGACGACCGGTCGCAGCGAGACGCCGGTCACCGTCGCGGCCAACGGGAGCACCACCACCAAGCTCGCATTCGACTTCCCGCTCGCGGAAACCGCCAATGCGTTGATCGCTCTATTGAGCAAGCCCGAGGTCGATTACGCGCTCGACAGCGCGTTCGAGATCGGGCGCCCCGACTTCGCGATCACCGTCCCCGTGAACAAGACGGGCCGGCTGCCGCTTCCGAAGCTGCCGCAGTTCGGTGTTCCTACCGCCGAGTATCAGGGGGCGTCGATGGCGGGGGTCAAGGTTCGATTCGTGCCCACCCTCGCCAACCCCAACGACTTCGATCTCCCGATCGAAGGGTTCGAGACGAGCCTGAAGATCAATCAGCGTCCGGTGCTGACCAACCAAGCCCGCCCTGCGGCCACGCTGGCCGCCGGCACGGAGACCCCGGTGCCCATCGACGTGACGTTGAGCCTGGCCGACCTGGGCTTGAGCGCCCTCTCGCTGATCAGCAAGCCGCGCCTCGACTGGGCCGTCGACTTCAGCCTGCTCGCCGGCAGCCTGAAGCTGCCCTTCTCCGCATCCGGACGGCTTCGACTCGGCTGATTCCGGGCGTTGACCACGCGTAGGCAACGGTCGTCTTTCAAGTCGACGAGGGCCGTCGCCGATTGCTGTGGATCGGCGGCAAGCACAAGGCCAGGACGCTACTGCGGTTCTTCCGCTGGCGCTCTATGTGCGCCAAACCATACACCGTGAGGTTGACTCGGACGGTCTGATGCACAAACATCAGATGCGTGCGCACCACACTGGACATCGCGGATGACGTCCTCCAGGCCGCTAAAGAGCTTGCGCGTCGACAGAAGAAGACCACGGGACAGGTCATATCGGAGCTCGCGCGCACGGCGATGACCCGCGTGTCGGAGGCGGAGACGACAACGCCCGTGCTGGGCTTTCGGCCATTCAGCAGTCGCGGCCAGATTGTCACGGACGAGCTCGTCGACCGACTCCGCGACGAGGGGCCTTACTGAAAAATGCGGGCGCTCCTCGACGTCAACGTCCTGATCGCTTTGCTCGACACCGACCACGTCAATCACGTGCGCGCCCTCGCTTGGCTGCGCCAGCACCAGGCCGACGGATGGGCCTCCTGCCCCATCACGCAAAACGGTTGCGCTCGAATCATGTCGCAGCCAGCCTATCCGAACGCGCTGCCCACGGCGGCCGTCATAGAGCGTCTCGAAGAAGCTACGCGACACTCTTCGCATGAGTTCTGGTCGGACGACGTGAGCATCCTCGATCGGGACTTTGTTGATCCACAGCAGATTCATGGCCCTCGACAGCTCACAGACCTCTATCTGCTGGCCTTGGCGGTTGCGCATCACGGCACCCTCGTCACGCTCGATCATCGTGTACCCATCGGCGCCGTTCAAGACGCCACTGAAGACCACCTGACGATGATCTAGTCACCTGTCTCAGGAGTTCTTCGCAGAAGAACGCGGGACTAGATGAGCTCGGCGCCAATAACGAGCCACTCCGTGGCTGGTCGATTCACGCCCGCTCTTCCAGCGTACAGCCGTTGACGCTCCGCAAGCTCCGCTTGCGTACTCCGCGCCGGGTTCCGACCTGCGTCTGAACTTCCGCCGCCGAGTACTAGGCGAACGTCCCATCAGCGACCGTGGGCGCGTACTGACCGACAAAAATAGCGAGGCCACAGGGAGATCGAGGGCCGCGCAGGCCCGACCATAGCCAGGGTTTCGGGGTTAAGAAAGCCAGGGGCCAGGCGATGGAGTCGACGGATCTCGCGACGGGATGGTAATCGACGGAGGTGCGGTTCGTCGCGTTGATCATCATGGTCGCGGGGGCAGGATGCCAGACGGTGGAACTGCCCGCGCGGCTCGCGCTGCCGAGTGACGCCTATCGTTCACAGCGATTGGCGAACGTGGCCGTTCGACCAACGACGGCCAGTCACGCCGCACCGGGGCCGGGTACTCAGGGGATCGTGGTGATGGGCTTCGACCTCACCGCCGACGGCCGGGTGTCCAATCCCGAGGTCCTGTTTGCGCATCCGGCAGGGCGATTCGATCGGCTCGCGCAGCGGGAGGTGTGGCAATGGCGCCTGCATCCGGTTCCCGCCCAGCGGGAGGACCGCAAGGTCCGGCTGTCGTTTCGGTCGACCATCGTCGATGGCGGGGAGCGCATCGAGGTCACGGCGGCGATGCCCGCGGCCTTCGACTGCGACGAAGAGTCGTACGTCGAGCGAGGCGGCGGTGGGCGCTGGGTGCTCATGTCGTGCGGTGAGATACTGGCAGGTCGCACCGACCGCCAAGGGGTCGTAGGCTGGCGAACGATCGTTGCCCCGCGTCGCGCGGTTCTCGATTGAGGGCAGGGGCCGGCGCCCGTCCGGCTGCGCGTCGCCGCCGATTCACGACCACGCAAGGGCAGCGGCGCGCGCGCGTTTGACGTACACTCGTCCCCCTCGTGCCGGGCGTTGGAATCGACTTCGGAACGTCCAACTCCGCGATGGCCACCGCGGTTGGCGACGACGTCCAGCTGGTGAAGTGGGCCGTTCCCGCCGCCCTCGTCAATGACGGCGGGCGGGACGCGATGACCATACCGACGGTGATCTTCGCACCGAACGACGGCCGCGAGCTTCACGTCGGATATGCGGCCATCGAGCAGTACCTGTTCACGGGCCTCGACGGCCGGTTCATGCAGTCGATCAAGGCGTTTCTGCCGTCGAAGAGTTTCTCGGGCACCGTGGTCCGCGGCCAGCATCGCAGCATCGAAGAGCTGATCGCGATCTTTCTTCGTCGATGTGTGGCCCACGCCCGAACGACCCTCGGCCCGGCGATGGACGGCCCGGTGATCCTCGGCCGGCCGGCCCGCTTCGCGCTCGACGAGGACAGCGACCGGCTCGCGGAGCAGCGCCTGTTGGCCGCGGCGCAGATGGCGGGCCTGGAGGACGTGCGGTTGATGACCGAGCCTCTCGCGGCTGCGCTGGCTTACGAGGCACGCCTCGACCGCGACCAGGTGGTCATGGTCGTGGACCTCGGCGGCGGCACGTCGGACTTCACGGTGATCGCGGTGGGGCCGGGGCATCGCGCTCGGTCGGAGCGCGAACGGGTCTTGGCTGCGGGTGGAGTGCCGGTCGCCGGCGATGCGATGGACGGCGAGATCGTTCGGGCCAAGCTCCTCGACCCCCTCGGGTTCGGCAGCACCTATCGCGCCTTCGGCGCGCCGACGACGGTTCCTCACTGGATGTTCAAGAAGCTGTTGCGCTGGAACCACGTCAGTTTTCTCAAGTCTCGAAAGTACCTGGAGTTTCTGCGGGAAGTACGGCGGACCAGCGACCGACCGGAGGCCATCGACCGGCTGCTGGAGATCGTGGACGGTGACCTCAGCTATGTGATGTTTCGGGCCGTCGAGCAGGCCAAGCGCGCGGTGCAGGGCGGGGGGACGGCGAGCATCAGCGACGAGCAATATGGATTGCCGCTCTCGGTCACGCTGACCCGGACCGAGTTCGACGAGGCCACGTCGGACCTCGTGGCGCATATCCGTGGTACGGCCGAGGAGCTGCTGCGTCAGGCGGGGGTGACCGCGGCCGGGGTCGATGCGGTATTCATGACCGGCGGAACGAGCCTGGTTCAGCCGGTGCGGGAAACGTTCAGCGACCTGTTCAGCGAAGCCAAGCTACAGGGGCGGGAGACGTTCACCAGCGTGGTGGACGGGTTGGCTCGGGCCGCGTCCCGGTCGAGCTGACCGTCAGCGGATCTTCGGCTCTATCGATGGGTGGACAGTCAGCTTGGTCGCAAGGCCGAGCAGAAGGTCAAGTCCATTCAAGAGTTCGCTCGCATTCGACTCGGTCTTCGCAACAGTAAGACGCTACAGCGTGGCGGCCGAACGGCGTCTTCTTACATCGCCAAGATGCTTGAGGCGTCGGTGGAGCGCCTCACAGGGCTCGGCGTTCCGATCCGGTTGATCATTGATCGGGGTCCCGCCGACTTTCGGCTCACATTCCAACGGCTCCAAGACGGACCGAACCAGGTGATCGACGCGCCCGACGAGGCTGCGGACCTTTTGCGCTACTTCGCCAAGGTCGTTCACGGCACAACCACCACCCGGCGCCAGTTTGCCGCTCAAGATCGCAAACTGGCCGAGACATGGATTCGGACCTACGGACTCGAAGCGAGCCAGTGGATGGCGAAACATGCGGCGAATCTTCTCCGTCACGATACCAAAACGAAGGCGAAGGCCTTCCGAGCGCTCGAGCTGTACACCGACGCTGCTCGAGGCGCCTGGGAACGACGCCAGGTCGAGGACGCCGGTCAGCAGCGGCTGCCGCTCGACACCGAACGTCCTGGACCCATGCCCGGGCCCTCCTACGAACAGTACGTGGCCGCTCTTCTTCGACACA
>JANQQN010000271.1 GCA_028289325.1 Myxococcota bacterium | reverse complement strand
TGGGTGCTGCTGATTTGGGCCAGCAGCACCCACGACCTGATGAGGGTCAAGAAGGTCGATGGCGCGGGCGTGTTTCGGTCGTTCGTGGTCGGCTTGTGGCGAGGGCTGCGCCGCCCGTTCGCGCTGCTCGGACACGCGCTACCGTGGGTTCTCGGGGCGTGGGGCCTGACCGCGATCATCTCCCTCGTCGACGCGCGGTTGGCGTGGACGACACCGGCCGCGATCGTGTTCGGGGTAGGGCTTCAGCAGATCTTGGTGCTGTGTCGGACGTTTCTCCGACTCGGAGGGCTGGCGGCGGTGCAGGGCCTCGTCCCGCCGGAGCGCTCCGAGTGACGGCCAGTCTGCCCCGCGCGTTCGGGCCCTATCTGCTCCTCGCGAGGCTGGGGAAGGGAGGCGCGGGGTCGGCGTATCTGGCCAGGCATCGCGATGAGGTGCACGGGGCGTCGGTCGACGGTCGCCCGCTGGTGGTCAAGATCCTTCACCCGCGCCTCACTCAACGCCCGGAGTTCATCAAGCGATTTCGACACGAAGCCGACGTCGCGGTCCGGGTATCGAGCCCTCATGTCGTTCGGGTCCTCGACGCGGGCCGGGTGGGCGAACAGCCGTACATCGCGATGGACTATATTCGGGGCTGGACACTGAGTCGGCTGAATTCCCGCATGGCCGAGACCGACGTTCGAATGGCGCTCGCCCTCGCGCTCGAGATGACGCTGCAGACGCTGCAGGGCCTGGTCGCGCTGCACGAGGCCACCGACCGGGCCGGACGACCGTTGCAGACCGTGCATCGCGACCTCGCGCCGAAGAATCTCATGGTCGGCGACGACGGCCGCGTGCGGCTGATCGACCTCGGGTTGGGCAAGTCGAACGCACAGGACTGGAAAACGGGGACGGGCACGGTGATGGGGTCTCCGGGGTACATGGCGCCGGAGCAAGTGACGGGCGACCCCGTCGACCAGCGAACGGATCTGTACGCGGTCGGGGTCATCCTTCACGAACTGCTCACCGGACAGCGCTACGTGAGGCCCGGGCCTCCGCTCGACATGCTGCGGATCGCGATGTCCCGGAAGTATGCGGCGCCGTCGACCATCCGACGGGATGTACCCGCCGCGGTGGACGCCATCGTGGCTCGGGCCATGGCTCGCCCCATGGCGGACCGGTTTGCTACCGCACGCGCGTTCATCGACGCTGTGCAGGCGCAGTTGTCCGGTCGGCCCGGTGCAGCGGGGGTTGAGCGACTGGTCGACGAGCTCATGTCCTCGGACGCACAGGCCCGGGATGTCGAGCTTCAGCGATTGCTCGGCCAGTCTCCGCCCGACGGACCGGAGCCGGAGGTCGGAACCGAGATCTACGTTCGACATCCGCAGACCGAAGTGCAGCCCGCGTCGACCCACGTGCAAACCCGCGTCGGCCCCACCCGGAGCTGGACGCCGGCGCTGACCCCGCCGCGGTCGCGCGCACCGGTGGTCGCCGCCGCCGCGTTGGGCGGATTCGTGGCCGGGATCGCGGTCATGTTGGTCGCCGGTCGCGCTTGGATGGCGCCCTCGACGTCCCCGCCGACCGACGGCGCCGCTCGCCGCGAACCCGACGGTCCAGGGGGCCCGTCTCGCTCGATGGCGGGGCCGCCGCCGACGGCCCCCGCGCCGTCGGCGACCCTACCGGCGGCACGGCCGCTGACGGCGCCGGCACCGCCCCCGCCGCCGGCGCCGGACCCCGATGCGCCGCGTCCTCACGCCGCGCCGCCGACAGGGCCCAGGGACGAAACGGTGTCTTCGGCGCCGAGTCCGGCTTCCCCGTCGCGGCCAAAGTCACCGTCGTCTGCCGTCCGACGGGCGCGTCGACAGCCCGCCAAGCGCCGGACTTCGGCGCGGCCCGCGGCCGCCAACGTCGCGCAGCGGATAGCTCGCCTGCAGAGCCGGGTCAGCGCGGCCATGAAGTCCTATGCCCCCGACGACCCGCGCCGTGGCGCGATGGTTCGATTGTTGGGGCGACTGTCGATGGTTCAGGCCGGTGCGACCCAGGAGCGCGCCGCGCCCCAGATCGATGCGTTCGAGCGGGAGTTTCGTTCGATCATCAAGGACAGGGCGGGCACGTCGGCCGGTCCGCGGTGATCACACAGCCACACGTCGTTTCGGGCTGAAGGGCCACCGTGGTCGCGGCCACGGCGGCGCCGACGACCACCGCTGCCCCCACCCACACCCACGGCGACTCGTACCACGCGCGTTCCTTTTCGAGGGCGAGGAAGACTTCGGCGGTAGCGCCCGCCTCGGCGGTGGCGAGGGCGGTGGCCTCGCCGTGATCCGGAAGATCGGCGCGCACGGTGTACGTGCCGGGCGGCACCACGAACAGACTCGGCCGCCCGATCTCCGCGGGGTAGGCCGGCGACACAGAGATGGCCGCGTTCGCGGGCGTCACCCGAACTTCGATGCGGGCCCACCGGGGGTGGCCGGCGCGGTCGAGGTGGTCGGCGATCGTCGTCCGTAAGGTCGGCCAAAGCCGGTCACCATCGACCTGCTCGTACTTCTCGGCGATCAGGCGCTCGGTTCGCGTGTCGAGGGTCAAGACGCCGACCAAGGTCGGGTCGAGCTGCCCGTTGACGATCACCACCAGACCGAGGTCGGCCTGAAACGGCGCCAGCTGCCGCGCGACACATCGAGTGTCCGAACCGCACGCGACGACGCCGTCGGCCCGCGCCCCGCCGTCGTTGAAGAAGAACTCGTCGATCGACATGAGCCGCAGGGTCTTGCGGAGCCGGACCTGCTCGGATACCACCCTGAAGATCGCGGAGGACGTTACGTCTTGCCCCGCCTCGACGAGCACCGGCAACAGCGCGACCCGAAGCCGCGTGGGGGACGCCACCGGCCGTGGGGGCGGCGTAGACCTCGCGGCCAGCAAAGGGGGCGGGAGCGCCACGGCCGATGGAGGCGGCCCCAGGGTAGCGGCCCCTGGCGTGGACGCGGTCTGCGCGAGGACGAGGCCGACCCAGATGGCGGGGAGCATCGGCGTCAACCAACCCCGGAGGTCGACTCGCCGTCAAGCCTCGTTGCGTTGTCGGCATCGCCCATCGGTGGCCGACCGGTGACGGCGTTGAGGAGGTGGGCCTCGGCGGTCTTGAAGTGAAGGTCGAGCTGGGGAAACGCGATCACGATCCGATACTTTCGAAACGCGGCGTCGACCGCAAAATGGAGATCGCTGGCGATCCGGAAGCGGTCGGCTTGCTGGTCGATCCACGCGCGCAGGGTGAAGTCGAGCGACGACGCGCCGAACGCTTTGAATTCGACTTCCGGGGCCGGTTTGTCGAGGACCTTTCCGTGCCGGGCCGCGACCTCCAGTAGGACCTTTCGGACGAGGTGAGTATCCGATCCGTAGGCGACCCCGACCTTGACCGCGATCCGGACTTTGGGGTCGCCGTGGGACCAGTTCGTGACCCGTCCGGCCACGAACTCGCTGTTGGGGATGATGATCGAGATGTTGTCGCGAGTGACCACCGTCGTGGAACGCGCGCGGATCCGCCGAACCTGCCCTTCGAGATTGCTCGACCCAAGCTCGATGAAGTCACCGATCTTGATCGGTCGTTCGGCGAGGATGATCAGTCCGCTAATGAAGTTCTCGGTGATGTTGCGAAGCCCAAAGCCGATACCGATACCAAGAAGACCGGCGATGATGGCGAGGGTGGAGAAGCCCACCCCTACGAATCGTAGGCCGACCACGAGACCGACGGACATCATGAGGTAGTGGACCAGCGAATCGAGCGCGGTGGTGAGCCCGATGTCCCATTCGGTCTGAGGGTACACTCGGGTTCGGAGGAATTCTCGCAGGGCGCTAGACAAGACGTTGGCGGCGTATACGGCGAAGGTGAGCTTGACGATGGACAGGAGGCTGACGCCGGTTTCGTCGACGAAGAACAACGGCCTGTCGACGACCGCGAGCGCCTCTCTGATCGATAAAGACAGGCCCCACACCGGCCAGATCAGCAGCGCGGCCGCGGCCGCGCCCACGACGACCGGCCACAGGAGTACGGCAACGGTCTTGAGCCTTCCCAGCTGGACCTTTTTTATGCGCAGCCGGTCCGGGAGCAGGCGCTGGTAGGTGAGCAGCTCGGCTCCCCACCGATAGCCGCGGGTGAGGACGAACACCGCGACGAGGAGAACGAGGATCGACAGCGCGTAGCCGAGCTCCGGCGACCGAGGGGCGCGTTCGGTGATCGCGGCCGGATCCTGGCGGAGCTCGGCGTAGATCAGAGCCCGGGTCAGGTCGTGCCGGGCCAACCGCAGGGCCAGGATACTCTGCTCGAGCGACTCGCGTTCTCTTTGAACGAACCGTCGGGCGCGCCGGGGCGGGGTGGCGCCGGTGAGCTCGCTGAGCCGGGTTTCGAGGCGCACGACGGCTTGGTCGATCCCCGCGAGGCGGATCACCAGCTGGGCGCGGCTGGCCGCCACGCCGCTGACGGGAAGCCCGGCCTTCGCGTGGAGGGTGGTCAGTCGGCTCTGTGCGCGGACCACGGCCGCCTCGGCCCGCATCGTTTGGTACCCCAGTGCGGCCAGATAGGCATCGAGCTGGCTTTGACGGGCTTGGTGCACGACGTCCGGTTCGCTGGCCCGGATGCGGGCTACGGTCGCGGTCCGGGCCCGGATCGTCCGGACGCGGTCCTGCTCTTTGGAGGCCGCCTTCTCCGCGGCCTCCAATCCATCCGCGGCGCTGGCGATCCGGTCTGAGGTTGGCGCCCACGCTTCGCGCAGCATCGGCAGCTGGCGTCGGCCCAATCGGATCAAGGATTCGGCCTCGAGGCTTTCCGCCTCCGCGAGGTCCGCCTGCGCGGCCCGCAAACGGTCCTGCTGGAGGCTGGTTTCGGCGGTCAGCGCCCCCTCGTCTTCAAAGATATCCGCTCGCTCGCTGAGGGTTCGCAGCTGCTGGGCGAGGGCCAGCCGCTGGCGGCGCCGGCGTTGGTGTCGACGGATCTCTAGGGCGACCTCCACGAGATCGTCGAGGTTGGTTGAGGCGGGGAGCGCGTCCGGCTCTTGGCCCGCCAGTTGGCTGGCCCGGCCGACGATCTCCACCGCGTTGTCGCGGAGGACCGACTCCCGCTCCAGCGCGGCGAGGAGACGACGGGCGGCGGTCGGATCGAAGCCGCGAACCACGCTCCGTTCGCCCGAGAGGTCGAGCTGGCGGCGCAGACGGGCGACCGCGTCGTCGATCTCCGGCCCTCGCTCCTGTGCGTTCTTGGTGATGCGCTGTCGAACCGACCGCAGGCGGTCGAGATAGGCGTCCGCGCTGGCGAGACGAAGATCGGGCGCATCGGCGAGCTCCGGCAGGGGAAGCTGAGCTCCCGCAATATGGGGCGCGAAGAAGACCGCGCCTATCGATACGACCGTGAGCGCCGTGATACGCACTCAGTGCATACTCGCTCGGCCTGGCGTCACCGCCAAGGCCGGGGCCGGTGTGGGTTACCAGCGACGGGTCCACATAAGGTCGGCGCCGCCGTTACCCCGGTCCCCGAAGACCATCTCCAGGAGCCAGGTGCCCAAGAATCGATACCGGAGGAGACCCTCGCTGGTGTTTTCATCCCTGGCCGCGCCGTGATGGTACGCGTAGGCCAGAAAGAGGCGATCGGTGAGCCACTTGCCCAACGTCACGTTCGCGCGACCGGTCTGCGTGCCTTCGCCGAGGTCCACGGCGAGGGTGTCGAACGGGAGCGCTCGTCTGAGCCGGGTCTGCACCTCCTCCAGCAGTAGCCAGGCCGCCAGGTCGAGACCTTGCTGAGCGGGCGTCTTATCGTACTGGTCTCCGTCCGGCGATGCGCCAAACAGGAACGCGAACAACTGTTTGTCATCGTAGATGTCCGGCTGGGCGGAAAGGACGACCCGCGGCGCCTCGGCGGACCCGACCAGCCCGACGAAGAACGTGCAGGCGTCGAACTTGTGGGAAAGGCGGACGTCCAGCCGGGGGCTGGCGTCCACCCGACCGCTCAGCATGACCTTGGCCCGGTCAACGGTATAGCGGCGCCCGAAGAGGGTGACGGTCCCCTGGTGTACCCGGACGTTGCCGGCCACCGTGGTGCCGCCCGCCCGGCGTTTGGCGACGAGGTCGAGGTCGAGGGTGGCTTGCACCGGCTGACCGCGGATCGCCAGCGGCGCGCTGCTGCGAACCCGAACCGTCAACCGCGGCGGCGAGGGAGCGGCATCGACGGCCGGGGACAGCGGGCGCCAACGGCCTTGGCGAAACACCAGGTCGTCGTGGCTCGGGAGCCCGTGTAGCGGGCGAGGGGTCACGTCCGGCAATCGAACGATCCCTTCCCGAAGCACCACTTCCGCATCGACGCCCCCGTTGGACCGATGCGCGGCGAGCCGTCCGCCCAGCTTCACCCGAAGGATCCGGTCTCCGGTGACGATCGGGACGTCATCGAGCGCGAACGTGCCGCGAAGCCGAGCGTCCGACAGGGAAGGGACGTGTCCAGTGAGCTGCGTAAAGATCCGGCCGGTTCCCGAGGCGGCGGCCATATTCATGTCCACCCGCTGGCCGGCCACCCACACGTCGACTCGGCCGTTTTCGACCGACGGGACGTTCGGCACCGCGAGGCGGACGTCGCGGGCCCGAAGCGCCCCGCTGAGCTTCGGATCGTCGGTGCGCCCGTGCAAACTGAGGGCGCCGTCGACGGTACCGTTCACCGCCGCGCCGGCGTCGGTGAGGTTGGCGAGGGCGGACATGAATCCGAGGCGGAAGCCGCGCGCGTCCAGTGACGCCCGCACGTCGCGCCCGCTTCGGTCCACGCGCGCCCGCATTGTCCCCCCGCCGGCTTGCTCGACGGTGGCCGCCATCCGCATCTGGCCGTGGCGAAGGTCATGTTGCAGGCCG
>JANQQN010000003.1 GCA_028289325.1 Myxococcota bacterium | reverse complement strand
GCGGGGTTCGTGCCTCCAGGGGAACCGGCGTATCGTGGCGTTTGGTTTTCGATAGGCTGCCGATCGCTGCGGGTGGGGGGCCCCGGTCTGTCTGCGCTTTAAAAGTACGGCGTCGGGCCCCACCAATCCCCTGGAGACCCGAACCCCACTGCCGCCGGCCTGCCCCGTCGATGGCTCGAAGGCCGCTTACCGGCCGGGACACCCCCAACACCCCGTTGATGGCTCGAAGGCCGCTTACCGGCCGGATAACCAACCGCGGCTTCGTTCGCCCTTATGACATTGACCGCTCAACGTATTGCGGCGTGGCAACGATGCTCGCACCGCTTCGCGCCGCGCTCATCGTTGCCCGTCCGACGGTCCGCATCCTCACCCTTCGGGTTCGGCATGGCGGAGTTGCGGCGTGGCAATGATGCTCGCTCGGCTTCGCGCCGCGCTCATCATTGCCCGTCCGACGGTCCGCATCCTCACCCTTCGGGTTCGGCATGGCGGAGTTGCGGCGTGGCAATGATGATCGCACCGCTCTCATCATAGCCCGTGTGAATTCCCGTGTGCCCTGTCTACAAACGGACAACGGGCATCCGTTTTCGCCAGTCGTCGTGCGGATCGAGCTTCGACTACAGCTTGCCGACAAGGAGGCGTCTGAAATGACAGATATCAAAGTGGCTCGACTGCGTTCGACCGATGGGCCTGACGGCATCGACATCGCCATGGAATCCGTACCCTCTCCCGGGCCGGGAGAGGTCGCGCTGTCCATGGCCGCGCTGGGGCTGAATCGGGCGGAGGCGATGTTTGCTCGCGGCGAGTACATCGTCGCACCGAGTCTTCCCAGTCGGCTGGGTATCGAAGGCGTGGGCGTCGTTCGCGAGATCGGCGCCGGCGTCGAGGGGATCGAGGTGGGGCAACGGCTCGCGGTGGCCTCTGCGGCCGACGTGTCGGGGACGGGCTTGTTGGGGGAGGTGGTGACCGTTCCCGCCTCCATGCTGTTGCCCGATCTGCCGACGTTGTCCGACGTGGAGCTGGCGGCGTTCTGGATCGCGTTCATCACCGCGTACGGCGGCCTGGTGCAGCAAGGGGGTCTCGCGGCGGGGGAGTCAGTCCTCGTGTCCGCGGCGAGCTCCAGCGTGGGGCTCGCGGCGATTCAGGTTGCGAAGGTGTTGGGGGCCAGGGTCGTCGCGACCACCCGCACCTCGGCCAAGGTTGACCGCCTCCTCCAGGCGGGCGCCGACCGCGTGGTGGTGACGGACGTGGAGTCCCTCGACGACCTTGGGGAGCCGCTGGACCTGGTCTTCGATGCCGTTGGAGCGCCGATCCTCGACGCGAGCGTGGCGCACCTCCGCGCCGGTGGCCGGTTCGTCATTTACGGGGTGCTGTCGGGCGAACGCACGGCTTCGTTCCCGCTGATCCCGGCCGTGATCCACAATCTTCGCATGACCGCGTTTCACGCCGGCTTTCATGTGCTCGCCGACAGCGACCGTCGGCACCGGGCGATCGACTGGCTGACGACGGGCGTCAATGCCGGCCATCTTTCGCCGACGGTGCACCGGGTCTTCGCGCTCGACCAGCTGGCGGACGCGTATCGTCATCTCGAAGGCTCCACTCAGGTGGGCAAAATCGTCGTCCGCGTGGGCGGGCAAAGGCCGATTCCTTAGGACCGCGAGACGTCAATCCCTTGGTCGATGACCAGGTCCATGAAGCGCCGAATCCTCTGAGAATGCCGTAGATCCTGGTGGCACAGGCACCACAGGGTGGTCGTGAAGTCATCGATCGGATCGGAGAGGACGGTCAATCCGGCGGAGACGGCGAGAGGAACAGGAAGCAGGGCGCCGCCCAGCCCCGCCCTCGCCAATGACAACATGGCCACCGCGTTGGTGACCCGCGCGATGGGGGCGCGCCCATCACTTCGTTCCGCGTACCATTTCTCGGACCCCACCGCGCGAGCGGCTCGGTCCCACAGGATCCAGGGAATGTCGGCCACGTCTCGACCGTAGCGCTCGAACAGCTGAGGAGCCGCGCACGGTACATAGTCCACGGCGCCAACCTTTCGTCCGAATAGACGCTCGCCGGGTGAGTTGGTCAGGCGGATAGCGATGTCGGCCTCTCGTCGCGCCAGGTCCAAGAAGCGGTTCTCCGTGTTGAGGGTCATGTCGACCCGCGGATACGTGGCGGCGTACCTCGCCATGATCGGCGCCAGGTATTCGGCGAGGCCATCCAAGGTCGTCACGACCAGGCTGCCCTGTAGCTCGCGGGCGTCACCGGTCATCCGATCGCTAAAGGAAGCCACCGCGGCTTCTATCCGCTCGGCGGCCGCGTAGGCTGTTTCGGCGCCGTCGGTCGCGACTAGGCCCTCCGGGGTCGCCGTAAATAGCTTCATATCAAGGGCGGCCTCCAGCGACGCGAGTCGACGTCGTACCGTGGAGTGACTCACTCCCAACGTCTGCGCCGCACCCATCAGGGAACCCGCGCGGTAAGCGGCGAGAAAGATCCGGGCATCGTCCCAATCAAATGAGACTGTCGAATTCTGCTCAGCCATTGTCCGAAGATGACAGTCGCTGACCATTTTCGCCACTGCTAACCACCGGGCATGAACATCACCCAAGGCGCTGCGCGCGCTGCTACCGTGACGATCTTCGCTCTGTCGCTGTCTGGTTGCTTATCCATGCTCCCTAAGCTCGCGCCGTCGGCGGAGGACGTCGAACCGAACATCAGCGCCGAGTTCCCGTACATCTACAAGTTCGTGGAGGTGAACAAGAGCAGGATGGCCTATGTGGAGGCCGGCGCGTCCGACGGCCCTCCTGTCGTGCTGGTACACGGCAATCCGACGAGCGCTTATCTCTGGCGGAACGTGATTCCGCACTTGGAAGGCTCAGGCCGGGTCATCGCCGTCGATCTCATTGGCATGGGCCAAAGCGACAAGCCGGACATCGGTTATCGCTTCAACGACCAAGCCGCGTACTTCTCGGGCTTCATGGAGGCGATGGGGTTCAAAGACGTCGTGCTGGTTCTTCATGACTGGGGCGGCGGGGTCGGTATCGATTACGCTGCGCGCAACGAAGGCAAAGTAAGAGGGATTGTTTTGCTCGAGGCAGCGATGAAGCCGATGTCGCTGAGCGAAGCCGACTTTGCCACCAGATACTTGTTTGGTCGGTTCCGTGACCCGGAAGACGGCCACGAGATCATCGCCGTCGACAATTACTTCGTAGAGAAACTCGTGCCCATGATGTCCGGCCGCGAGCTGACCGACCAGGAGATGGCGGCGTACCGACGGCCATATCCGACGGTAGAGAGCCGAAAGCCGGTGGCTCAGTGGCCGCGAGAGATCCCGTTGGACGGCGCCCCGGAGGATAACACCCGTCGGATCGGCGCCAACTACGAATGGCTAAAGCGCGCCGACGTCCCGCTGTTGATGATGTACGCGGACCCCGGCATGATCTGGACCGAAGAGACGCGGCCTCAACTCGTAGCGGACCTGCCGCGCATGAAGAGCGTGTCCGTAGGCTCCGGCCTTCACTATCTGCAGGAGGTGCAGCCGACCAAGATCGGTCGCACGGTCGCGGATTGGGTGAAGACGCTGCCAATTCAATAGATTTCAAGGGCGCCCGGTTGGAGACCGCGGCGCCTTCGAGAGTGCTCGTTGTTCGCGGTGCCGTTGCTGTTGAGGCGTCCGTGGTCGGTGGGGTTCGGGGCCCGGGGGACCGGCGCATCGCGGCGTTTGATCTCCGGTCGGCGGCTGCACGCTGCGGATGGGGGCCCCGGTCTGCTTCTGCTCCGAGAGTCTGGCGTCGGGCCCCACAACTCCCCCGGGCCCCGAACCCCACCGCCCCCGGCCTGCGCTTCGGTGATCCGATCTCCCGGTGATGTGTGGTCGCGGGTCCCGCTCGAGCGCAACAAGCAGCCTGTACGACTACGCACCAATCCGTCGACGAGGCAGGCCGGGGGCAGC
>JANQQN010000558.1 GCA_028289325.1 Myxococcota bacterium | reverse complement strand
GAGACCGAAGACTCGGCCCGCAACGCTAAATCATTCGCTGACGGGCGGCGGGGTCCTCGGCGCCCGACCGAGCATCCTCCGCACGATCTGCCGGAGCGCCTGGGCGGTAAACGGCTTGCGCAGCATGGGGAGCTCGGGCGGAAAGGGGGCCGAGCTCTGACCGGGGTTGGCCGGGTAGCCGGAGATGAACAGCATCGGCACCTCGATCTTGGCCCGGCGCAGCGCTTGCGCCAGGTCGAGCCCCCCCATCCGCGGCATGACGACGTCGCTCACGACCAGATCGACGGGAGGCCCGATCTCCAGCCGTTCGAATGCCGCCTGACCGTCTTCCACCGCGTCCACGTCGAAGCCGGCTCTGCGGAGCACGCGGACCACCAGCCGACGGACCTGGGGGTCGTCCTCGGCGACCAGGACCCGGCCCTCTTCCGAAGGCAGTGGCGTCATGGAAGGTATGTCGACCGAAAACCCGCTGTCGGCGCCGCCGAGGGGGAGCAACAGTTCGAACCGTGTACCCTTGTCGATCTCGCTGTGTACGGTGACCTGCCCGCCGAGCTGGCGACAAAGCGCGTAGACCAACGTCAGACCGAGCCCGGTCCCCTCCCCGGCCGGCTTCGTGGTGAAGAACGGTTCGAAGGCGTGGCGGCGAGTGTGCTCGTCCATCCCCAATCCGTCGTCTTCGACCGTCAGCTCCATCCAGCGGTCGGCCCCGGAGCCCGCGGGCTCGGGGATGATCGCCGGGGCCGGGGCCGGACGCATGCTGATCTTGATCCGGCCCCCGGACGGCAGGGCGTCGCGAGCATTGACCACCAGGTTCATGACCGCGCTCTCCAGCGCTCCCTCCGGGGCGCGGACCACCATGCGGGTGGTCGCCCCTTCCACCGAAAGCGCGATGTCTTCGCCGATCAGCCGCTCCAGGAGGCGCTGCATACCCACCAGCATCTGACCGACATCGACGTCGATGGGATCGCCTCGAGGCTGCCGGCTGAACGACAAGAGCTGTTGCGTAAGCTTGGTCGCTCGGCGAACGGCTTCCTGAATCTGCTCGATCGACTCGTGATCCTCGCCATCGAGGCGCTTCACGAGATCGTCGGCGTAGGTGCCGATCACGAACAATAAGTTGTTGAAGTCGTGGGCTATGCCCCCCGCCAGCCGGCCCAGTGCTTCCATCTTCTGCGCCTGCTCCAACTGCCGCTGCGCGTGCTCGCGCGCCTCGGTCTCGCCGGCGAGGGCGTCGGCGGTGGCCTGGGCCTGAGCGGCCATCTGTCGCGCTTCGTTCGCGGCGAGCTCCGCGGCCCGTCGGGCCTCTTCGAGCGCGCGCTCGCGCCGTTCGACCTTGGCCAGCATCTCCCCGAACGCCGCCCCGAGCTGACCGACCTCATCCCGCCCCGTCGAGACCCGCTCGACGGTGAAGTCGCCGCTTTCAGGAATGCTCCGGGCCAACGCCGCGAGTTCGGAGATCGGCTGAGCCACCCAGCGCCCGACGAGGGAGGCGAACAGAAGCGCGGCGACCAACCCGGACACCAACGTCACCCCCACGATCACCAGACCGTTGTTGAGCTCATCGTACAGTGCCGCCTCGTTGTACCAGATCGCCACCCGACCGCCGGACGTCGACTCGACAACGAGTCGCAGCGCATTGGCGTCGTAGCCGAGCGCAAGAGGCCTGGCAAACGGAGGTGACGACGGCACGGACACAACGGAGCTGCCGTCGCCGTTGATCACCGTGGCCCGGTACACGCGCCGATCTTCGACCGCCGAGCGCAGGATGGTTTCCAAGCGCGTGGAGTCACCCTCAGCGGCCTCCACCGCGGCAACGAGACTGGATGTTCGGGCCGATAAGTGACTCGGCACGGCGTCGCGAAGATGCCCGACGTAGATAACGACGACAGCAGCGGCGACGACAGCCCCCACCGTCGAACAGCTCACGGCATAGAGGGCGAGCTTTCTGCGGATCGATAAACCCCTGAGCAATGCCCCTCCCCGTCGTCACCGCTGGGGCGAATCCAACGTGAGGGTAACAAATCCCGCTTGGACTTGCAGCCAGGCGCGCGTTACCGCCCGGGAACTCGTCCGACCTCGAGCCGATCGAGCCAGTCGAGCAGACGCCAAACGTCATCGCCCTTGAAAAGCGAGCCGTGCTGAGGAGCGATCATTTGTGGCTCCAGAGCCCTTACGCGCTGGGTCCAGGCGCGCAGTGCGGCCGAGCTGGGCATCCATCGCTGATGAAAGCTCCGCATGACCTCCACGTGAGATGAGAAATCTTCCACGAATAATCCCGCGTCAGCGGACGGCAATAAGGCGGCGCCAATGTCACCAGAGAAGAGAATTCGCGCTTCGGGATCGTATAGCGAGAAATTCCCGGATGAATGACAGTAATGGGCGGGCACGGCTTGAACCTTGGCCGCACGCCCGATGCTAATGGTTTGTCCTTCATCAGGAATTCCGATGATGTTGGCGTCGCGACCGGTCGCAAAGTGGGAAATAAAGCTGCACCACAACCATGAAACATAGGTCTTCGCGTCGGGACACAAATCGAGCCACATAGGGAGCGACGAGACGATGTCCGGGTCTTGGTGGCTCGCGAACAGCACCTTGACCTCTTCTGGGCTGACGTACCGCGCCAGCTCCGACAACACCTTGGGAAAAATCTCGATGCCGCCGGGATCGGGCAAGAGGGTGCCATCGTCCGTAATGATGGCGAACTCGTTCGTGTCGATGATCTCGTCGCGACGCTCGGGGTCACGACCGATGATCACCCACTTGTGTCCCGGGCGTTCGAATAGAACTTCACTCTTCATCCGCGTTCACTCCATCGGCGAGCGCCCCGAGAAGGGATCGGCCGTCGCGCGACATGTTGCCGAGGGCATTGAGCCGCTCCTCCAGGACGTCAACCGTAGACGCCACCTGGTCGGCAAAGCTCGTGAATCGGCCGGCTTGACCAGATACTTGAGAGACCTCGACCCGGACGCATTGAGAAACGTAGCGACTCATCCTCGTCGTCCGACGAAGGTCCTCGATACTCAGCCGGACCGCCTCGATGTGCTTTTGAGAGCCAGCAACCAGCCGGTGGACGGTCACCAGATTCTGACGCGCCCGCGCGCGGATCCTGCTGCTGGCCTGGAGCTCGGTCGGCGTGAGCTCCGCTTGAGCGAGACAGGCCGCGAGGTCGTCGAGATCCTTCGTCGTCGTGTACCGTCGATAGGGTACTTTCACGCCATTTCGGGCGGCGAGGTTCAGGAGCGTCTCTATCTGCAGGTAATAGATCCGGATTCGATGGGTGCACTCCGCGACGGACATCGCGAGATCCCCACAGGTCCGTTCGATATCCGAAATGATGGGGCCGATCTGGTCCGGCAGCTCGGACAGGAAGCTCGTCAGGACGCTGAGCGGCCGCCCCAGGTCGAGATCGAGCTTCGCGGCGTGGACGACACCATTGCGGGCGAGCAGCTCCATTTGGCTGGCCAAGCGCGCGAGAGGTCGTGCGGTATTCTGAACATCCACGCAGACCCCGAAGACCCGGTTGACCTGGCGGTTGTATTCGAAGAGCTCCGGGATCATGACTTCGTTTCCCTCATCGGCGACACACGGACCGAGTTGAATTTTACGGAAGCCAGGCCCGCCGACCCCGGCGATGGCGTGCGCCAAAGGGATAGCCGTAGCGGCCCCGCGAGCTTCGTGGCCGCCGGCCTCGCTTGGGGGCCGTCTCATCTGAGCGCGAGGCCCGGTCGAGATGGCTGACGATCTCATCATCACCGTGCAAGCGCCGGCCGCCGCCGAGGAGCTGGTGCTGGGGGCGATGTCGATGGCCGGTTTGGACGAGGTCGAGATTCGAACCGTCGAAGAGACAGGGACGGTCCTGATTCAGGCTTACTGGCCGGCGGACCTCGGCCCCCCGCCGACGATCGATCTCGCCCGGGTTCCTGGCGCACGACGTCACCCGGACCGCATCGTGGCTCGAGACACGTGGGCCATCGGATGGCCGAGTCACCAGATAGGCCCTGTGCGCCTCGCCCCGTGTCTCGCCGAGGCACCCCCGCCCTCGGCGGCGCCGATGACCCTGCATCTGATGGCCGGTCAGGGTTTCGGGCTCGGAGAGCACCCATCGACTCGTCTCGCGCTCGAAGCGTTGATCGCGCGCCCTCGACCGGTGGGCCCTCGCGTCCTCGACGTCGGGTGCGGCACCGGCGTGTTGGCCCTGGCCGCGATGCGCCTGGGCGCCACCCAGGCGGTGGCGATGGACCACGACCCGGCGGCTCGAGCCGCGGCGACGACCAACGCCGCGCTCAATGACATCGATTTGACCGTCGTCGATGATTGGCCGACTACCCTCGCCGACCTGGTGTTCGCCAACATCAACCCGCCCACGCTCCGATCGTTATCGGCCGCGCTGCGGTCGGCGCTCGCACCGCGCGGCCACCTCATCCTCTCCGGCCTACCCACGGCCGACGCTGACGACGTCGCGCGGGCGTTCGCGCCTCTGATTCCGGTTCGTTTTGATCGCGCCGAAGGCTGGGTTGCGTTAACGCTGGCGCACGGCGAGTAGAACGCGGCTCAGCGCTTCAAAAGACGGGATCCGACGAGCAGGATCA
>JANQQN010000554.1 GCA_028289325.1 Myxococcota bacterium | reverse complement strand
ATCAAGTCCAAATACCTGGGATCGCTTCGCTTACGCTCCGCTCGCGTACGCGTCGTCCTCGATATCGAGTGGATCGATATTCCGGCCAATGCGTACTAGATCTCGTAGTCGACGACCGCGGCCTGCTCGGTCACCGTCGCCATGTGGGCCAGGACCGGCTTGTGCTTGGGGTGGGTTCGATAGGTTTCGAAGTCGGCCCACGTGTCGAATTTGGTGACCAGCGCGATGTGAAACGAACGCTCGCTCCCCAGCAGGTCGACGCCGACCTCAAGGTGGCGCAGCTCGTCGATCTGGCCGTCCATGCTCTTCAGGACGTCGACAGCGGCCGAGATGTCGTCAGGGTCTTTCAGCTTGAACAGGACATTGTGGACGATCACGCTTTTGACGGTCGAGCAAGACGGGCGCCATGTCCAGCGCCTTCCGCCGCCGCGGTGCCGCGCAGCGTGCCCGACTGCACGTGCGGCAGATCAGTGCGTCCAGTCATGGCTGAGGTCGTCGGTTGGTGTTTGGCTGTTGACGCGATGGTCGACGCGCGTGGTCTTTTGGCGGGTCTTTGGGGTTTGGCGCTGGTCATGGGTATCAGCGCGGTCGGCTGTACGCCTTCACCCGACGGGGCCCCCCCACCGGCGTGGGTCGCACGGGGTGCGTCGGTCACCGACGACGGCGAGCGATTGGTCGTCCATGGGGTGGGGGCGGCGCAGGGGATTCGTAATGCCTCGCTGGCCCGGGCGACGGCCGACAATCGGGCGCGGGCGTCGCTGGCGCGGGCGTTGGGCGCGCATTCGGCGAAGACATCGTCAGTGGTGCTCCTCGGGGTCGAGATCGACGTGCGGTGGGTGGACCCCGCCGACGGCACGGTATTCTCTCGGGCTCGGCTGGTGGTGCCGCAAGGCGCCTACTGACGGGAGGGGCCCGGCGTCCGCCGACAACGCGTCAGCTCGGACGACTGCAGCGCGGGCTCACCCACCACGAAGTAATCGAGCGCCAGAGTCATCTCGCGTGCGGAAGCGGGGGTCATCGACAGCAGCCGTTGGCAATACTGCTTGCGCTGGGAGGCATAGTGTCGATCGCGGGGATGAGGGCTCACGTAGCGAATGTACAGCTGCTCGGTGAAGGTCGCCGCCGACATCTGGAACGTTCGCGGCGGTAGCTCTTTGGTGTGGCCGTCGTCGGTCGTTACTGTCGCTCGTCCCTGGCCAGGGATGGTCTCTCCGCCCCGGTAGTACCCGTTGAACATGACGTAGTTGAACACCGGGTACCATTTGTCCGCCCGTAGCGCCGTGGGCACCCATTGGACCGCCGTCACGCCGGCCAGCGCGGCGATGAGCACCCAGTTGGGCGCCCGGGCCCCGTCGGTCATTTCGAGGGCCGGGCGTCGAGCGAACAGCCGCAGGAGCTCGTAAGGAGAGAAGAGCAGGAATAGTGACCGCCGCAGGACATAGAACGGCGGCCCGAGCAGCATCTGCATCGCGATGTGAAAACTGGCCGCGCTCAGGGCGGCCGGAAGCCGAAGCCACGGGAACAGGTACACCAGCGCGAAAGCCACTTCCCACGCCAAGGTCAAGATGGACAGGGCGACGAGCAGCGACATCGGAACGCTGGTCAGGACCTCGGACTTTCCGTAGAGGGAGTGGCTGAGGATGTGGCCTTGCAGGGTCAGGCCGTTCACCCAGTAGGGCCCGGAGCGGATCAGCTTTTCGATGCCCGCCTGAAAGTAGGCGGTGACCACCGGCGCCATCAGCGCGTAGCGAAAGTAGACGGGATACGTGCCGACCGACGCGGGGTCGCGACCGGCAATCAGGCTTTGCACGTAGCCGAAGATGGATACGGTCCGGCCGGGCGTCAGGGCCAAGACCAACAGCACGAAGACCACGATATGATTGTGGCCGGCGTGGCCGTATTGATACTCCGTCGACCACAGGAACGTGTAGCTGATGGCCGCGACGAAGGCGGACCACCGAACTTGAATGCCCACCGCCGCCGCGACGATGCCGACCCGGTAGGCCCAGGCCGCCACGTACAGGTGCCAAGGCTCGACGACGCTGGTGTCGAGAAATCGGTAAAGGATCGTCCGGGTATCGACCAGGGACACCGGATGATCGAGGTGCGCCGCGAGCCGCGCGAGCGGCGGAAGGTGCGTGATCCACAGCAGCAGCACGATCAGCCGCGCCGAATCGACGATGACTGCCGGTTCCTCGAGTCGAAGCCAGCGGACGAGCTCTGCCTTCGGTCGACCCGTCCGCTTGAGCCGCCACCACAGCAGCCCCCCGTAGGCCGCCGCCACGAGCAGAGCCAGTCCAATGTTCAGCGCCTTCTCCGCGGCGGACAAACCCACCGCAGCGTCATGTCATCGAAGTGAGCGGCTGTCGAGTCGGCGGCGCCGGCGATGGCGCCCGGCTCGACGGTTAAAGCGAACGGTCAGGTCTTCGACGCCGCCTCAATTCGTGAGCTCGAGGACCACGGGCACGTGGTCGCTGGCCCGTTCCTCGTCCCGCGCGTCGCGATGGATGGTCACCGACTTCAGGCGAGGAACCAGCGGCGCGGTGACCAAGAGGTGATCGATGCGCAGGCCTTGGTTTCGCTCCCAGGCCCCACCCCGATAGTCCCACCACGTGTACTGCTTGGGCGACGGGTCGAGGTGATGCAGAGCGTCCGTCAGCCCCCAATCGAGGAAACGACGAAACGCCTCGATCTCCGGCGCTGAGACGAAGATCTGTTCATCGCCAGGGGTCGCGTCGTAGTGGTCCCCGGGCTGTGGCGCGACGTTGAAGTCGCCGGTGAGGATGAGCGGGGTGTCCGGGTTCGGGCCCTGATCCAGGAACGCTCGCATCTCGCGCATCCACTCGAGCTTGAAGTGGTACTTGTCGCTGCCGACCGTCTGCCCGTTCGGAAGGTAGATGTTGACGATGCGAACGCCGTCGAAGGTTCCGGCGATCAACCGCCTATCGTCGCTGTCAGTCGCGCCTGCGAATCCTTTCACCACGTCCTGTGCCGGCTCGCGGCTGACGATGGCCACGCCGTTGTAGCTGCGCTGACCGAAGTACTCGACCTCGTAGTCGAGGTCGAAGAAGCCGTCCTCCGGGAACTCCTGGTCGGAGACCTTCGTTTCCTGCAGGCACAGAACGTCGGGTTCGTGGGCCTCGATCCAATCGAGCACATGATCCCCGCGGGTCTTGATCGAGTTGATGTTCCAGGTCGCGATCTTCACGACGGACCGAAGATGCTCACACTGCGCCTCGTTGGGCTACCCACGATCGGTTGTGAGCGCCTTCGGTGCCGGCCGGCGGTCTCGGGGTTCCGCGCCCCAGGGACCGGCGCGCATCGTAGCGTTTGGCCTTCGAGAGACTGCCTCAGCGCCTAAAGGTGACGGCCCCGGTCTGCCTTCACTTCAACTGACTCGCGTAGTGCCCCCGCTGCGCTTGGCCGTCCTGGCCAGCGCAGCACTTCCGCCGTCCTGGCGGTCGCATTTCCCCCGGGGCCCGGACCCCAAGCCCGCCGGCCTCCGCTTTCGATGACTCGTTCGGCAGCGCAGCTTCAGAGCGTGCATCGCTTGATAGGCTGCAGCCCGGCGCCGATGGTGGTCGGGGCCTTAGCGGGAGCGTAGCAGGCTCACGCCGCGCTGGTGGTCTGCCAGCGTGGTACTTCCGCAGTTTGCGCGTTCACAGCACTGCGGCGCGGAAGTCCTCTTCGAGCAGCGGACCGCCTCATCCTGGTATGAAGCCAAAGACGTTTATGCGATCGAAAGCGGAGGCCGGCGGGCTTGGGGTCCGCGACCCAGGGGAAATGTGGGGCCCTACGCGAGTCTCTTGAAGTCAAGGCAGACCGGGGCCCCCACCCTTAGGCGCTGAGGCAGTCTGTCGAAGGCCAAACGCCCCGATGCGCGCCGGTCCCCTGGGGCGTGGAACCCCGAGACCGCTGGCCGTCAACGAAGGCAACCACGCCCCGAGACCGACGACGAAGTCGAAGGCACCCACCCTCGAGTATGATGCGAGTCGATGGGCTATCCCGTGTTGGTCGACCGGTCGACCACCGAGACCGAGGTTCAGAAAAGCCGATTCATCTGCGATCTGGCCCCGGTAGCGACGACCGATACGGCGCAGGCGTTCATCGACGAGATCCGCACCCGGTACCCCGACGCGAGTCATCACTGTTTCGCCTACGTGGTTGGCCCGCCGGGCTCGACGGCGCGGATCGGTCAAAGCGACGACGGCGAGCCGCACGGCACGGCCGGACGACCCATGCTGAACGTGCTTTTGCACGCCGACGTGGGCGACGTGGTGGCGGTCGTGACCCGGTACTTCGGGGGAACCAAGCTCGGCAAAGGTGGCCTCGTCCGGGCGTACGCGGGGGCGGTGCAGGCGGGGCTCGACGGTGCGCCGACGGCGGACAAGGTGGACTGGGTTCAGGCCACCATTCGGGGGGACTACGCGTTCGGGGATGCGCTGCGCCGGGTGTATCCGCGCTTCGGCGCTGAGCTGGTCGAAGAGACGTTCGAGGCGACCCTCGGGCACCGGGTTAGGGTCCCGCGCCTGCAGCTCGCTTCGCTGACCGAAGCGGTGACCGACGCCACCCGCGGCCGGGCGACGTTCCTGGTCGACGACGACACGACGGAGTAGCTCTAGCGTCTGACTCGTAATGCACACATCCATCGGGCGAACTAATTATAGTATAGACTGTCACATGTCTGAGTCGTTACTTGATGGCGAGGTATGAGTGAAGATTGACTATAGTATCTAGGTTGAGGGCGAGGCTTTTCCTTGTCGTTCCGGCATAAGGAACTCAAGTTTTCGCCCAACAACTGCATGGCCAGCAGCTTCCAGAAAGGCCTTTGTGACGTCGTCTTCGCCGGTGCACGTGACAGAAGCATCATATTCCGGTCCGTAAAGCGTCACAGGGTAGCCCTCGTCGGAAAACTCGACATCCCACAGTGTTTTCCGTGTTTCAGGCGATTGCGGCAAGCTAATGGCCACGACGCTGATGCGTACAGCAAGTTCGCTTGCATACTGAGCATTGTCCTTCCAGGTGTTTACGAGCTCGATGAGTTCATCATGCCCCGTTACGTTGCCGTGCTTTGACCAGAGCTGAATGACTACACGGCCATTGGTCTTGCGCGATACAGCGTGATTCAGCTGAATCGTTAACTTGCGGACATGCTCAACGGCTGCGAGGTTGCTCTGGCTTGCTTTGAGCGCCTGGTCGATAGCGGTGTCAAAATCGATAGCTTCCGTCATGGCAACAAGAGCTCCATCGGAGAGTGGTCGTGCGTGTAGAGGTCAGGCAAGGCCACGCCGTCTTCTTCAGCGAGTTCTGCGAATCGGACCGCAGGAAACCCATCGCTGGTGTTGGAGAGGAAATGCATTGATGTCAGCGCTTGGTCGTACAGATGACGGGTACTCCGTTTTGCTTGCTTCATCGCAAAAGACCCAAACGGTGAGAGGGGCCAGTCGCAGCGTGGAGCAGTCAGACCCCAGGACGGATTGTAGAGCATCAGCCCAGGATGCCTTTGCACCAACAGCGGGTCACGCGTTGCGCGCAGTTCCCAGAGGCTCTCGCCGAATGGCTCCTCGTTGAAGTCGCCCATCACTACGACAGGGTACTCCTTGGCGAGGGAGTCGCGAACCTTGTTGTGAAGCGCGCGGGCCGCGGCCACGCGCGCTTCTGCGCTGTCCGTGAGCAGGGGGCTACGCCAATGCACCAGGTAGAGGCGAAAAGCGTCGACCGTTGCATCTGCGCCCGTGGTGCGTACGGACACGTTGTGAGCGGCTTTTACGCTTCTGAAGTCACCGCCATACACCTCCCCAGTCGTGCGACACGACAAGCTGTCCTCACGAAAGAATACGCCTGAATCCCAACGTGAGCCTGGCGACGAACCAACCTTCATGCGGAACGCGACGTATCCCAGACCCACCTGCGAGTGGATGGCCTTCATGGTTTGTCTGCTGACCTCAGAGAGCGCTATGAGGTGGGCACCATCGAGAAACGCCGCCCGCACCACATGTGCTGCGTCTTCCACGGTTCGACTCGCTTTGCCTTGTGCTGGAGAAACCCCGCAGTTCCAGTACACCAACCGGAGCGCCACCCTCGGCACGCTAGTGGGATACCTGGATCCACTCAAGTGGCCTGGAACTGCCGTTGATGATTTGCTCGAGTGTTCATATGGGCGGCAGCCCGCTCGGCTCTAGCTGGCGAGCTTGAGAGGCGTTCCGGCAGGCGATGTGGCCGGACGGAGGTCCGGTCCAGCATGGACCTACTGCGATCAGTCGACCACCCGAAGCTTGGTCCGACCCGCGGAGGCGGCGACCGGCTCCGCGGCGGCGTGCGCGGTGCGGGGGCGGGCCGGCGCGTCGGGCCGAATGTCTGGCGGCCGGACGGCCCATGCGGCCTCCACTTCCCGGTCCAGCAGGTGGGTGGGGCGAACGTTGCGCAGCGCGTTCAGCATGATGCTGCGGAGGTGAGGATGGTCGGCTTCCAGCCGTTCGAGGAGCGCGGTCATCGCTTCTCGTTTGAGGCCGGTTTGGCTGCCGCACAGATTGCAGGGGAGGATCGGGAAGTCCTCGAGGGCTGCGAACCGCGCGATCTGGTCTTCGGGACACTCGATCAGCGGCCGCACGACCCGGAAGCGCCCGTCGTCGGTGGTGTAGGCGGCGGGCATCGCCTGGAGCTTGCCCGCGTAGAAGAGATTCATGAGCAACGTCTCGAGGGTGTCCTCGCGGTGGTGACCGAGGGCGATCTTGTTGCATCCCAGGCGCTCGGCTGCGGTGTACAGGATGCCTCGCCTCAGCCGCGAGCACAGCGAACAGTAGGTGCGGGTCTCGTCGAGGTGGGCGGTGACCACGGAGTACGTGTCCTCGGACAGGATTTCGTAGCGGACGCCTCGCTGGTCGAGCCAGTCGCGAAGCGGCCGCCCGTCGTAGCCCGGTTGCTGCTGGTCGAGATGCACAGCGATCAGCTCGATGCGAAACGGCAGTCGCTCGGTCAGCGCATGCATCAGCTCCAGCATCGTGTAGCTGTCTTTGCCGCCGCTGATCGCCACCATAATGCGGTCGTCGGGGGCGAGCAGGTCGTAGGCCTTACACGTCTGCTGGACCCGACGCAGCAGCTGACGATGGAGCCGCTGGTGCTCGTCTTGTCGTTCCACCGGAGGCCACCGTAAACGAAGACCGCGGGGCCGCGAATCAGAATCTGATGTCGATGGGGCCGATGCCTCGCCCGACATCGGTATCGTCGCCGGAGGTTGCGACCACTACCGCCGCCGCCGTCGCCCCGCCGACCGCGGCGACCCCCAGGGTGATCCACACCCACAGCGGGACCCCGCCGCTCGAATATGACGACACGGTCTCGACGGGCGCCGCCACCGGCTCCGTCGCTCCGGCCTCCGCGACCAGCACCCGTCCGGGGCCATCGAGGCTGGCGGAGACGTAAATCTGGCCCGTAGGGTCGGCCAGGGTGCCGTCGTCGATGAATTCGGCCACCAGCGCCATGCGGTCGCCGACCGGCTCCGGCGCACCGGCCTGCCGAGCGATCGGTTGGCCCCGGGCGTCGTACAGCTGCACGCTCCCGCCGGCCACGAGGT
>JANQQN010000549.1 GCA_028289325.1 Myxococcota bacterium | reverse complement strand
CGATCCTTCTGGTCGCCGCGCGCCGGCGCGAACGGGGTCCTTGCCGCCGATGCGGGGGGCCTCGACGCCCCCGACCCCCGATATCCCCAAGCCCGCCCTCCGAGAGACGTCGGTCCCTGGGGTCATCGCCCACCGATCGACCACCATGGATGTGCCCCCGGGCGAGGACCCTGCGCCGTCCAGGCGAGGCGCCCGGGCCGCCCAAGACACCGAGCCCGACGTGCTTCATCCCCGCCGCGTTCAACACACCGACTCGCTCGATCTCTTTCCCGACGACGACGAAGAGGGGTCCGGTTACGGCGACGGCTATGGCGGTGGTCGTGGCGTCCACGGTGGTGGAGGCGCAAAGACCTCCGGCGACCTGGGCATTGTCGGTGGGTACCTCGCCATCGGTATGGCCGGCGGTTTCGGCGGCGGTGGACTCGGGGGCTTCGGCGGCGGGGGCTACGGCGGAGGCGGATCGGACGGCGGGACGGTCGCGCCCGATCGATCTCGAGACCTGGTCGGCGCCGCGGTCGATATCCTCCAGGTCCAGGTCGACGACCTCGGCGAAAAGCTTGGCCCTCGACTCGGTCAGTACGTCACCGCATTTACGGACAAGCAGCTGCGCCGGGTCGAGTTCGGGTCTCGGGGCGAGGTTCGAGTGGCGCCCAAGACCGGCGACTTCATCGCCTATCCCGACCTCGACGCCGAGCTGGTCGACCTGGTCGACTGGAGCATCAAGATGGCGCTGATCGAGATGATCGTCCGCCACAGCCAGATACCGGTTCTGCTCGACGACCCGTTCAAAGACTTTCCCAAAGGACGCCGAACCCTGGTCGGACAGATGCTGGCCTATCTATCGAGCGCGACGCAGGTGATCATGGCGACGCCGGTGCCCGACCTCCACGGGCACTCGATCGACATTGGGCCTTAGTACGGCAGATCTTATGTCCTAAGCCAGGTACTAGGAGGGCGGCGGCGGAACGCGAAGGTCGACTCAGCGCTCACCTGAGCGCGAAGGATAGCGCCCGACGGCCAATGCCTACTCTTGGCGGCGCCACCCGGCGGGTGCTACTCTGCCCATATCTTGATGCGTCTGCGTAGCGGTTTGGGCGACTTCATAAGCATCGAGTGCTTCAAGGCTGCGATTCGCGGCATGGAAGACATTCTGGGAGAGCAAGGCGCCGCCTCCTTGCTTATCGCGGCAGGGCGACAACGCGGCCGCGACCTTGCCACTTCTCGAAATCTAACCGGAACGACGTATGATGCAGCGACGCTCGCCGAATTTCTGCGCAGGGAGCTTGGATCAAACGGAACAAGGCTTTGCGAGATTGTGAGCGTAGAAGAAACGAAAGAGGGCGGGTATCTGGTGCAGGCGAAAGAGACAGTCTGCATGTCCGGGGAACCACCTGGTTCGGCAAGGACCTGTACATATACGATGGGCGCGGTCATTGGGGTCATCGAGGTGGCAACGGGCAAACGGCTGGTCGGCAAGCACGTGCGGACGGTACTTCAAGACTCGGAGACCGACGATTTCCTCATCAGCCTATCTGAATGAGGGCAGGGCAGCCTGCACCGCGCATCATCGCCTTCAAGTCCCATCGTCGAACAGCTCCTCGATTCGCCGAACGGCGGCGCCCGAGGCGAGCTCAATCAGCGCCGGTTTCACCCCGTGTCCGGCCAACATCACGAGCACCGCCCGCGAATCCACTGGGTAGACGTAGAATCGCTGCCCCGTGGCAACGAACGAGATGTGTGCGAGTGGACCATTGCTAACCGACTGACAGATGCGGGTCGCGACCGCGACGGCTACCGCTGCCATCGCCGCAATGCGATGCTGATCGCCGGACTCCAACGAGTGGGCTATCGACATGCCGTCGCGTCCCGCGACGATCGCGCCCGAGAGCCCGGGGACCGCTGCCCGTGACCACCGTAGTACGTCCTGCAGATCCTCGTTTAGCGTCATGACCGCCGATCCTGGTCAAGAGTCGCCAGCTGCGCTCAATTGTTCCTCGCCGAGGCCATCACCCATAGCGATTCGCTCGAACAGCAGCGCGAGGAGTCGTAGAGCGTCTGTCCGATCGCGGGCGTCGAGGCCGGCAATCCTGTCGGCAGGCAAGCCAAAGAACATCCCGACCTCATCGGGTGTCCAGACTTCGCCGACATCCTGACGCGTTACGCCCAGGACCCAGGGGATTGGGATCTGGCTCGTGATGTGTTCGATGATCCGGCGCGCCGGCACAAGATCACTCGGTCGGTCGCCGGCCACCAGCGCGACCAGTCCGATGGAGCCGGCACACAAGATATCCCACATGAAATCGAAGCGTTGTTGTCCCGGTGTACCGAATAGATGAACCGTCGCTTCGGCGTGCATCAATGTCCCGAAGTCCAAAGCGACCGTCGTCGAAGGACCGACCGTCGAATCGTCCGTGAGCACGTCGGTGTCGATGATCGGTGTCGTTGACAGCGTTCGTATAAACGTCGTCTTTCCCGCGCCGGCCGGGCCCGCGACGAGAACCTTGATCGCTGGACTGTTCATTGCGACGAGAGGATCCTGGCGAGCTTACGAAAGAAGCGCCGAAGCATGGGGGTGAAGGTCATTGGCTGCTGCGCGTCTGGCTGTCCATGCTCGTCAACTGTTGGTCGTTCGGCGGAGGTGGGCGCCGGGCGACTCAACGATCGATGGTCCGACGCCGAAGATACGCGTCCGTCGGCCCGCAACGATTCAGACCTTCGACGTGTCGAATCGGGTAGCCGAGCACGGTCGGCCGCTCGTACGGGCGTCACCACGCCAAGAACGCGAAGCTTGTGAATCACCAGCAATACGGAATCCAACGGAATATCGCAGGTCGAAGACAGCTGGCGTGACGAAGCGCCGGCGACCAACAGGACCCACACCCGATCGAGGAAGCGGCGCAGGGCGGGATCGGTGACCCGCGGCGTCTGCCATCGCAGCTGAAACACGGTGTCAGCGCTTGGCAGCTGGTCTCGCACCCGATCAACCTCGTCGAGCGCCGTCAGCGCGCCGAAGATGAGCCGCTCGAGAGGGAGCCAAAAGTCATTTCGGACGGCCGGGAGCTGTCGAAAAACGAAGGCGCCCTTTCGCGCCATGATGACACTCGAGAAGACGTACTGCGCGCGGCGTGCCGACTGAATTGGCGTGCCGTCAACCACCGACCCGCATAGGTGGCGTTCCTGCAGATGGAACTCGACGCTTCCGGCGACCCCTGTCTCCTGTAAGGCCAGCACGCCTCGCCGTGGGCCGAGAATCATAAGGACGTCGGGAAGCATCATGTCCTCGCAGCTTCCAAAGATAGCCACTTGTAATAACCCCGGTCTCCCGCGTCGGTCGGAACGTCCCTATTCAAGGAGATATCATGGAAACTTCAGTTCAACGCCATCATCCCCGACGCGGGCGTTGATCGCCTATACACGGCCAGGCCATCGGACATGCCGATGAGGACCCGTACCTTAGGCTGTTGCGAGGACCTGTTCAATGCGCCGCGCGACGCTGCGCGCCTCGAGGTGGATGAGCCCCACGTTGGCCTCGGGCCCCGCTAGGACCGCTAGCACGCCGCGCGGTCCGGCCGAATAGACGAACACATGGCGATCCCTGCCCGCGACGGTCGTCTCTCGCATCTGGCCACCTCCCACCGACTCGCAGATGCGCTTACCCAGGCCAAGCGCCGTCGCAACCATTGCAGCGATCCGTTTGTCGTCTCCTCCCTTAAGAGAGTGGACGATCGGCATGCCATCGGGGCTGGCAATGATCGAGCCGTACATTTCCGGAACCGAGATGTTCAGCTCGTCGATAAGACCCTGAAGTTCATTAGCGAATGCCATAATTCAATCCTGGTTGGAGCTCGCACTGGTTGATTGCCGAGATGCAGCGCCTGCCGTCCTTACTTGCTCGGCGTCGATCCCAACTCGATCGCGGCGGCCAAGAGCCCTATCTGCACTTGCGTCGAGTTGGTTGGACATTTTTCTCACCGGGGATACCTGGCGCGGATCGGCGCGCGCGTCAATACCGCGGACATCGCGAAACGTGAGTGGTCGGCCTGGCGCCGGTCGTTCGGGCCAGAATGACGCTGGCGGCTTCTTTGAAAACCATGGGTTTCGGCCGATCTCGCAGATGCCCGTATGTAGTGTTCTCAGTCGCGGGAGGAGGTGAGTAGGACTCGCCCTGCAAGTATCCCTTGTCGAGCGCTGCAACGACTCGTTCTCGCAACCGGCCTGGGGACACCGCGGACGAGTGGCGGCTAGGTTCCTCGGACTTTCGTCAACCTTACTTGCGCTTCGTCGTGCGTCAGCCGTTGCAACAACCCGACGTCCATGCCCACCACGCTAAACAACGCGTCGGTCCGGGCGTGGTCATAGCCATACGTTATGACCGCCCCGACCGTGTTCATCAACCGTTGGAAGGCATCGACGATGGCGTTGGCATCGGCAGCATCGAGCCCCGCCTCCTGAGTCGCCTTCTCTTTGATGAACTCGGCGATGAATGGTGTCATGGCCAGCATCATCGGATTCGGCACGTCGCGCACGACATGCACCAAACCCACCATGGCCATCCAACCAAAGTACGCATCGTCAATCGGACCGTGCATCGTTTTCCGCCACCAGTTTTGCAACGTCTTCTCTCGACCCGGCCGCTCACCCTCTTGAAAGACAGCGCTTGTCGGGCCGTGTGCGAACAAGGTGTCGTAGAACCGCTCAACCAGCTCGTCTTCCCACGACAGTAGTAGCTCGCGATGCTTCGCCAGCACAGCAGCGTCTGCCTCTGCAAAACGGCTTGCTGGCGGCATCTGGTGAAGGGCCTCACGGGCCACCTTGATCATCTCTTCCATGGTACTCCACTGCCGTTGGCCACGACCATCTGCGCGGACGGCGTGATGGCAGTACCCTACGATCGTACATCAGTAAACATCGCGCTTTGCGGATCGGATGCGGAGCTCGGTCTGGTTTCGAGAGT
>JANQQN010000520.1 GCA_028289325.1 Myxococcota bacterium | reverse complement strand
GTCGGCTGTCCATACCTTTCCACCGCGCCAAAAACGGCGTGCCAAACCAGAATTGACCTTCGAAGAGCAGCGATGTGGTGGGTCCAAACCCTCGGCCGGGTCCGTAGTACACTCGGATGTCGTCGGTCGAAGTGGTCACCAGCGCGACGGTCAGTCCGTCACCATTGATGTCCATGAGTCCGTGGGTCTGATAGTTCGCCCATGCGACCGTATTTCGCCAAGTCACGATGGGGCGTACGATGCCATCGTGGTAATCCTCGCGAAGAGTCGTCGGTATGTGCCATGGAACTCGAGTGAAGCCGCGGCCGTTGTTCAGGAAGACGTGGTCATCGTTCCCGTCGAAGGGTTCGGGGATCACGTCGACGAGGCCGTCGCCGTCGAGGTCGATCATCAGGGTTCGGGTCTCGATGAGCGCTCCGCCCCATTCGGAGTCGTGGGCGTTGTCGTCATGGGTGAGCGTCTGGCCGAGAAGAGGGGCGACTTGGCCGAAGTCGTACGTCACGCCATACGCGGAGAATCCCCCGCTGTTACCATCGATAAACCCGAGATAGACATGCCAGTAGTGGGATCCGGGGTTGGCCTTGACGAGATCCGGGATACCATCTCCGGTCACGTCGATGACTCGAGCGACCATCTCCTGGCGGCTGACGATGCCCATGGCCTCGTCATTCAGTTGTTGTTGGTGGTCAGTCCTTCGGATCCAATTGGCGCCGTCTTCGTAGGCGTCCAAGTTGGACATCGTGTTCTGCAGATGTTCGGAGACAAACCAGGTCTTGGTGGTGTGGATCTGCGGAAAGGGCCGACCGGATGCGAAGGAGGCACGAGTGATGCCGCCGAGGACGTCTTTGATCCCATCGCCATTCAGGTCGATGATCTCGCTCTGATTCTGGCTGATGTAGTAGTTACGGTCTTGCCGAGCATATTGCCGATCCTCGAATGCAAACGGTGTCAAGTCGGGACTCAGCGCGATGTAGCTCAGTGGGACTGACTTTATCGAGACCCATTCGGTCTCCACAAAGTCCGGACGCGCATCGCCGGTGAAGTCGAAGAGACCAGCGGCCTCGTACTTACGAGAGGGGCTTCTTATCTCGCCTGTTTCGTCAGGCGGCATTGCGTACGACATGAACCGCGGCATGTTTCCTTGCCGGTTGGAAATCGTGAGGAGGGTGCGGCCCAACACCGCTAGATGATTGCTGTACGTGAAGGTCGTCGGGGGAAGTGATTCGGCCTCGTAGTTTTGCTCGGAGCCATAGCCGAAGGCCTGGATCGTGCGAAGCAATGGGGCTTGAGACGCATCTCCCATCGTATAGAGGAGACGATACGTACGCCACCGGTGAGCGATCGACGCGCCGTCTTCGGACAGGATTTGGATCTCGCTCAGGAACTCGGACAGCGCGGTCGTCGTGCCAAAGGCGTGCCGGTAAACGGGAGAGGCGTTGGAGACCGGCTGGTAGATGAACTTGATGACGTTCTTGTGGCCATTATAGTGAATCTCGCTCAATCGGAAGTCAGCCGCGACTCCGCCGGGGCGGTCGTAGGTGAAGCTGCACGCGTTCCCGCTGGGGTCGACGATCTGCGATAGGTACCACCGATACCCTACGCCCGCGATGCTTCCGCTTTGCCGAGCGGAAAAGACGTAGCGAATACCGAGGGCATCATAACCTTCCCAGTTGTCGCCGACTTTCCTCAGCTCCATGAATCTGGATTCGACGGCGCCGCGAAACACACCGTTTCCCTCTTCGTTGAGTGCGGTGACGTCACCGCCGAGGTGGAGGTCGAATTCGACGGGGTCGAAGACGCCTGGACTCTTGATGGCGCCTGCGGACAACGGGGTGCGACGCATAAAGCGCCGTTCGATGTACGTCAGCGGCAGATCCCAACCTTTGCCGACGAACCCCGTACCCCGCCCCGATAGGTAGGTGATCGTCACATTCGGCGTCACCAGGCCGCCGCGTGCCTGGGGGACTTCCAGCTGGTACTGGTAGGCGAGATGCCCTGCATTCCCCGAGGTGTTCGGTTGGAGGTCCGACCCGATCGACTGCCCATCCGCGGCCGTAAGCGCTGACGGCCCGTGACCCACGACGACTTCGGCCAGTGAAGAACGCGGGGGCAGCACGAGACTGACCACGGCGAGGCCGGCGGCAACTCTTATTGCGAACGCTTTCCCGCGGGGGTTGCGAGGCATTCTTCGGCAGGCCGGTGGATCTTCGGTTGTGGGGCGGCTTCGACCGTCTATTGGGTTCATGGTTCGCTCTCTTCTCCGATTCGGACGCACGCGGGCCGTCCGCCCGCTGGCGGCGCGTCCTCGTGCGTTGGTAGAGCGACACGAGCCCTTCTGAGCCGAGCCCGCCTTGCTCTCTATTGATATGAAACGAGCGAGAGGCTTCGAACTGGGGTGAGTGCCGGCATCTCTGGCTAGCCTCCGTCGACGAAGTGTTGAACGAAAGCCTCGTTGGGGCGGAGGATCATTCTATGCCGAGCTCTTCAGCCCGACTGACGCCCAAAGCGCTCTCGTAGATGATACGGGCCTGAAGGACATCTTGCGACTGGAGGCCGGTGGCCGCCAGCGCGTTCTGAACGTCGATGACTTCGGCGCCCGACGACGTCACCGTCAGCGGTACGAGATAGGCCGAAAGGCCGTCGCTCAGCTCGAGGGTCCTGCGTCCACCTAGAAACTCGCGTGGCGGAGCCTGATTGACCTGAACGAGGGGGACGGGGCCGTTGATGTTGAGGTCGCAGTGATCCGGGCATATCGGCTGGGTCGGTGGTTGCGACACCAGTCCCATGCGCTCGTCCATCGGAATGGGCGTCGGCGGGCACGGTCCGCCGACGCAGCGAATCTGCGGCAGAATGCCCGAAGGCCACAGGCCAGGCATCGGGGGCAAGCTCCAACTCTGGGCTTCCGGATGGCTGACATTGAACTCGGCGATGGGATCGACGGTGGGGAGGGAATGCGAGTACGGTCGGGGCAGGCTCGAGCAATGGTATCTATCGCATACCCACTCGAGGGCATCGAGTACCCTTATCAGCGGCATCGTGCCGGACGATGCTCCCCCTACCCACAGCTTCGGAATCGGTAAGCCTGATTCGCTGAACATTTGCTGAAGCTCTGTCCGCGAGAGTCCGCCTTCAACGGAAAGGGTAGCGGCGACGGCGGCCGAGACGACGGCGGCCCCGACCGATGTTCCGGTGAGCTGAACGAGGTACAGCGGGCCGGGCGCGCGAGCGCTGCCGAAGTCGGGGACCGCGCGCTCGCTGGCGGCGGCCACGTGGACCACACCAACGTCGATCGGTCGATTCATGGCGAGTGGGTGGTTCGTGCTTTTGACGCCAGCGACCGCGGCCAATATGGGGGCGACGGCGGAGTCGTGGGCCGGTAGCCCGCACCTGACCGGCATGACGTCTGCTCCGGGAAATGTGAAGTCTTTGCTCGTGCGAAAGCCGTGGTCGTTGCCGCCCGCGGCGATGATCAGCGCGCCGTTACATACCGCGTAGGCGAGCGCGTTGCGAAGTTCTTCGGCCTGCCGGGGAAAGCGCAGCAGCTGATCCCGGGTGATGCCGAGGCTGAGATTGATCACGAGGCGGCCGGGGCGAGGTCCAAAGTCATCGATAGCTCGAATGACCGCGCGCGCGAGCGATACTGCGTCGCCGTGCGAATCGCCTTCATGGACGCCGTCGGAATAGACCGTGGAGTCGAAAGCGGAGACCGCCTCGACCTTGACCGGGCAAGTCGTGGGACTGACGCCCGCTTTGGGGCAGGCCAGCTCCTCGATGATGCGCGCGACGCCTAAGCCGTGCCGGCCGACGCCGTTGGCGCCCGGAAGGGTCGATTGCGTCCAGCTTTCCCCGGGGCGGGGCGTGGATGGAACAATGTTGTCAATGACCACGACGGTCACGCTCGACGTTCCGAGCTGTCCTGAGGCCTCCCACGCCCCGGCCCGATCGAGAAACCGGGCGCGGTATGTCGAGTATACGTCGATGCTGATCGACGACGACACTACCGCTACATTGCCCGTCGCGTGCAAGTCCAGCGGCGTGGGTTCGAAGTCGATGGCCACGATGTCGGGATGTGCGGCGAGGTCGCTCTGATCTGGGGGCAGGACTCCGATCGGACTGTGCCATCCGTAGCGGCAGAGTCCCGTCACTCCGACCGTCGGAGCAAACAAGTCTTCGGCGACGAGCGTACCGGTGGCGAACGTCACTGCAGGCTCGTTGGCGCAATCCGAGCCGCGCAGGTATCCGGTACCGAACCGCCACAGGCCATCGGCTTGGCCGACGGTGATGCCGAAGTGGCCCTCCGCTACGGCGAAGATGTCAGTCGGGGCCGGGTCATCCACGCAGGCCAGACCGACGCTCACGGCCAGGCCCGCGACCGTACGTTTTATCCGGCTCGCTTTAGTGTACATCCATGTTCCTTCTATCTATCGGGGCGCCGCACGAGTTGGAAGACCGTGGACCGCCACGCCTTGGACGACGACGCACCCGGTTGCCGGTGGACCTCACCGCCCGGCCCGCTTTCGATACGCAAAGCCCCGCGTCGTTCGCCGACGGGCAGCAGGTTTCGGGAATCGATCTTCAATCCGACCTCAACCTCGCTTGGCAGGCCCCCAGGTGCGGTCAGTCGGTGCCATCGACCGAACTCCCCGCGCCGCCAGAGGTGATGGACTATGTTGCCCGAGATCGGTCCGTCGGGATGCTTGAGGGAGATGAGGATCTTACCGGTCGACGGAATCTCGAGGGTGGGTGTCGGACCGCGTCGACTCCCGCTCAGCACCTCGACGGCCACCACACCCGCCTCGACGGGGGGCGGCCCCACGGTGAGGGGCCATCTTGCGATGCGGCAATTCGCCTGTCGTGCCTTCTCGAGCGTCTCCGGCCGGGTGCAGCGGGCGCCGCCGGCCACCGCGAGAAGATGGAGTCGTCCAAAGTACCCGCTCGTCAACTTGCCGGCGCGCGCCCGGGCTCGCCAGACGTGGCCATCGGGGCGCAACGCCGTTCCGGTGGCGATGAGCGCGCCGTCGTCGGACTCGACCCACAGCCCGAGGTGGGGGGCTGCCCCCGACATCTCCACCCGAACCGATACGACCTCTCGGTCTTCTACCGCCTCCACCGGGCCCTCGATACGAATCGCCACGGAGGTTTCCGACGACCACCACAAGCCAACGTTGGTCAAAGCAACGAGGGTCACACTGGCCGCGATGGCCAAGACTGGCCCCGAGACCAGCGGCCGCCGGGGACGGACCCGAACCTTTCCTCGCGGGTCTACTCGAGAGAGTTCCTCCGAGCTGAGAGGACGATAGACTTCTAGCCACTCGCCGATGTGTCGGTCGTGGTGTCCATCGGCGGCGAGTTCGCGCACCTCGTCCTCGGCTAGCTCACCGAGGGCCCACTGTTCAAGACGAGGGTCGACCGGATCCGCAAGACCCTCGAACTCCTTCAATAGACTGAGGTCACTTTGCATGATCATCTTCCCTCTCGAGTCGAAGTCTGATCTGCCGGGCGGTTCTCCGAATTTCCCGTCGCCAGGTCAGCAGGGAGCTCTCCGTGAGCCCGGTTCGACGGACGGCTTCGGTGACCGTCAGGCCCTCTAAGAAGAGAACCGTGAGGGCGACCCGACCCTTGGGCCGGAGTTCGGCGTACAGCAGAGAGAAAAGGGTCAGCGCATAGTCACGGTTCTCGACATATTCGGCAAAGCGATCCACGAGCTGCGCGCATCGTTCGAAGTCGATGCCATCGTGGATATCCAGACCGCGGCGTTGAGCGCTCCGCATGAAGTCGATTGCCCGCCACAGCGCAAACCGTCCGATGTAGGCGCGCACCGACGCTTGCGGATGAGCAGGGTCGAACCGACGGAGAACTTCGTAGTCCCGCGCGCAGACGGCCGCCCAGATGCTTTGAACCGTCTCTTGAAGGTCGTCGCGGGACGGTCGAAGGTGGCATCGGGCGTAGGCGTTGGCGGCGCTCTTATGAATGACCGGGGTTAACCGGACGAAGAGCTCGTCGAATGCGCTGGTCTGTCCGGCCAAGAAGTCGGCGAGCAGCGTCAAATCGGTGGGGTCCGCCGCCAAGGCGGCGTCGACGGTCGTGTTGGCGCAGCACCCGTTTGCCCATAGGCCTTGGACGGCCACCCCTACCGGCGTCATGCCCTATGTAACGACAGGCCCTGCGCAAAGTGGGGCAAAGTTCTTGCGTCACCGTACAAAAACCGTGAGGGCCCGCTCCGCCGAGCGCGGCAGGGTTGAGTGAAGCGCGCGGACGGCTGCCGTCCATCGGTGTCGCAAACGCCCGGGAGCCGCGTACAGGGCCGATTGAAACGACTGCGCATCACGAGCGCTGAGCAGCGCTCGGGTTCCGACGACCTCCTGGGTTCCGGCAATGAGCAGTGCGTGGGCGATACCGATGGGTCGCGGCCGGCTGGCCGCGATGGAGCCGCCGGAATGGCAGGCGAGCAGTACCGCGAACTCGGGCGCCGCATCGAGGGCGAACAGATCGGCGCTCTGCAGCCACCCGCCCCCCGGTAGCTGCAGACCCGAACGCCATGCGTCGCCTTCGACCCGGCCGTGCCCAAGAAAGTGAAACCACTCCGCGCGCGTGGCTCGCCGCACGAGGGCGTCCCGGCCGATCGAAGGCGGAGGAACTTGCGGTTGAAGCCCCGAGGCGGACATTGATTCGAGCACTGCCGGAAGGGCATTGCGGGCCGGCTCGATCCGGTCGGTGTCGATAACGACCACCGCCGTCGGCTCCCCCTCGGTGGCGGGCGCCGGAGGAAGGTCGAGACTAATCGACAGGTGATGGGTCAAGAACAGCGGTTGTCGCCACACAGGATGTCGAAGCGCGGTCAAAGAAACGCCTCGAGTGGGGGCGGTTTCGAGCAACCATATCTCCTGCGCCTCGTCGATTTGCTCGGCGACCGCGGCGAGGCCAGCCTGGACGATCTGATTGGGCGTCGAGGCGGCCAGCGGGGGCCCCAGGCTTTGGACATGGACCCGGGCGTTCAGTTCCAAGAAGACGTGCAGCTGTTCGCCAGCCGACGTGATCATGAAGCGGGCCACGCCTGGCGGCGGCGAGGTTGACTTTCTCCGATCGCCCAGACCCCCGAGAGCCGGTGCCGTTTCTTGTCGATATTGGCGCAAGGCTTCCGCGATTTCGGCGTCATCACCGGAAAGAGCGCCCCGGAGCTTCACCGCCGACGCGTGCCACCGGCGTCGTTCCTCGGCCGGGCGGTCCCGATGACTGGCGGCGAGCATCCAGTGGGTGAGCTCGGTGCGTCGGGCCGCCCGCGCCCGCTCGAAGGCGTCGGCGGTTCGCCCCTGCCCAAGCAGCAGACGAACGAGGCGGTCGCTCGCGGCATCCAGGCTGCGTCGAAGTCCAACCGTGCCGGCACCGACGGCCAGATAACCGAGCCACGCGCGTCCCACGGCCTCCGCGTCGAGATACGCCTGCTCGGCGGCCTGATTGTCTCCGCTGCGCTCGGCCAGAGTGCCGCGGAGAACATGCGCCCGCCACTGGACCTCGGGCGGAACGGACGTGTCACTGCCCAGGGTCTTCAGGGATCGGATGGCTCGAGCGCGCATGCTCGCCTCATCGGCCGCGAGTTCTGCGTCGATCAGCGTGATCCAGGGGCTGAGGTACGGGTTCGGCGGGCTACGCTGCAGCTGTCGAAGTACCCGGCGTGCATCCTCCTGGGCGCCCTGAACCAAGGAGGCCATAGCGAGGTTGACGAGCGCGGTGTCGCGATGGCGGTGGCCCTCACCCATCAACGAAAGGGCTCGCCGAGTATACTCGGTGGATGCAGCAAGCTTCATCGGCGCACAGAGTTGATGACGACACGACTCCTCTATCAGGTACGCCGCCCAGCCCAGATCCACGAGGACCGTGGCCTGGGTCCTCGATCTCGCCTGGGGTAAAAGCGCCTCCAGCGTGGCGACGAGGCGCTCCATCTCGCTGATTTCGCCCAGCTGCGGCAGGACGCTCAATAGCAGGAGGCGCAAGTGAATGTTCATGCGTACGTCGCCCGAAGCCCGCATGCAGGGCCGGGCAGCGTTGAAGGCGAACCGCGCATCGGTCAGGGCGCCAACCTCGCGGGCCGAGGCCACGCGGACGTAATGCAGAGCGAGTTCCCGCTCGTAGGTTGGGATATCGAGCAGCAAGGGTTGCCACGCGACTTCATAGGCCTCTGCGAGGCGCCCGAGGCGCACGAGGCGTGAAGCATGGACGCTGCGGGTCGAGGCCTGCTCATCACGCAACCCGCGCTCGCCAAAGTAATCGTCTAGGTTTGACAACCACCGCAGGCAGCGCTCTTTACTGAGCCACTCGGGCGCACCTCGGGGCGACCGACAGTAATGCAGTCGGGCCCTCGCGTCATCGACCGAGGACGGCCGGCGAGGCGCGGTGGGCGTTGGCGCCGGCGGTGGAGGAGGCGGCCACGCCCGGATGTGTACCGCCAGCGCCCGATGGTGGTCACGGTCGACGATGTGCAACAAGCCGGGGCGTCGGGCGACGAAGCGTTGCCCTCCGTCGACCGCGCTGTCGGCGAGCGGGTCGCCATCCACTCGCGCTTCGAGCAGGGCGTACCGAACGGCGGGGACGAACACGCTGACAGTGCCCGTCTCGGTGTAGCAGTCGGGGATGGGCCGGGTCTCGAATTGTCGGCAGCCGGATATGCGCCAGCCATCGATGGGCCGGACGCGGCCTTGGGTGTCGCTGTGTGGCGCCGCCGAGGTCGCCGCCGTTTGGCGAGTGTCGTCGTCGGTTCCGCTCCGAGACGGGCAGCCCGACACGCTGGCAACGGCGGCCAAAGCAACCACGACCTTCCGACCGTCGATATGCTCGTGTCGACCTCTCAACCTTCACGACGACTACATCATGGCGTGGGACGGCGCTAGGCGACTAGGCATCGGCCCCGGCACTACGCAGGTCGCCGCGAACCTTCAACTTCCGGTAAAGGATGCACCGCGCCTTTCAAGATCGGGCGTCTGCCGGCCGATCGGGTGGACGACGACAACGATGCGTCGGGTTCAGCCCAGCGTGGGTCGACGCCCGGTGTGGCGGCGACGGGTAAGCGCGGTCGCGGCCTCTTGGTCTGGGGGATTGCGGTCACGCTTAGGCATCGCCCAGGCCCCGACGCGGCCCGGCGAGGACGTAAAGGTCGTCGCCGGCGGGCCGGAAGCGGTCGCTAGAACGGTTGGGTTAGTCTAGGCAGAACGCCCAGCGACCGGTAAGCGTAAGCTCTGATATCTCTGTGAAGGCTTCCCAAGCTCTGCATCCGTAACCTAATCCGACGCCCGCCGAGCTTTGCTCGAAGACGCGGTTCTCGGCCTGCAGATACTCGATCGCCTTCTCTGGAACACGACGCGATAACGACGCGCTCCTTGTCGCCTTTACCCACCATCCGAACCGACCGCCGATCGAGATCAAAGTTGAGCATCGACGCAGAGACGTTCACGATAGAACGGCCCGCCGAAGCGAACGACAACGGTGCGGAAGGGGCGCCGACCAGATGGACGCCCGAAGCGCGCAACCGCGCGGCCGAGCGAATGCGCGCCTACTGGGAGTCCAGGTCGAAGCGGAGCGACTGATCTACGACTTCGGCGCTACTCGACAGGCACACCACGACCGCATCTCGGGCACGTCTCTAGCCAAGGGAGGTCATCGACCTAAAGTTGGGCCCGCCACAGGTTGTTCGAGCCGGTCATCGCCCGCACGTCGGTCTGGAGCGCCGGCCGTACGCTCCGAAGCGGCCGTACACTCAGCGTCTAGGACAAAGAGTTGCGGTCGACGCGCGGGGCGAGTTAGGTACGCTGTGATGCGGTCACCCTTCATGGCGGTTGCGGGAGCCCTGCTGGTCGGTTGCGCTGTTCCGGGAACACCTCCCACCCAGACCCTCGCCACACCCGAGTTGATCGAATTTGCCGAGCCCGTCGAGCACTTGGATCGTCTCGCGCGTGAGCCAATGGTCGTTCAACACCCATCGGGGGTGCTCTTTGTCTCGGGGTACGGCAGCAGCGAACTCGGAGAACCTCCGATGCTCTGGAAGAGCAACGACGGTGGTCGAAGCTGGGCAAGGGTCGATGTGGGCACCGCGGCCGACGGCGCTGCTGGCAACTCCGACGTCGACTTGGCAGTGGGCCCTGACGGAACACTTTACTTCGTCGCCATGGGTTTCGATCGCGAGGTCTACGAAGGGACCCAAATCGCGGTCGGCGTGAGTGAAGACATCGGGCACTCTTGGCGGTGGACGCTCCTTTCGAAGTCCCGTTTCGACGACCGCCCCTGGATCGCGGTGACCCCCGACGGAACCGCGCACGTGATCTGGAACGACGGGCAGGGTGTCTGTCATGCTCGCAGCACGGACCGCGGAATCACTTGGACGGAGCAGCCTCGAATTCATCGCAGGGGCGGCTCGAGTCACCTCTCAGCGGGACCCTCAGGTGAGCTCGCCGTACGGATCACGTCGCTCTCGGCATCGGGTAAGAAATACGACGAAGGGGTCGAATACATCGCAGTGAGCATCGATGGCGGCGAAAGCTGGACCAAGCGTCGCGCTCCATTCGAGCCCGAGTGGGACCCGACATTCCGCGACCGTAACACTATCCCTCGATGGGTCGAACCCCTGGCATGGGATGCGACCGGAGGGCTCTATCACCTGTCGAGCGACGGATCGCAGCTCTGGCTCGCCCATTCGACGGACCTTGGACAAACTTGGCAGAAGTGGAGCATCGCACGCGACGAGCGCTTGTTCTTTCCATTCCTGGTCGCAGGCGCGTCGGGGGAGCTTGCTGCAACATGGTTTGCAGGGCGAGATGACACGCTCCGAGCTCACGTGGCGCTGGTGACCATTCCACATCGGCGTGGGGAGCCGAGCGTCCAGCGCTTCGCCGCCTTCGCGCCACTCAGCTGGACGCGCGGCGACAGACCGGCCACTCGCGACCCGGCGGGCGAGTACTTCCCTGCCGTCTTCCTCAACGACGGAGGACTCGGCGTGGCGACCACGATTCAAGACGTTCGTTCCGATCGAATCGGTTTCCAGTGGCGAAGGACTCGCCCCGACTGGCGACGGTAGATTCCATGGTGGTCTATGCTCGCTCGAGGAGCACGCTGCTCACCGGTAGAACTTTGGAAGTCCGCCAATGCGTTCGTCGCAACAATCGGATCGTCATTGGCCGGTGTCATCGATGAAGATGCGCAAAACAGCTCGTCACTGAGCGCCCGACGGTCGCGTTCTTCACGATAACGAGCTGCGAAGTCGCGGGTGACCGATCGAAGATGGGACTCTCCGAAGATGATGATCTTGTTCAGACACTCGGAGTTGATGGTCAGGACAAATTGACCAACGTGCTCGCTTCGCTGCCGCGTCTCAGGCTCCACGCGAAGCCGTGGGTCGCCCGAGTGCTCAGGCCGAGATGATGATCGCGAGCGTCTGTGTGACCGCACGACAGCGCTCCATGGATGGTGCAGTGCGCTTCGAGAACGCCGCTGGGCCTTGGCGCACGGCACGAGCGCGAGATCTCGTCGCAAGGCTCGGCCAATCCGGTAATGCGGGCAAGGCCGAGTCCTCAGTGAAGGTCATTCGTTCGGCGTTTTGGCTAGCCCGAAGTTCGCAGCCTGTTGGCGTGCAGGCGCCTGAGTTCATTGAGGTTTCGTGGAGATTGAGTCGGATCGATCTGACTACATCGCGTTGATAAGGTTCAGGGCGCGGGCT
>JANQQN010000511.1 GCA_028289325.1 Myxococcota bacterium | reverse complement strand
CGGCATTCGGGCCAGCCGCGCCGGCTCGGGCGGCAGCCACAGAAACGACTCCGCCCCCGGCGCCCGATCGTCGAGGGCCCGGACCATCCGGGCCCAGCTGCGGCGAGCTTCGTAGGTCTTGACCCGCTGGTGCACGATCGCGGGCAGGAGCGCGTCGAGGACCGTCGGCGTCTGCGCGAGCCGGAGGCCGTGGGCCGAGGGCCGCAGCCGACGGAGCTTGGCGCACTGAGGGCGGAATGCTTCCGGTCGGTCTTCGAGGCTCGCGATGCGTCGCGCGTTGGTCATCAGCCAGCGGCCACCGGGGCCGAACGCTCGGGCCCACAGCATCTCGCGGCGGGCGAACAGATGTAGCGTTCCGGGGCCCTCCGGGGTTCGGCTCGCGCGCCACAGCTCGCCGTCGGTCCGATGGGTGCACGGGTCGCTCGGGCCGGAGTACACCGGCCCGAACGTCAAGCGGAAGTCGAGCGATGTCGTGCGCAGGCTGGCGATGGGGCGGGCAAGGCCCGGCCGAGAATCGGCGCCCGCGGGGACGGCCAGAACATCTTCGAAGTCGAAGCGCCGAACCACGATCGACGCCAGCTACGCGGGCGGCCGCGGGTGGATGGGGGGGTGGCGGTTCATGGGGCCTTGGGGACGACAGGCGACGGTCGCCGCCGGCTCAGGCGTTGGGGGGGATGCGGAGCACCTGACCGGGGTAAATGAGGTCCGGGTCCTTCAGCATCGGCTTGTTGGCTTCGAAGATCACCGGATACTTCATGGGGTCGCCGTACTGCGCTTTGGCGATCTTCGACAGCGTGTCTCCCTTGACTACGGTGTAATAAGTCGCCTCTGGCTCCGGGCTCGCGACGACCAGCTGGTCATCGACCTGGGCCACGCCCTGGTTGTTGCCGACCAGCAGCACGATCTTCTCGCGGTCGGCCTGGGAATCAACGGAGCCCCTGAGGATGGCTCGGTTCTGGGATGCGTCGAACTCGATCTGCAGCTTGTCCGTCGAGAAGCCCATGCCCGCGACGACGTCGGTCAGCTTGGCGGCGGTCTCTTGATTCAGCTGCGCCAACACCGCCTTGTAGTTGGCGTCTGCCTCGGCGGAGGCTTGGGCCTCGGCCGCGGCGGCGGCCGCCTTCTGCTCTTCGCTCGGCCCGAAGATCGACGAACCGGCATCCTTGACGAAATCGATGATTCCCATGCAAGGGCCGTTAGCGCAGAATCCGCTGGCTGTCTACGCTCGCCCGGGCGCGCCAGGGTTGAGTACGGTCGACCACACCGCGAGCTCGTTGCGGCTGGGGTCGGTGAAGTGAAAACGGCGGCCGCCGGGAAAGTCGAATGGCGGCGTAGTGATGGTCCCTCCGGCCTCTCGGACCCTCCGTTCGCTGTCGTCGAGGTCTTCTGAGTAGAGCACGACGAGCGGGCCGCCCGGCTTGACGTTTTCGGTGACGCTGAGGCCGCCCATCTCTCGGTCCTCGTCATCGGACCTCCGAATGCCGGCGTAGCCGGGGCCGTAGCCCGTGAACCGCCAGCCGAATGCGTCGGCGTAGAACCGCTTGGCGTCCGCGATGTTGGTCACGGAGATCTCGATGTAGTCGATGCTGTGGTGACGCTGTCCCATGTCGAGAGGATGCTACGCGTCTACGCTTCTGATAGGTACTCCGCCTTCTTCGGGGTCGGTGTTTCGACGGGCCGGGTGACGTCCATACCCACGAGCATTTCGAGGACCCGATTCGACGCACCGTCGTAGTAGCCCACCGGACGCGCGGCCTGTTCGGCGGTGGGGTTGCGGAACGTTCCGAACAGCATGTCGATGAACGGCAGATCCGAGTAGTTGAAAGCGTGAACACCGCGATGGTGATGGAGTGTGTGGGACTCCGGGCGCACGATGATGTAGCCCAGCCACCGAGGCGTCCGCAGGTTCGCGTGCTGCAAGAACGCGAGAAACGTGTTGATCAGGCCAATGATCATTGCGGCGGGGGCAGTGATGCCGACCACGAACACCAGCGCGAAGCTGCCGACGAAGGTCCACATCACCATCCCGATCGGGCTGAAGATCATCGCGCTCCAGATATCGATGCGCTCGGCGCTGTGGTGCATCTGGTGCACGACCCGAAACAGAAACTCCGATGCATGCATCAGCCGATGCCAGCCGTACGCGGATAGGTGGTATGCGAGCAGACCGACGGTCACCCCGCCGGCCGTACCGAGACTCGTCGCGTCGAAGAGTCGATGGGCGTCGAGGAACTCATCCCATACGAAGGGGAGGGTCGACGATAGGAACAGAAACGTGACGAAGTACGCGGCGCCTCGCACCTTCCACAGGGTGACCTTCGGAAAGGTGCGGGCCGGAGCCACGACGTCGAGAAGGGCAAACAAGGCAAACCCGCCTAGGATCATGGGAAGAAGCAGGGCTTCGAGGGTCGTGTCGTTCATGCCCGGTCCACGTGACAATTCACGGAACGTCGTTCCGCGACGTCGCCCTCGGGGCTATGGCGGTCATAGGGGATGACGGCGAGCGAAGGGTCGCGCGACGACGTGTCGCTCCGCGGTCTCAAGGCGGGTCGAAGCGACAGTAGGTTCCCGTAATTACGGACCGTTCGAGCCATTTGCCGGTCTCGGGGTCGTACGCCTCGATACGTCGGATGGTGTCTTTCAACCGGCGCTGAACGTTAACTCGAGCTCTCTCGCTGGCTGAAGTTTGGCTTCGGCTTCGGCCACCCAGACCGAACGCGCGCGTCAGCTCGGCGGCCAGCGCATCGCGCTCGGCCTTCAGTCGCTCCGCTCGGCCAGTATCGGCCCAAGACTCCGATTCATCGATGGCCGTTTCGAGCTCCTCGAGCCGGCGCCGATATGCATCGCGCGCGCTGCTGTCCAGCGCGGGGCCCGATGTGCCGGCGTCGGTGGCCTGGTGGCCCCGTGTCACGAGGTCGAGGACATGGTGTTCACGCCCTGGATTCTCGATGAGGGTCGCCAAGATATCGGCGCCCTTGGTCCGCTTGAGGTGGAACTGACCTCGCGGCGTGTCGACGACCCAGACCCCTGCTTCGAGGCGCATTCGTAGGGTCGGTTCCTCCGGGGGGGTGACCGGAGTAAGCGAGGTCTCGACCGTGAGACGACGGTCGATCCGTCGCAGGAGCCCGGGCATGGCCAGCACCTGAGCCACCTTCCTCGCCGACGAGAAGTAGTCCGGTTTCCCCGTGAGCCGCCCCAGGTCGTACAGGATCCTGGCTCTCGCGGGTTCCAGCCCCGCCCTCTCGGCGACCCGAAGCGCCTCTTCGAGGGCCTGTACGCCTTCCGCGACCATACCGAGGGCGGCGGCGACGAGGGCGACGGCTCTGGCCGCGGGCCCGTCGTATACCGCCCCCACCAACCCCCAGCTGACCAGGGTCTGGGGACGGGACCGAACCGCCGGCTCGATCCGGGCGGCCAGGGCCCGGTCTCGCTGGAGGAAAGCGACCTCCGCGATCATCAGGAGCGACCCCAGATCTTGGAACTCGAGCGCGACCTGCAGGTCCCGCTCGACGACGGCCCCCCGCGGATCCGTGGTGTCCTCCATCCGGGCGAGGGCCCCCGCCACGATGAGATGGCCGAACGCGCTGTCGAGCTGGACCTGATGAAACGCCTCGACGAGCCCCGGAAGCCGGGCGCGGACCCGCTCGTCGTCCTCTCGGACCAGCGCGACACCCACCGCGTGCATGGCCAGGCTCAGCTCGGCGCTGGGGTCGTTGGCCTGCTTCGCCAGGCCGTGGGCGCGCGCGTCATGGTCGTCCGCCTCCGCGAAACGTCCGCTCGCGGCGGCCTCGGCCGCGAGGAGGAGGGCGGTGCGCCACTGGTAAAACGGGTGGTCGAGGCTTTCCGCGATCAGATCCGCGGCCCGGGCCGACGCTCGGTGAGCGGGCATGTCGCCCAGCTCGACGGTGTCGATCGTCAGTCGTTGGTGGCCGCGGAGCGCCTCCACGCGATCGTCGAGGGCGGTGGCGAGCGCGATGTGTTCCTCGTTTAATGGGCGGCGAGCGGCGGGCGAAGACACGTCCATCATCGTCGAGACCCCGGCGCGAAGCGTGAATAACAGCGCCTCTGGGTCATCGAGTCCTCTCGCCATCTCGATCGCTTCCGTGGCCATCGCGACCGGCGCTGAAAGATCGGGGGCCGGCTGCTGAGCCGCGGCGAGCCGGGCCATGACCTGAGCGCGCAGGGCGCTCGGGCCCTCGGGGAGGCGCCGCAGCGCTTCTTCGAGTAGCTGAACCATGGTCGCGTCGACGTTGCCGATGATGAAGATGCCGCCGAGCTCGAGCGCCGCGAGGGCGAACAGGTCCGGCCGTTCGATGCGTCGCGCGATGCCCGCTGCTTGCACGCAGGAGGCCTTGCCCGCTTCGAGCTCCCCGACGATCAGTTGTCCGCGCGCTCGGGCCAACAGCAGCTCGACCCGCGGCACATCGTGTTCGGCGGCCCCCTTCGGCAGCAGCGTGATCGCCTGCCCGTAGTATTCGACGGCGTCGGTGACGGCGAGCTGGGTCATCGCCGCCTCGGCCGCCCGCTGCGCCGCCGCCTGGGCCAGCGGCCGGGCCGTTGGGCCCGCGGCTCGATAGTGCATGAACAGCTCGGCCCAGGGGTGCGGCGCTTGCGACGCGAGGCGATCCGCGGCCGCCCGGTGGAGGCTGGCGCGTCGTGGGGGGGACAGGTCGGCGTGGAGCACCTCTCGGATCAAAAAGTGCGTGAATCGGTATCCCGTTGGCGGCGAATCGACCAACAGGCCGGCATCTACGGCGTCGGCGAGGTGCCCCTCGACCTCGTCAACGTCACGCCCAGCCACCGCGGCCACGGCCATCGTCTCGACGTCTCGGCCAAGGACGCTGGCCTCGCGCAGACAGTCGACGGTTGGACCGGGCACGGTCGACAGGTGCTCTCGGATGACCGTGCGAATGCCTTCGCTCAACGGGAGCGTGGGGCGACCGCCGCTGCGGCCGAGTACCCTCGCCACCTCGACCACGAACAGCGGATTGCCCTCTGACGCGTCGAAGATCCGTTGGATCGTGGTGGGGTCACGGCCTTGGAGCATCGACGCCACGTCGGCGTGGCCCAGTCGCCCGAGCGGCATCCGGCGAACCCGCCGGGCCACGTGCTCCAGCGCCGGCCCAACCGCCCGCCGCGCGGCGTCGCTATCCCGATAGGTTCCGACGACGAGCAGCGGCGTCTGAGCGATCTGTCGGGCCAAGAAATCGAGCAGGGAGATCGACGCGACGTCGGCGACGTGCAGGTCCTCGAGCAGGACGAGGAGCGGGGTCCGTTTCGCGGCCTCGCGCAGGACCTCGGTCACGGCATCGTAGAGCCTAAATCGCGCCTGCTCGGGGTCTTGGCGGGCGGAAGGCGCCGAAGTGGGGAAGTGTTCGGGCACGAGACCGGCAAGCAGCGGCGCCCGAGTCGATGTCGCGGCCGCGTCGGCGACCTGCGGGTCGGCCTCCAGGATCGCCCGCAACACCTGAATCCAGGGCCAGTAAGACGGCGCGCCGCCGCCTTCCCAGCAGCGGCCCCATAGGCAGATCGCGTCGTTGGCCGCCGCGCGCTCGGCGAGCCCCTCCAGCAGCCGGGTCTTACCGATGCCCGCCTCGCCGGTGACCAGCCACATCGATCCGCGGCCGTCGATCGCGTCTTCGAGCCCTGCCGTCATGCGGCGGAGATCGTCTTGGCGGCCAACGAGCGGAGTCTCCACGGCGCCAGTCTATGCGGACGGCTCGGCGGCGCCTACCACGGTGGCCCGGCCAGCGCTTCCCGCGGTGGCCCGGCCAGCGCTTCCCGCGGTGGCCCGGCCAGCGCTTCTCGCAAAGGCCCGGCCAGCGCCTCGAAGAGCGCCGGCCGGGGCGGGCGCTATTCAGCCGAGGCCTCGAGGTCGAGCTCGAAGCGCAGGTTGACACCCATGCTCACGTTGAAGCCGAGGAGGACCTGGTCGATCGCGCCTTCCGCGCCGCGGAACGCGCCGGTGCCCGTGCTCACCGGTCGTCGGATGACCTGCCCCACGTCTGCGACTTCGTAGCCCTCGGACACGAGATTGTGCCATCCCGACGACTTGCCGGACGCGTACCCAGCGACGGCGTAGAAGTCGTACAGCTGGGTGGTGATGACCCACGGGCCGGTCACCGTGTGCGCGCCGTCGCCGATGAACCATCCGCGGCAGGTCCATTCGCCGATGACCATCTCTGGAAAGGCCGGCGAGCCGTCCGGGTTGATGCCCTCGTTGTCGTCGAGGAAGCCGTGGGGATAGATGTAGCCCTGAGTCACGAACGAATTGCCGTACGCGGGCATGCCGTCCTCCTCGAACACCGGCGCGTCGTCGAATACGAAGCGGGCTGCGCTCTCCGCGACGTCGAAGCGGGCTGGGGTCTCGGTCAACGGGGACCCGACGGCCCCGCCGCCCGGGTCGCTGTCGCACGCCGCCGCGCTGAGGGCGAGGAGAAGGGTTGAAGCGGTCGTAAGCCTGAGATCGAACATGATGAGTGTACTCCTTGGTTGAAGCCCCTCGGGGGAGCCTTTGTCTCCCCGGGGCGTTCGTTCGAAGGGAACACTGTTCAGTCCACGGTCACCGTCCATCGGCGGCGGCTATGAACCCCATAGCCGCTGCGTGGACCCGACGATACGAAGGCCCCAGGTGTGACTGTTTGGGGCCCGGGGTCTGCGCCGAGTCCGCCGACGTAGGTGGGGCTTCGTCTTTTGAGCCGGTCTGCGAAAGCGGCTTTGTCGTGCCGCGCCGGATGCTGCATGCTGGGCGGTACAGAATGTGCCGGATAGCTGGATTCTGGGAGCCGGGCCCCCTGGGGGACGACGCGGAGGATATCGTGGTCCGCATGCGCGACGCGCTCGCGTATGGCGGTCCGGACGACGCGGGTCTGTACCTCGACCGTGGGGCGGGTATGGCGTTGGGGCATCGGCGGCTCGCGGTGCTCGATCTGTCGGCGGCCGGCCATCAGCCCATGCGATTCGGACCGTGGGTCCTCATTTTTAACGGCGAGGTCTACAACTTCGCCGAGATCCGTCGCGCGCTGCAAACCGAGGGTTACGGGTTCGAGACGGGGACGGATACCGAGGTCATCCTGAAGGCGTTCGACCGCTGGGGAACGGCGGCCGTCGAGCGTTTTCGCGGCATGTATGCCTTCGCGCTGTGGCACGAGACCGAGCGCAAGCTTCACCTGTGCCGCGACCGGGTGGGTATTAAGCCGCTGTACTGGTACCAACATCGCGGCCGGTTCATGTTCGCGTCGGAGCTGAAGGCGCTGCACTATCACCCGGCCTTCGACCGAACCCTCGACAAACAGGCGGTATCGCTGTTCCTCAGACAGGGTTACATCCACGCCCCGAGCTCGATCTTCGAACGGGTCAAGAAGCTGGAGCCAGGTACGGTGCTCACCGTTCATCACGACGGCCGCATCGAGACGCGGCGCTACTGGGGGGTGCAAGACGTCTATGCCAACGCGTCGGTCCGCCGGTCGTCGGAAGCCGAGCTTTTGGAAGAGCTGGAGGCCCGCTTGCTCGACAGCTTCCAGCTGCGGATGGTGTCCGACGTCCCGGTGGGGATGTTCTTGAGCGGCGGTATCGACTCGAGCACGGTCACGGCCATTCTCCAGCGGGCGCTGGCCTCGCCGGTCAAGACCTTCACCATCGGTTTCGAGGCCCCGGAGTACGACGAAGCGCCCTTCGGGCGGCAGGTCGCCGAGTACCTCGGCACCGACCACACCGAGCTGACGTGCACCGAAGCCGACTTTCGAGGTCTCGTCGACGATCTGAGCGAGGTCTACGATGAGCCTTACGGCGACAGCTCCGCGATTCCGACCCAGCTCGTCAGTCGGCTGGCTCGGGAGCGGGTCACGGTGGCCCTATCCGGCGACGGCGGCGACGAACTGTTCGGGGGTTACGACCGATACGAGATCGCCCGGAACTGGCACCGTCGTCTCGAACAGGTTCCCGGGGTCGCGCGGGCCCTCATTCACCGCGGACTGGGGGCCATGGACCCGACCACGCTCGCGCGCCTGGCGCCTCGACTGCCCGTGCTCAAGAACTACCGGGGGGTCGATGAGAAGCTGGTGAAGCTGCGCAACGTCATGACCGCGGACGGCCTGCTCGAGTTCTTCGACCTTTCGTCGACCTACCTCACCCGCCAGCAGATGAACGAGCTGAGCCCCCACTGGCGCGATCGCCACCCGGTCCCGCTGGAGCCGAACGAAGCGCGGGTGGTGGGTTATCTCGGCGCCCTGGACGTCGCGACGTACCTGGAAGGCGACATCCTGACCAAGGTCGACCGGGCGAGCATGCGGGTGGCGCTGGAAGCCCGGGAGCCGTTTCTCGATCACCACATCATCGAGTTCGCCATGGCTTTGCCCGACACCATGAAGATCCGGGGTCACGAAAAGAAGTATCTGCTGCGCCGGCTGCTGGCGAAGTATCTGCCTCGCGAGTTGATCGACCGCCCCAAGCAAGGCTTTGCCATCCCCATTCGCCGCTGGCTGCTGAGCGCGCGAGACGAGCTGGCCGCGCTGAGCCGAGATCGGGGCTTCCTCGATACGTTCGAGATTCGAGGTCCCGGGGTCGCGGCCACCGTCGACCGCTTCGAACGGTCCCGCGGCTCGTCCAGCGCGCAGGTGGTGTGGTTCCTGTTCGTCCTCCACAACTGGTATCGCCGCTGGCTTGCGTAACCATCGCTCATTGCGCGGCGGCGGGCGCGGTCGGTTGCTCGGCCTCCGTCGCTCGGTTAGGTCGATGAAATGCGACGAAGGTCGACGGCGATCGGTCGATGGGGGTGGGCGCTGGCCCTACTGGTGCCCGCGGTGGCGCGAGCCGGCAACGACGACGAAGTGTTGGTCGGCAACGATGCTGCGCTGTCTTCGGGGGCGGTGATCGCTACGATCGGCGACGGCTCTTCGCTGTACTACAATCCCGCCGGGCTCACCCACATCCAAGACGACACCATCGACGTCAGCGGCTCCGCGTACACCCTGCGGGTCTACGACGGCGACGGCCTGCTCCTGACCTCCGACGGCACGGTCGGGGGCGACTCGTTCACCGAGGTGGTGATCGTTCCCAGCGCGGTGGCGTACGTGCGGCCGCTGTCGGCGTCGGTTCGGCTCGGCTTTGGGGTCTTCACCCTCCGACAATCCGACTTGACTCTCCGCGCTCAGCTATCCACGACCCTCGACGACGGGCGTCAGGAGCGGTTGCTGCTGACCGTCCGAGACCAGACCCAGCTGATGTTGGGCATCCTCGGCGTCGGGTGGTCCATCGATCCCCGTCTGCGGCTGGGGGTGAGCCTGTCGGTGGGTTACCTGCGCACGGAGACGTCGCTGCAGTTCGGGGCGGGGGTCGCCGACGGCGACGACTCGCCGCCGACCGAGTTCTTCGCGCTGTCGCAGCTGGACGCGGTGTCGGGGCTCGCGACCCGCGTCACGGCCGGCATGCAGTGGCGGCTCGCGCCGCGATGGCAGGTCGGGGCGAGCGTGGAGACCCCAGGGATCCTGTTTTATTCGTCCTCCCAAAGCGACGGCCTCGTCTCCGCGATCGGCGATGACCCCGTGTTCGAGCCTACCGGGGCCGAAGACAGCCGGTTCAGCTGGGAGCCGTACACCCCGCTTCGGGCCCGGCTGGGCGCGGCCTACGTCGAAGACGATCGACTGTGGGTCTCGGTCGACGTCGACCTGCAAAGTCCGCTCACCAATGCCTCGGTGGGCGTGGATCGGCAGACGACCTTCAACGCCCGGATCGGCGGGCAGATGCGTTTCGCGCCCACCTGGTGGGTCGGCGCGGGGCTGTTCACCGACCGTAACGGCGACCGCGTGGACCGGGGTCGAACCGACTTCTACGGCGGCACGTTCGGCGTCCGGTACCGCCGAGACCGTCGTCTCGATACCGATGTAGAGGCCGACGACGATCTCACCTTCGAGACGGTCATCGCGGTGCGCTACGCGTACGGCTTCGGCGAGACGGACGCGGTGGCGGTGGACTTCGGCGCCGAGGAGGTGGTCCAGGAGGTCTTCACTCGGCTCGAGGTGCATGAGATCAGCCTTCACGTCGGCGCGAGTCTCCGGTTCTGACCGCTCGCCCGCGTCGAGGGGGCCGAGGTCAGGCCGTCAGCGCCCGGTACACCTCGCGCACCCGGCGAGCGGTGGCCTCTCGGGTCCAGCCGGCGGCCAGCAGGCGCGCTCGGCCCGCCTCCCCGTACGCCGCGCGTCGCGGCTCGTCGGCGAGCACGGCCTCGATGGCGTCCGCGAGCACGGCGGGGGCTTCGGGGGGAACGAGGACCCCGGTTTCTCCATCGGCGATCGCTTCTGGGACCCCGCCCACCGGGGTCGCGATGATCGCGCACCGCGCGGCCATGGCCTCGAGGATGATTTGGGGCAGGCCTTCCGTGCGGGAGGGGCAAACGACGACATCGGCCGCGGTGAGCAACGTGGCCGCGTCGGGCAGGCTGCCTCGAAGCTCGAGGCGGGAGTAAGCGGTCAGCGCCGAGCGTTCGGCGCCGTCGCCGATGACCACGAAGCGGACGCTCGGGCGTACCGCGTTCGCCGCCTCGCCCAGAACGTCGAAGCCTTTATCCCGGTCGAGTCGTCCGACCGAGAGGACCACCGGCGCGTCGGGCGCCAGACCCAGCCGCTCGCGGGCCACGTCGCGCGGGAGGGGGGCATCGCGCTCGCTGACCGTGCTCATGAACAACACCTCGGCGCCGACGTCGTAAGGGAGCTTGCGCTTCACGTCTGCGCTGACGCACAACACGCGGTCGAAGCGGGCGAGGGCCGCCGTCCACAGCGTCTTCTTCACCGGCTGCCGGGCGGAGGGGCCGAGGTTGTGGACGGTGCTCACGATCCGCGCCGACGACAGGCCGATGAGCTTGGCGGCGGCGGTGGTGATGTCCGAGACCTCGAGATGACTGTGCACGACGTGGGGGCGAAACCGGCGCGCGAGGCGGGCCAGTTTGACCGGCGCCCGCGCGTCGAACGAGGTCCGAATGCCCAGGATGGTCACGGGAATCCCGCGCTCTCGAAGCTGGTCTCCGATCTCGCCGTCACGGGTCGTGGCCACGACGTGGACCTCGTCTCCGGCGTCCTGCAGCTCGCCGGCGAGGCCCTCGATCAGTCGCTCCGCGCCGCCCACCCGCAGCCCGTTGGTCACCAGGATAATGCGCACGGGCCTAGTACGGCAGATCATAGGTCCTGAGCCAATTGGGAAGGATCTTGGATCTGACGGACGGTGGCGCCAGCGCAAGGGCCTTCGCGGGCAGTTCTCAGCGACGGCCGGCCGCCCACTCGATCCCGAGCGCGATGTGGGTGATGAAGTCGTCTTCCCGATAGCTGTCCGCGGTGTGGCCGCCGGCGGTGTAGAACGCTCGCCCCCCGAGGTTCTCGTGCGCCCAGGCGATGGGATGATCGTCGCCCATCCCGCCGCCGCTGTAGGTCGATTCATCGATGGTCAGCAATACGGTGACCGCGTCCCGCGGGTTGGTCTGAAAGTCGTACCACTCGTCGCGCCGGGTCCATGTGGCCTCGAGATGGGCGGTGGACGGATGATCCGGGGTCTCGACGGAGAGCTCCGCGTCCTGTACGGCGGGGTGGCGCGCGAACCAGGTCCCGGCCAGCTCGCCGTAAAAGGGCCAGTCGTACTCGGTGTCCGTCGCCGAGTGGACGCCCACCCAGCCGCCGCCGGCGCGGACGAACGCCTCCAGCGCGGCCTCCTGGGGACCATCGAGGACGTCGCCGGACGTGCATAGGAACACCACCACGTCGAGCTCGGCGAGATGCTCGGCGGTGAACGCGTCCGCCTCCTCGGTCCGCTCCATCCGCCACCCTCGCGCCGTCGCTTGGGCCTCGAGCGCGGTCACCGCGGCGCCGATGGAGCCGTGGCGAAAGCCCTCGGTGCGGGTGAAGACGAGGAGCGCCAGCGGGGCCGATACATCGGCGTCGGGGGGGCCGGCATCGGTCGGCCCTCCGTCCGTCGGGCCGGCGTCGGCGAGCGCGGCGTCGACGATGGCGGCATCCGCGCCCCCGTCGGCGGTCGATCCGGCGTCGGACGCGCCCGGGTCATCAGCGCCGGCATCATCCCGTCGACCGGAGTCGACGGGGCTCGGGTCCACGGTCCCACGGACGGTGCCGTCGCTGCAGGCGAGGATGGCCGCGAGACAGGCGACCGTCGCGGTCCTCATGGTTCGATCCGGTCCCATCGGCTACTGCGGGGCGTCGGCGTCGGGGGCCGGACCCTCGTCAGCGCCCCGCACGCGGTCCAGCACCTCGTCTTGGTGTTCTAAGACCCAGTTTTGAAAGCCCTGACCGACCCTCGACCTCGCGGCGGCGATCTCTGCCTGTTTGTCGAGGTCGAGCCGGGCCAGCGCGTAGATGATGCGGTTCGGGTCGTCGAAGTATCGGTCGACGATCTGCACCCCCACCAACAGCTGGCTAGCGAACGTCTTCGTCGCCTGTTCGATCAGCTGCTCCTCGGACGCGTTGCTGAGGTCACCGGTGGAGATGGACGCGGAGTAGTCCTTCATGAGCTGCGCGGTGTAGACCTCGGTCAGCTTGGCCATTTCGGCGCGAGCGCGGTTGCCGGCCGTGCTCATGGCCAAGCCTCGGTTGCGGATGCCTGCGACCAGCCCCACGGCGTACATCGTCCGGCCTTCGATCCAGGTCGTCTTGTTGGTCCAGGCAGGCGCGGTCGGCCCCGTCGGGGTGGAGGTGGCGGACCCGCTGCTGGCGCATCCGGATGCGAACGCGGGGATGGCGGCCATGATGATCAGCAAAAGGAGATGGCGCCGAGCGGCGGCGATGACGTGCCAACGGATCACCGCATCAGTATTCCTGATCGATGACCGGTCGTCGAGCGGCGCATCGCGTCAGCGAGGTCACACCGGCGGCTACCATGACCGGACGAGGTCCTCGCAGAGAGGACGCGGGACTGTCGGTGGCGTCGTGCGGGTCCGCGATTCCGCGTTCGTTTCGAGATCTCGAACGGACGCCTAGATCTCTCGGGTCGCCATCCTGAAGTTCTCGCACATCTGCTTGAGACGCTGGTCTTTGAAGGCTGAGCCCTTGATCTCGAGCAGCGTCTTGTTGCCCATGCTGTACGTCCGCCACTTGCGGTCACCCGTCACCTTCGCTCGTACGGTGTAGGCGCAGGCCTTGCCGTTCTTGAGTTCCTCCGCGACCGCGAACACCGCCCGCTCCCCTCGCTTGAGGTCGGTCAATCGTTCTCGGGTGCGCGCTTCGTCCTTACACTGACGATCGACCTTCACGGTCTGAATGACGAAGTCGCCCCGGTTCCAGACGAAGAGATACTTGATCCGCCCCTTGGCCGCATCCTGGGTGAGGTCGTGATCCAGGTATTGCTGGTTCGCCCAATCCCGGAACTGGCTACAGTAGAAGTTCGTCAGCTCGCGGGCGCTCGCGCCGATGGGAAGGGTCATGGCGATAAGCCCAGCCGCCAACGCCGTATACTTGAGGGGTGTGGACCGTCTCATTATCTACTCCGATCTTACTGTGTATATGAGCGACTCCGTCTCGCGTGATGAGTTGCCGGCGTCCGACTCCATTCGAAGGAGTCGGACGATGAATGCAAAAATATCTTCCCATTGGATCACCGTCCATAGGGCGGGAGCAGTTTCTTTTCATGATGCTTCGCGTCGACCGAAGGCTTGCGATATTGATGGTATCGACTCCAATGAGTCGAAGGTCTGCCGTTGCCGATGAACTCTCGATAGAGGCGAGACCCTGTCGTCGAGCGCGGGTGTTTATGCGGGCTGACCGGCGGTTTTCGCACCTTGTGCTGCGACCTGCGTGCCGGCCGGCCAAGCTTCGGACGGCTCGGTGAATGGTCTATCCTGGGTGGGTGCCGGACCTCACTCGATATCGCGCGAACGTTGCCGCGGCCGTGTTCAACGAAGACGGCCGGATCCTGATCGCCAGGCGCATCGGCGCCACGGGCCCCTATGTATGGCAGATGCCGCAAGGCGGCATCGACCCCGGTGAGCGCCCGGAAGATGCCGTTCTCCGTGAGCTTCGAGAAGAGACGGGCATTCGGGGGTCGTTGGTGGCGCCGTTGGGCACGATCGACCGATGGCTCACCTACGACTATCCGAAAGACGTTCAAGAACGAAAGGCCCGGGCGGGGAAGGACGAGGTCGGACAGAAGCAGCGCTGGTTTGCACTGCGGTTCTTGGGGGCGGCGACGGATATCGATCTGGCCGCGGAAGCGAAGCCCGAGTTCGACGAGTGGCGGTGGACGACCCTGGCCGAGGTTCCGGGACTGGTGATCCCGTGGAAGCGCCCGGTGTACGAGGCGGTGGCGAAGGCTTTCGCGCCCTACGCGATTCCCGGCTGACCGGCGTGACGGTCGCCTCGACCACCGAAGCTACAGAAGGTCGGCGAGGGCTTCGTCGATGCGGGTCAGAACGTCGGCGTCGAGTCTGGGGATGACCTTGAGGGCGGCGAAATTCTCTTCGACCTGCGACGGACGACTGGCCCCGGTGATCACCGTCGACACCCGAGGATTCTTCACGCACCACGCGATGGCCATCTGCGCCAATGAGCACCCGATCCCATCGGCGATGCGGCCGAGCTCGCGCACCGCCGCGAGGGCCTGCTCGTCGGTCAGTCGCTTCTGCAGCCACTCGTAACCCTCGAGCGCGCCGCGGGAGTCGGCGGGGATGCCGTCGTTGTATTTGCCGGTGAGGAGACCCGA
>JANQQN010000461.1 GCA_028289325.1 Myxococcota bacterium | reverse complement strand
CGAGACTCGGGGGGCGGCTTTGGCATCGGCCGCTTGGGCTGGGGGGGCGCGGGGGGCGGCGGACGGGAAGGGCCGGGGGCTTCCGCGGCCCGGGCCGGCGCGTCGCTCCCCTCGGGGCCCCGGGCCTCGGGCCGGTCGACCTCCGCCCGCTCGACCTCCGCCCGCTCGACCGGGGTGTCCTCGGCCGGGCTCCGCGACAGGTTCCGGAAGCTGAACGGCAGCTGCGGCACCCTACTGCACCTCGGCCGGGGCCTGCTGTCGGTAGCGGCCTTCGAAGGTCAGCCGATCCCCACCGTCGTACTCACCCCAGCCGCGGATATCGTAATACGTCGCGCCGTCCTCGCCCTGGGAGACCCGCTCCGAAAAAAACTCGCGGACTTTGGGGGTCGAGCGGGACCACTCGATGGCTTCGCCGGTCCAGCGGCCGGTATGCACGACGTGCTCGCCGTTGCTCTTCGTCACTTCGCACCGCATCGACCGCCCGTCGTGGCTGTTGGTGGCCGTGGCGGTGGTCACGACCCCGGTGGCCACGTCGACCTCGCGGAACTGCCCTCGCTGCAGACGAGGGCTCTCGGAGCGGTAGATCTGCTGAACGCGGAGCTCGGTCAGGGTGCGGCCGGTTTTGTCTTTGACGTAGAACCGACCGACCCAGGTTCCGTCCCAGGGCGCGAAAACATTCGGGGGCACGGTCGGTTCGGACCGACAGCCGGCGAGGGCGCCGACGAGGCTGAACGCGAGCGCGAGGCGTGCCATGATGGATGGGTCCATGCGAAAGCTCATCAGGATTCTCTTCGGGGCCGCGCTCGCCGCGTCGTTCGTCGCGGTCTCGGCGCCGACCCACGCCGAAATCTACAAGTATCGCAAAAAGGACGGCACTGTCGTCTACACCGATAAGCTCAGCGATCTGCCGAGGAGCGTCCGGGCCAAGTACGCGGCCCGGGAGCGCAAGAAGCGACAGGAGCAGGAGCGCCTCGAAGCGTCGGTGGGCAAGGCGGAGGCGCGCCGTCGGGCCGCCGATAAGGAGCGCAAAGCCGCCCTCGAGCGACAGATGGCCCAGGCGGCCGCGGATCAACGCCGTAAAGCGCTGCTGGAGATGATCAAGCGTATCGACGAAAAACGCGGCAAAGAGGCGAAGACCAGGGAGAAATGGCAGCAGCGGGTCATCAAAGCCCAAAGCGAGGTCGACCGACTCTACGCGGAGTTTCGGAACACTCGAGAGGCCTACGACAAGCTCGCGGTTCGCGCCGACTTCACCCTGTTCCCGGGCCAAAACCAAGAGAAGGCCAAGTTGCGGAAGAAGCTCGACAAGCTGGAAAAGGAGCTCGATGCCGCGCTCGACGAGCTCAACGTCAAGATTCCCAACGAGGCCAGAAAAGCCGGCGTTCCGCCGGGTTGGATCCGCGTTCAGGGCCGGCGCAACCCCCCGACCTGACTCGAGAAAACTCCGTTTTAGCCTTTACCGATCGCCCCTGGCGCGATAGACCACTCTCCTACCCATGAGCGAGCAAGAGGACGCCCCGACCGCCCCGGCGGGGCCGCCCCCGCCCCCTGAAAACAACGGCAACGGATCCGGTGATGGGTCCGGCGGGAACGGGACCGGCGGGAACGGGACCGGAGGGAACGGGTCGGGCGGCGCCGGCGAGATGATGCCCATCCAGCTCGAAGACGAGATGCGAACATCGTATCTCGACTACGCTATGAGCGTGATCATCGGGCGCGCGCTGCCCGATATCCGCGACGGCCTGAAGCCGGTTCATCGACGCGTCCTCTACGCGATGAACGAGGCGTCGAACTACTACAACCGCCCCTACGTGAAGTCGGCCCGCATCGTCGGCGAGGTGATCGGTAAGTATCACCCGCACGGCGACCAAGCGGTCTACGACACCATCGTCCGGCTGGCGCAGGAGTTTTCCATGCGCGAGCCGTTGATCGACGGGCAGGGCAACTTCGGCTCGATCGACGGCGATCCCCCCGCCGCCATGCGGTACACCGAGGTCCGCCTGACCAAGCTGGCCGGCGAGATGCTCGCCGACCTCGACAAGGACACCGTCGACACCCAGCCCAACTACGACGACCGGCTGCGCGAGCCGGTGGTCCTGCCCACCAAGTTCCCGAACCTCCTCGTCAACGGCGCGCAGGGCATCGCGGTGGGGATGGCCACCAACATCCCGCCTCACAACCTGCGGGAGACGATCGACGCGTGCATCGCCCTCATCAACGAGCCGGACATCGAGCTCGAGGGATTGATGCGGATCCTGCCCGGCCCAGACTTTCCGACAGGAGGGATCATCTGCGGCCGCGACGGCATTCGCCGCGCGTACGAGACCGGCCGCGGCTCGATCAAGGTGCGGGCGGTGGCGGAGATCGAGGAGCGCAAGCGCGGCGGGCACCAGATCGTCGTCGAAGAGCTCCCCTACCAGGTCAATAAGGCGCGGCTCATCGAGCGGATCGCCGAGCTGATCGGCGAGAAGCGGATCGAGGGCATCAGCGACGTTCGCGACGAGTCCGACCGACGCGGCTTGCGGGTGGTGATCGAGCTCAAGCGCGACGCCGTGCCTCAGGTGACCCTCAACCAGCTGTTTACCCACACCGCGCTCGAGGTCTCGTTCGGGGTCAACATGCTGGCCATCAGTCAGGGCCAGCCCCGGATTTGTCGGCTGCGGGACTGCCTGACCGAGTTCATCGAACACCGCCGAGAGGTGGTCACCCGCCGCACCGCCTACGAGCTGGCGGAGGCTGAGAAGCGATTCCACATCAACATCGGGTTGCTGGTCGCGCTCGACAACATCGATCGGGTCATTCAGATCATCCGGTCTTCTGCGGATCCCGCCGAGGCCCGCCAGCGGTTGGTCGCCGAGCCGTTTCCCCAGCTCGGTAACCTCGAGAAGCTCGTGGGGGCCGAATACGACCAGATCACCAACGCTTTGGCGGCGGGGGTGGTCCACCTCACCGAGCGCCAGGCGCAGGCGATCCTCGACCTCCGGCTCCATCGCCTCACCGGTCTCGAGGCCGACAAGATCCGCGCCGACACCCTCGAGATCCAGGCGCTGATGGCCAAGTATCGGCTCATTCTCAGCGACGACGCGGAGCTGATGCGGGTCATCGTCGAAGAGCTGACCGTGCTTCGCGACGAGTTCGGCAACGACCGCCGCACCCGGATCACCGGCGAAGTCGGCGTGTACACCGACGAGGACCTCATCGCGGAAGAGGAGATGGTCGTCACCTTCTCCCACTCCGGGTACGTCAAGCGAACGCCCACCACCGAATACCGCGCGCAAAAGCGCGGCGGGCGAGGGGTGGCAGGGACGGATACCAAGGCCGAAGACTTCGTCGAGCAGCTGTTCACGGCCTCCACCCACGCCTACCTGCTCGTGTTCACGAATCTGGGCAAGGTGTACTGGGTCAAGGTTCATGCCTTGCCCCTCGGGGGCCGGACGGCCCGGGGCAAGCCGATGGTCAACATCGTGCAAATGGCCCAGGGGGAGAAGACGACGGCCATCCTGCCCGTGAGGGAGTTCGACGGGGCCTTCTACGTCGTGACCTGCTCCCGCCGGGGAACGGTCAAGAAGACCCCGCTGTCCGAATACTCGCGACCGCGGGCGACGGGCATCATCGGCGCGGGCATCGCGGAGGGCGACGAGATCATCTCCGCCCGGCTGGCGACCGATGAGCAAGACATCCTCATCGGAACCAAGAAGGGCATGGCCATCCGCTTCAAAGCCAGCGACGTGCGGTCGATGGGGCGCCCGTCGGTCGGCGTTCGCGGCATCCGCCTCGACGAGGACGACGACGTGGTGAGCATGACCGTGCTCGACTCGGGCTCGGCCATCCTCGCGGTCACCGAACGCGGCTACGGCAAGCGGACCAAAACCGAGGAGTACCGCGTCCAGCAGCGCGGTGGCCGCGGCATCATTCTCATCAAGACCGGAGGCCGCAACGGCCAGGTGGTCGGCGTACGCCAGGTGGTCGAAGACGACCACATCATGCTGATCACCAATCAAGGCGTGATCATCCGGATGGTCGCCCGCGACATCTCCGTCCTCGGCCGCAACACTCAGGGGGTGCGGCTGGTCCGGGTGGGCAAGGAAGACGTGGTGCAGGCGGTCTGTCACCTCGCGGAGACCGACGACGACGACGCGCCGGCGCCGACGGAGCCCACCGGAGAGACGGAGGTCACCGACGACGTGCCGCCGGAAGAGGAGTGAGGTCCCCTGGTCCGTGGACTAGGGGGTGTGCCGACGCTTCTCTCCTCCGCCGGCCGTCGCGGCTCAGAGGTCGCCGCGTTCCGGGCGATGTCTGCTATAAGCGCGACAATGGGCGATGAGGTGACCGGTATCGATTGACGCGGAAGCCGTTTGGTCGCCGAGCCCGAGCGAAAGGCATCCTATGCACACCCAGACCTCGATCCCCCGACCGGTGGCGGTCGTCATTCCCGTCTATGGTGGCGCTCCGCTCGTTCAGGCGTGCCTGGATGCCGTGGTTAAGCACACGCCTCGCGAGGTTCGACTGATCGTCATCGACGACGCGAGCCCGGATTGGGAGACCGCGTCCATGCTCGAACGGTGGACGGAGACGACTCGGGTCGAGCTCGTTCGCCAGCCGAAGAATCGCGGCTTCGTAGGCACGGTGAACCATGGGTTCGAGCTCGCCGGGCAGTCCGACATCGTCATATTAAATAGTGATACCCGGGTTACTCGAGGCTGGATCGAAGGGCTCGTCGACTGCGCATATTCGAACCCTGCCGTGGCGACGTGTAGCCCCTTGACCAACTCGGGGTCGATATTTGCCGTGCCCAAGATCGGCGCTTCGAATCCACTGCCCGAGGGTTGGACAGAAGACGACGTGGCAGTCTTGGTCGCGCAGATCAGTGAACGAACGCGGCCCCAAGTGCCGACGGGCCACGGCTTCTGCATGTACGTCAAGCGGGCGGCTTTGGACGACGTCGGTGTCTTCGATCAGGAAGCGTTCGGGCGGGGCTACGGAGAAGAGAACGATTTCTGTGTTCGCGCTACGGAGCGAGGATGGATCCACCTCATCGATGACGCGACGTTCGTTTATCACGAGGGCGGCGGCACTTTCGGGGCCGAGAAACAGGCTCGGCTCGCCGCGGCTCGCGAGATTCTCGACGAGCGCTATCCGTACTATCGGCCCCAGGTTCACAAGTGGATCGCTCTCGACCCGCTAGCGGTCACTCGGCAGCGGGTCCTCGCCGCCTACGAGGCGGCACCCAAGATCCCAGCGCCTTCGTTGACCGAGCGCGTCGACCGAGAACGCCGACCTCGCCTGCTGTTTGTCCTTCATGCCGGCAAGGGCGGTGTTCTGCACACGACCAACGACTTGATCGGGCATCTGCTTCGCGACTACGACGTGTGGGAGCTCAAGTCGAATCGGACGGTCCTGACTCTCATCCGGCACCTTGGAAACGGACACGTCGAAACCCGCCGATTCAGTCCACGGCTTACGCCTCAGCTCATGGACATCACCCACAACGAGTATCGGGCGATCTTTTCGGCCGTCCTCGACGAGGTGTCACCGGACCTGGTTCACGTCCGCCACCTTCTCGCGCACACCCATGACCCGGTCCGGCTCGCCAAAGCGCGGGGCCTCCCCGTCGTATTCAGCGTTCATGACTATTATCTCGTCTGTCCAAACTTCGTTCTGATCAATAACCGGGGTCAGTACTGTGGCGGTTGGTGCAACGACGACAAAGAAGACTGTTCGCTCAACAAGAGCTGGTTCGAGTTTCGCCCGCGGCTTAAGAACGCGTATCTACACCAATGGCGGGAGAACGTGAAAACGACGCTCGAACAAGTCGACGCGCTGATCACCACCGCCGACCATCCGAAGAAGATGGTTCTCGAGCACTACCCGACGCTGGCCAACAAACCCTTTCATGTCATTGAACACGGTCGCGATCTGTCGGCATACGAACCGTTGCCCGAACCTGCGGAGGGCGGACCCCTGCGGGTGATCACCTTTGGGGCCATCGGTCCTCACAAGGGGCTCGAGGTTCTCGAGCAGGTCGCGGCGCGGTTGGCCAACGAACCGGTGCAGCTGCATGTCCTTGGCAACGTGTCCCGACCTCTTGAAGGACCGATCACTCAGCACGGCACCTATGATCGCAGTGTGCTGCCCGAACGCCTGAAAGAGATCGATCCCCACGTGGTCTTGCTGCCGTCCATCATGCCGGAAACGTACTGCCATACCCTCACCGAAGCGTGGGCGATGGGGTTGCCGGTCGTCGCGGCCGACCGCGCGGCGCTGCAGGAGCGAGTCGGGAGGACGGGTGCGGGATGGCTGGTCGACCCCTCGGATCCTGAGGCCATCGCCAATCTGTTGCTTCGAATCCATCGGAATCCCGAGGAGCGGGCTCAGGCGAGGGCGCGCGCCCTCGAGCTGCGCTTTCCCACCGCCTCAGATATGGCGCGTGCGTATGACGAGGTGTATCGGATCTTCATGCCAACCGCGCCTTTGTCTCGACCGGCCTTCGGCGCTACTTCGCCCGCAAGAATCGCCGCCGAAGCAGAGATGAGGGCAAGCCAGCGCGCTTCCGCCCGGAAGGAGCGCCCGCCGACGCTGCGGATGGCGGCCAAAACGATCCTTTACCAAGTCCCGGGAGTGGAGCGGGTCAGCCCGCCCGTACTGCGGCTGATGCGGCGGATCTTCCGAACACGTATCCGCCGGACCTGACCCCTCAATTGCGGTCGGGATCAAAATCGTTCGAACCGCCTCGAAAGGAGCGCTCGGACGTGATTCGGCCGCGGATCCGCTGAAGACTTCGTCTTGCATGCCGCAGCGTTTCAAGCATCCGGTAGCCGCGGGAGCGCTCGATGGTGGTGAGTTGGTTCTGGAGTCGATCGCACCTTCGTTTGAGCGCATCCTCGCGCTGGGACAGCTTGGCGATCTGGGCCTTGAGCTCCTCTCGTTGCGTCTTGAGTTCCTGCGTGCGGGCGCGTGCCTCGTGGCGCGCTGACTCGAGCTTGATGTGTTCGGCGACACGCCAGCGTTCCATGACATCGGCGAGGGCGAGCAGCCTTGGGTTTCCGTTGCAAAGCGCCCAGATGGTCTTAGCGTAGGGCTGGTCGAGGTCGGCTACGGGAACGAGGAAGCCGTAGCCGTGGAACACGGCCAGCGACGACCAGCGGTACTGGTTGGGTCGGGCGACGAGGAAGTCGTCCACGGCGGCGCGGACACCGTTTCTCTCCCCCCCCTCGTGACGGGCGTGTTCGAGGTGGCGATTGAGGCCATCATTGGCTACGGCTTCGCGCTGGTCCGGAAAAAGACCAGCGCGGAGGGATTCGTGCTTGAAGCCTTCGGGTATGTCTGAGGCTTCGTAATAGAGATCTCGATAAGCGTACGGCCACCCAACGTCGTGCATCAGGATCACCGGGCGCGGGCTGTTGGTGTGAACCGCGCGGTCATCAATGGCCAGAAGCTCGTGGTAAACCGTATACCAATTGTGGTCGCCGTCGATGAGGTAAGCATCGGCGACCGGTAAAGACCCCAAGACCTCCAGGCTCCGGGCTTGGTGAAAGCGCCCATGTTTCGCGAAACGCGGCGCAAGCTCTTCGTAGTTGGCCGGAGCCAGAGGGTCGATGACGTCGGCGTGCGCGCCTAGTTCCGCGCAAAGCTCGAGCAGGCGAAGCGTGCTCTCCCCGGCCTGAGAACCGATTTCAACCACACGCCGAACACTTCGCTGGCGCAGGATCGGTTCGGTAACGTGTTCCCAAAAGCGTCGCACAAGCCGGAGCTTACCGGACAGTTTGCAGGGCGTCGCGTTACGTTTTCGTCGACGTAACATGAGCGGATGAACGCCGGCCACCGGCTCATGGGGAGACTCAGCCTCGCTCGTCGGAGCCTGGTTAGCGCGATACATCCGTTTAATCGTGTTCGTTCCTGCTTCATACCGGGCTTGCCTTCGTAGTGATTTCCATCGATACGAAGCCGTGGCTATTTCCCTAGGTGCGAAAATGCGTCGGAAAGTCCAGTCGGGCGTCCGACGCATGATGACGCCGGCCATGCGAGACGCGCTCGCGGCTCTGAAGGGCCGGCCAGATCCCAAACCGTCGCTCGGCGAGCCCAAGTTCTGCCCGATATGCGGTGGATTGGGGTCTTCTTGGCTACCCGGTCCGAACGGCCGTCCGAACGCGGCGTGTCCAACCTGCAAAGGTTTGGAACGACATCGGGTGATGTGGCTCGCGCTGCACGAGCATTCGAAGCTGTTGGAGCGCCCGGGGCGCGTGCTTCACGTGTCGCCCGAAGGCTTTCTTCGGAATCGTCTACGGGACCTCCCAGGCGTCTCGTACACGAGCGTGGATCTGTACCGGGACGACGTCGACGTGAAAGCGGATTTGTGTGCGCTCCCCTTCGACGATGGCGCCTTCGATCATGTCGTCTGCTGCCACGTCTTGGAGCACATCCCTGACGATCGACGGGCCATGGCCGAGATCGCGCGGGTACTTCGTCCGGATGGTCAAGCGATCATCAACGTACCCCTGAAGTGGAATCGTCCCACGGACGAGGACCCCGATGCGCCTGAGGCGGAACGTATCCGAAGGTTCGGCCAGGCAGATCACTTGAGGTACTACGGGCCCGATGTGGAAGGCCGACTTCGTGGATCCGGATTCCGCCGCGTAACCGTCGCTTGCCCCGCGCACAATCTTCCCCCGGCCCTCGTACGGATCCTCAAGATCAACGACGAGCCGGTCTTCCTCTGCCAGCCTAATCCGAACTGAGAGAGCGCGCACCTGGCCGATGGGTCGGCGGCGGTGGACGACCTCGTTAAAGTCGCTCGGGTCCGGATACCGCTGCTGTCCAGCCCTCAGCGAGTTGCTATCGTGCGGCCGACGACCATGGCCACGTTGGATCATCAGCAGAATCTCCTCAGCGATCTCTGGCTCGATCAGCCGGACGCCGCGGCGCGGATCGATTTGCGTCGGAACGCCGGCGTAATCACGGAGCTGGAGGCCGAGCGGCTTCGGACCTTCTCCGAGCAAGGATACCTCAGGCTGTCCCTCGGCGAACCAGAGAGCCTGTTTCGGGACTTCGAGAACGATATTCAGCGCATATGGCGCGAGCGTCCGGCGAATGTCGCCGTATCGTCTAAGGGGGGCTGGTTGACCGCTTTCAGCGATTCAGACCTGCAAGGGCCCGAAGAAGGATATCGTATCGCCGACTTCCACTCGTTTTCCGAGGCGGCGAAGCAGTTGTACGTGCATCCTCAGATCTTTCGATACGTTGAACTCATCTTGGAAGATGCAGCGGTCGCGTTTCAGTCGCTCTATTTCGGCTACGGGAGCGAACAGTCTCTTCATCGGGATCCGATGTTTGTCGTTACGCGTCCGCCAAGCCATCTGGTCGCGGCGTGGATTGCGCTCGAGGATATCGGCCCGGACTGCGGGCCGCTGGCATATGTGCCGGGCTCACATCGGCTGCCGTGGTTCGAATTCGGGCCAGACACGATCGTGGTCAACAAGTCGATCGTGTCCAAGGAGCAACGGGAAGAGTTCGCGCGGTGGGTCGAGAAGACCTGTGCTGCGCGGGGCCTTCAGACGCAGACGTTTTCGGCCAAGCGGGGCGATGTCTTCATCTGGCACGCCGGTCTTCTCCACGGCGGCTCGAGAATCACGAGACCCGGGGCGACTCGTCGAAGCTTCGTCATCCACTATGCTCGGCGGGATGCCTACCCGGAACGTCGGGCCAACATGCGCCGACGGTTAGACGGCCGGCTATCGAACGTTTCCGGCCGCACGACGCAGCTTATTCACAACAACGGCTACGTCGGTCTCCACGGCGCGTTCGTTTCTCCGACACCGGATCCGGTCACGGCCCCGTGGTGGTCGAGGGTGCCCGACGAGCTGAGCCGACGTCTGGGACTGCCGCCGAGTCGGCGCGTACAGCGGCTGGTGCAGCGGGTGTTCGGTCGACTGAGCGCACTTCGGGAAGGTCGTCGTTAGGCGCTGTCGGCCGTTCCGGCCCTCCGGTTGGCCATCGTAGGGCTACCGCATGGGGTTCGGTCCGCGCCGCCGGGACCGGGCTAGGGGCAACACGACCTGCTGAATCCGCGACGCACGATCTTCGAACGTGTGCGCCTTGATAACGAGTTCGGCGAGCTTCGTTCGAAAACCTGGCGCCGTGCGCAGTTGATCCGTCACCCACGCCGCCAGCTCGGCGGGGTGAGCATAAGTGAAGATAAGATCCCCGAAGACATCACGCAGACCTCTCGCTGGGTCCGATGCGATGCCGGCGCCACACGCCGCGGCGTCGAACAAGCGATTAGATAGGAAGCCCGCCTCCCGCATACTAGGCCAGTGGTCGTTGAGCACCACGTGGGCTCGGCTATAGTGCTTACGAACGCGATCGTTGGGGACGTGAGTTGCGGTGACGTACTTGGGGTCCACAAGGCCTTCCCATCCAGCACCGAAGATGGACAGCGGCAAGCCGGCTTCTATGGCGTCGATGACGGCGGTGCGCCGTTGTTTTCGCGAGTTCCCGATGAAAAGGAGGTCGACCTCGGGGACGCGGGGATCCGGGTCTGGGTAAAAGACATTGGGATCCGTGCACTGAAGAAGGGGGGAGACGGGCGTCGTTAGCTTCCGAGCGAGCGCAAGCGCGTGGAACTCGGAAGCAACGAATACGTGGTCATAGGCCTCGTATTCATCGCTGGCGACCGAATCCGGGTGGCTGATATTCCACATCACGTTCAGATGATGCGCCCGCGGTCGATATCCGCCGAGACCCCGCAAAACAACGACGATGTCATCGTCGACGCTCTCGCAAGGATACCAATCACAGCGAATGTCGATCCGTGCCGTGTGGCCCGAGCGACGAAAGCACTCGGCGAGGGCGACCGCGAAGTGGTAGTCGCCCCACTGGTGCTTAACGTCGTGGTTAGTCGCCGGCACCTTGATCGCGAATCGGAGCGAGTCGGCGCTACCGGGGGCTGACGTCGGACGTTTATGGACCACGCGAGGCGGCGGTCTTGAGACGTCGACGGGACCGGGGCCGAACAGCCGACTTCGGATCCGCGTTGCGATACGGCTCGCTGTACGCCGAATAGGGGGAAGCGTCGACGGAGACAGAATCTGGGCCCGAAGCGCGCGGTACCAGCGGACCGACCATCGAGTAGCGAAGGCTAGGCCCTGGCTCACCGAAACCGACGATGACGGTTCAGTCTGCGAATGGACGTCGCCCCGCTCCATCTCCCGGTGTCGAAACGCCTCGCGTTTGCTGTCCTCAGCATCCATGGTGAGGACGAATGAACGAGCGTGTCGTACGGCGTTGTCAACGTCTTTGAAGCGCTGGCCAGCGCTCGGCCAGGCCGAAGTCTGGCTCGCGGTAAGAACGACTGCATCTCAGCCGGGGCCTCGGACCGAGTCGTGCCGCTACCATCAACGCGGTGTTGCCCAGCACGACCAGGGGCGCCAACCTGCGAGGATGAACTTGGGACGTTCCGGCCCGGATTCGGGCGCTTCGGCGGAGGCAGGGGGGTCTAGACCTAGAACGCCGAACGGCTTGGATCGCACCTCTGTCGCATGTTCTCGCTCGCTCCGCTCGCCGCACCGTCGCCGGCTCTCGTCGGTAACATACGTCTGGTATGCGCCCTCCTCGCGCGACGACCAGAGGGGGCCACTCCAGCGCAGCCGAGGCACGCTCCAAGTCGCTCGGCGCGCGATAGCAAGCTCAGACTTCGGAGTGCCGACGCGGTCGAAGCCCGGCCTAGTTCCGTAGCAGCGTAACCCGCTCAATGTAGCAGTAGTTGTTGTTGGGCACCCGCTCGAGTCTGAGTCGAACCGACTTACCGGCGGTCAGCGCGATGCTCACCATCTGAAGGACGCTGCGCTGGCCCTCGGCCGTTGTGCCATTGTTGCCCACAGCTGGGATGAGGGCCTTGTTGTCATTCGTTACACAAAGCGACGCCAGGCCATGGTTGCGATCGAATGAGACCCACGTCCAACCGCCGGACGCGGCCTCGATCGATTCAACCGTGAACGTGCCGGAGGCCCAATCGGCGGCAGCCGCACTTGAGGGCACGATTGATATCAAGGCGACGAGCAACGAGGACGCAGCTCGCAACCTCGGGCGGTAGGCTGAACGACGTCGTGTTCGACAGGTCGATTGTTCATGTCTTGCTCCTTCATTGCCATTACTGACCGGAGCGGGACTACGAGGGGCGCCGTGAAGGTCCTCACTGGACTCGACGGACAATGGTTTCGAAACGCTTCCGTACGACATCGTGAAGGAAGAATATCATTCATCAAAGTGCGGCGATAGTGCCGGGGGGGCGCCAATAGTTAGTGTTTTTTGCGTTCGCGCTGAAGAACGCGGCCGAACGGTCTTGAGTTATTTGATTCGCACTTTCGAGACGAGAGGCCTCGGGCCAATGCATCCCGAGGTTTCGATGTAGAAAGGCCGTTTCGCGAGGAAGCCCGCTAGCACCTGCCGATACATTAGTTGGCCTGCCGGGGTGGTGCCATCGAACTGAATCGTTGTAAACCCGTCACAAGAATCGTTGATAGAAGAGGCCCATCCATCTTTTGCCGTGAGGGCAACAATTGGCCCTGCCACCTCGACAGAAGACAACTCTACGTTGTCCTGTGAGCCTGCGAATGCCTGCGACGTTACTAGAATAGCGAATAGCATCGCAGCGCAGGAGATTCTTGGTTCATCAATTCATCCTTTCGAAGATATACGATCAATTCAGCAGCCTTGCAGAGTTGGTCCAATTGTTTGGCGCTACTGGTCTTCGCCGCTGAACAACTACGTATCAGCCATGTTTCATGTGGGACCTTCTCGGCGCCCGGTCATTCTACGCGAATAGGGCTCGGAGATGAAGCCTGTTTGACACTATGTTAAGCTCGGAGACACTCGCGGAACCACATTGCCCAAACACTCGACGCAAAGGTATTGCAGTCTTCGCCTTAGCTTGCAGATTCCATTGGAACACAGAAGAAGGCCTCTACGGCGAGCGATTCTGCCTTTCAGGTTCAGCCACATCCTCAATATCGGTCCCCGCCCTGGTTATTCGAGGTCTACTCGACATGCCTTTCGCGAATCCACCGCAAGGAAACGTCTCGACATGCTCAAGTGTGTACATCTGGTTCCCGCGGATTGCGTTCAGCAACCCAATCGTAACGTGGCGTAAGACTTTCACGTGATTCGAATTCAGGCGGAGTCAAGTCTCCTTGCGTGACCGTCACGCCGCGAAAGTCATCGCTCACTTTTCTTCATTTTTCACCTTCCGCGATGTGTTCACGCGGTGAGAAGGAAGGTGGTTCCAGGGTTGCGTATCGGAAGCCAGTCCGCGGAAGTAATGGCATCTTCCTTCAGCTCAACTTGTTTGGCGAGGCCGTCTGGGGCATAGAGCATGTGAAGTGTCGAAGCTGTCTGTTGTTACGCGACACCATCGCAATCGTGAGGTACGAAGAGAAAACTCACGTCTTCGCGATATCTGGCGATCGGGGCCAAGCAAGACAGGACGCCTTGTACTCGTTGCCGCTGCAACCGGTCTCGCTTTCGGCGTTAGCTCCGCAGCTGCGGACTCTATATGGGTACTCGTGGACGACGTCCCCGTGCTCGTCGACCTACCCGGCCCACTTCCTCCTCCTACCTCACCTCCCTCTCCGCAATCCGTGACGCCGTCCGGCCCCTTCGAGATCGGCGGACCAACGCAGTCGTGGTGGAGCTACACGCTGTACTGGGACGCCGCCGGCGAAGAGATCGAGCTCGAAGAAATGCGGCCCGGCGAGGATGCTTGGGACCCGCACTACACCGGAACGGCGGAGTCCAGAGATATGGTCAAGTTTTGTGTTTTGCGCAACCGAAACTGCGGGGCATCCTTCCGCGGTTTCTCAGGCGGCGGCCACCTCCATTTCTCCGTTCATGAATTGGACGCCCTCGATCACCTTGGCGATCAATGCGTGGCCATTGAGTCGTCTCCACTTCTTCTCGGCTTCGATGGCGAGCTTGAAGACCATCGTCATCGTGGCGCTGCGTGAGCCACAGCCTTTCGTCTGACGCGTGCGGTGGCGGACGGTCGCGAAGGTCGACTCGATCGCATTGGTGCTGCGAATATGGATCCAGTGCTCCGCGGGGAAGTCGTAGAAGGTGAAGAGGACGTCTTCGTCCTTTGTCAGGCACTCCACAGCCTTGGCGTACTTCGCCTTGTATCGCTTCTTGAACTCGTCGAAGGCGGACATAGCATCCTCTCGCGTCGGCGACAGGTACATCTCGTGGATCAGGGCCTTTGCATCCGGTTGAATGCTCTTGGACATCTTGTCGAGGATGTTGGCCGTCTTATGGACCCAGCATCGCTGTTCGCGTGTCGAAGGGTATTCTTCGCGCAATGCCGCCCAGAAGCCCAAGGCGCCATCGCCCACAGCAACATGCGGTGCGTCCGTCAATCCGCGCCGCTTTAGGTCGCGCAGGACAGATTGCCAAGAGGCCTTGCTTTCCCGATGCCCATCCCATACAGCAATAAGCTCCTTCTTTCCGTCAGCTGTGGCGCCCATGAGGACCAGGATGCATGGGCGGTCTTTGTCGAGTCGAACGTTAAAATAGAGGCCGTCGGCCCAGATATAAACATACCGTTTACCGCTCAGGTCCCGCTTCGACCAGGCGTCGAATTCGGCCTTCCATCCCTCTTTTAGCCGAACGATGTTCGCAGCGCTTAGGCCGGATGCGTTCGGCCCTAGAATGCCTGCCAGGGCTTCTGACAGGTCGCCCGTCGAGACGCCCTTGAGATATAGAACGGGAAGCAAGGCGTCGATGCTCGGGGCGCGACGCATATACGGCGGAAGGATGCTGCTCGTGAACTTCCGTTCGCCACTTCGATCACGGACCCTCGGCTTCGTCACGGGCACCGGGCCTAGACCTGTGAGGATCTCTCGTTCCGGTTGATAGCCGTTCTTGACGACCATCCGTTTGCCGCCATCGTCGACGACATGAGCGAAGCGCTGCACAAATGCATCCGCCTCGGCGATCAGTGCGGCCTGCAGCATCTTGATGGCCCCATCGCGCGCGATTTCTTCGAGCACAGACCGTGCGGGTTCGATCTGGGCTGGACGTGCAAGGGAGATGACGTTATCGCTATCCATCGGGCGTATCCTTGCGGCCGTTGGCGCGACCGCTGTTTTCGTTGTTGTGTGTGCCTTGCAAAGGCGTGTCCGTCTCCCTGGTGAAAGTCCAGGCCGGGAAACTGTCGTTCCGACCGGAAGCACCCGAGGCGGCTCAGGA
>JANQQN010000460.1 GCA_028289325.1 Myxococcota bacterium | reverse complement strand
GGATCGAGGAATGACCGCACGAAAGTTATTGACTGCCCAGCTTTCATCGCGCTGTTTCGCCGCCTGCTGGCGCCGGTCATCTGTGGCCTCACGGTGGAGACGACGGCCACCGATACCGCGGTCGTCGTCGTGTTCCAGGTGTTCATATCTTCAATGGAGTAAACGCCAGCTGCGGTGATGGGGCGTGCTGGTCGAAGGACGGCCGCGTCGTAGGGGGCTCGAATTGATGCCGCCGCTGCCGTCTCGTGGATGCATCTTCGCTCTTCAGACGGGCGAAGAAACGACGTCGGTATTGGGAGCGCTGCTCCCTTCGGGGACGCTGTCCGCATCGATGACGAGTTGAGCGTCGTTGACGACGTTGCCCGCCACTTCGATCCGATTGCGGCCGTTCTTCTTCGCTATGTACAGTGCCTTGTCGGCGGACTGAATCAGTTCGTCAAGATTGACGCCGTGCAACGGGTAGGCGGCGACGCCGAAGGAAGACGTGAAATGAACGCCGCCTCCACCCGCGATCGCCTCATCAAGGGCGCTGCGTATGCGTTCCAAGGCTATGATGGCCTGGCTCGGGCCGGCGTCGCCAAGAACGACCACGAACTCTTCTCCTCCGTAGCGAGCGACGATGTCCGATGGACGCACCGTCCGTCGAAGCACTTGCGCAAATAGGCGAAGCGCCCGATCGCCAGTCTCATGGCCATAGGTATCGTTGAGTCGCTTGAAATGATCGAGATCGCACACGACAACCGAGATCGTCGAACCAGGCGCTAGCATTTGTCTGAAACGTTCTTCCAGTGACCGCCGGTTCAGGAGCCCGGTCAGGGCGTCGGTCTCCGCCTGCAGCTTGGTCGATTCCAGGGCTCGGATCATCCCGATCCGAGCTCCAAGGTGCCGCGCGAGAGATTCGAGCGCGAGGACCTCGCTTTCACAGAGCGGCTTATGGGGGTCGCCGACGGTGTGCATGACGCCCACTGCCTTTCCCATCACCGGAATGGGAATACATAGTGAAGCGTCTGCGGGATGCGTCCGCGACTGGAGCTTTGGGCACGCATCCAGAGCGTCGGCATTTTCGAATCTCGTGGATTGGCCCCTGCGAACGGCAAAACAGTCGGCAGGGGTGGCGGCTGGGCATTCTGGTCGCTCGCCGGGTTCCGACGACGTTGCGAGCCGAAGATGGGCGTCGCTTGCGTCGGCCATCAAGAGCTCGCAGTTGCGGTGGCTGCTGGCTTGCTGCATGGCGCGACGGGTGAGTTCGTATACCTCCGTCTCGGTTTCGGCCATGGTCATCGCGCGCTGGATTGTGCTGTCGAATCGCTGACGAAACGCCTCATCCTGCAGCGCTGCGTCACGCTCCGCCAGAGCGCTGGCGACAGAGCGGAGGTCAGTCTCGAGCCTTCCGATCGAATCGTCGATGACCTCGTGTTCGTCCTCCAGGATGATCACTCCGCCTGTAAGCGCGGTGGTCGCGACATCTGCGGCCCGCCGAATCCGAGTGTCGATGACCTTGAATCCTCGGTAGGACAGGAGCGCTCCACTGGCTCCGAGAATGACCGCGCATACGGCAATGGCATTGAATACGGCCCCGACGAGAGTGACGAGCCTGCTTAAGGCTTCGCGTTCGTCGTGGCTAGCGGTGATCGACTGCAGCTCTGCGACTTGGTATTCGAACGCAAGGCGCAGCACGGGAGCGCCGAGCAGCGACAGACCGGCGAAGACGAGCAAGGGGAGCTGAGCCTCCAAGATGACGCGCTTCAGTTCCCGACTTGGCGGCCTCACAGACGATAATATCGACCGTGAGTCCGTACTGTTGAACAGGCACTCGAGCGGGGAGGTCGGATCAAAAATTCCAGGGTGTCGTGGGCTACCGTCCGACCGCGGCCGAGGCCGTGAGCCAGCCACACCTCGTGGAGACGACAGCATACGGGACGTGATGGTAACTTGTGACTCACCGTAACCTGTGAGATACCAATGGCGCATGGCCGGGAGCGACACGGGGCAGAAGAGGGTCGATGCGGCGCTGACGGCGCTCGGAGACGCCAACCGTCGGGAGATCGTCGCTATCCTTCGGCGAGGACCTCGCTCGGTCGTCGAGATCGCCGCTGCGCTGCCCGTCAGCCGCCCTGCGGTCAGCAAGCACTTGAAGGTGCTCAAAGACGCCGGCCTCGTCACGTCCCAGGAAGACGGTACTCGCCGGATCTACGGACTCGACCCCGACGGCTTCGCGGCGGTTCGGGACCAACTCGAGCTCATCTGGGACGATGCGCTGCGCCGGTTTGCGCTCTTCGCCGAGAACACCACGCCCCCGCCGGCATCATCGCCGGCGCATCGCCGGAGGAAACGACATGACGACTAATCCTGCCCCCGCTGAGCCGGTTCGCAAAGAGCTGAGGTTGCGCTGTTCCCGAGACCACGCGTTCGATGTCTTCGCGAGGCGGATCAACGAATGGTGGCCTTCGGCCAGCCACAGTGTTGGCGGCGTCGAGGTCGCGCGCGTAGACATCGAGGGGCGGGTCGGCGGCCGCGTGTTCGAGACGCGCCACGATGGCGAAGAACTGATGTGGGGTCAGGTCGTTTGTTGGGAACCGCCGCAGAAACTGGCCTTCACCTGGCATCCTGGCGCCGCCGCGTCGCAGGCGACGACGGTCACCGTGACGTTCGAGGAGGACGACGTCGAGACACGGGTCTGCCTGGAGCATGTCGGCTGGGCGGTGTACGGCGCTGGCGCGGCAGCCAAGCGCGACGACTACGACAGCGGATGGTCGAAGGTTCTCGACGTGCTGATCGGGGTCGTCAACTCGGGAGGCGCAACGATGACAAGGGCGGTTCGACTTCCGATGGTCGCCTTGACGAGTGGCGCGTTGACGCTTGTTCTCTTTCGACTGATGGCGGCGCTGATCGCGGTGGGCAACACGGCCTGGATCATGACGAAGAGCCACGCGCCGCACGAGGTCGGCCGGATACAGCCCTCCACCCCGGAGCCGCCCCCAAGGCCCACCCTGCCCGAGCGCCATGCGCCACAAAGACCGCCGGCGACACCACGGACGATTCCGACCAGTCCATGGGCGCCGTCAGTCCGCGCCGTTGGGGTGAAGACGCCCTCCATCGACGAAGGGGTCGCCTTCGACGGCCCGATTCGGCCCCGTATCCCCCTTCAGAACGGCGATGAGGCGCCCATCGCGCGAGTGGAGCCCGTGTACCCCCGCGTTGCCGCCGAACAGGGCGTGGAAGGCTGGGTTGTCGTCCGATTCGACGTCTCCGCGTCGGGAGCCACCCGAGACGTACGCGTCGTCGAATCCAATCCGAAGCGCGTATTTGATCGGGCGGCAGCCAGAGCGGTGTCGAGGTGGAAGTACCGGCCTTGCACCGTCGAGGGTCAACCGCGGATCAAGCGAGACCTTCAGGTTCGGCTGGTGTTCAAGATTCGGTGACGACTCGCTTCGGGGTGGCGGCCCGCGAGCTCGTACGGCGATCCAGGAGTTCCGATCCAGTTCCTGGCTCGGAACTCCCGTTCGCTGCCCTCGCTGCGGCCTGAGGATCGCCGCGTAAACGCGGCTCGCGTCCGGCCGATCCAAAGTCCTTCGCCATGGGCTCAGGACATATGATCGGCCGTACCTAGCCTCGCTCATTCGACGGTGACGGATTTTGCGAGATTACGGGGCTGATCGACGTCGGTGCCGTTGATGTCGGCGATGTGGTAGGCCAAAAGCTGCAGCGGGACCACGGTCAGGATCGGGTCGATCAGCGGCTGGTTGCGGGGGACGATGAACACGTCGTCAGCGATGGCCGCGATCTTCGAGTCTCCTTCCGAAGCGATGATGATCAGCTTGCCGTCGCGTGCCCGGACTTCCTCCAGGTTCGAGACCGTCTTCTCGTACGCATCGCCTTGAGTGGCGATGGCCACCGTGGGCAGGTTCTCGTCGATGAGGGCGATCGGTCCGTGTTTCATCTCGCCGGCCGCGTAACCTTCGGCGTGGATGTACGAGATCTCTTTGAGCTTGAGCGCTCCCTCGAGGGCGATCGGGTAGTTGGGGCCACGCCCGAGATACAGCACGTCCTTGGACTTGGCGTAGCGTCGAGCAACGGCGACCAGCGATGCTTCGCGGTTGAGCATGGTCTCGATCTGCTTGGGGACTTCGCGCAGGTTGGTGAGCATCTCCTGGGCGGTGGCTCGATCGAGGATCCCTCGCTCGCGACCGAGGTGGATCGCGAGCAAGTGAAGGGCCACGAGCTGGGTGGTGAAGGCCTTCGTGGACGCCACCCCGATCTCCGGGCCGGCGTGGGTGTACATGACGCCGCCCGAACCCGTGCACTCGCGGGCGATCGACGATTCGATGACGTTGCACACCGCGAAAACCGGAGCGCCGTGCCGCTTGCCTTCCTTGATCGCGGCTAGGGTGTCCGCGGTCTCGCCGGACTGGGAGATGGCCAGGAGCCCGGTCGTCTCGTCGATGACCGGCTGCCGGTATCGGAATTCGCTGGCGAGGTCGACTTCCACCGGAAGCCGAGCGATCTGCTCGATCATGAACTTACCGACCAAACCCGCGTGGTAGCTGGTCCCGCACGCGGTGATGACCAGGCGTTGGAGGCGGTTGACGTCGCCCAGCTCCATGCCCTCGAGATGCACCCGGGCTTCTTCCATGATCACCCGGCCTCGTATGGTGTCCGCGATCGCGGTCGGCTGCTCGAAGATCTCCTTGTGCATGAAGTGCTTGTGGCCGCCTTTTTCGGCCATGACCGGAGACCAGTCGACCCGCTTCACCTTCGCTTCGATGGGTTGGCCGTCGAGGGTGGTGACGACCACGCCGCTCTTGGATAGGACCGCCATTTCCCCGTCGTTGAGGAACGTGAACGTGCGGGTATGCGCCAGGAGGGCCGGAATGTCCGACGCCACGTAGTTCTCTTCGGCGTTCTCTCCGTAACCGATCACGATCGGTGACGCGTTCTTGGCGGTGATGATCTTGTCGGGCTCTCGCTCGGAGAGAATGACGAACGCATATGCGCCCCGCACCTCGGTGAGCGCCGCCCGCACCGCGTCGACGAATCCGAGGCCTCGGGCCGCGTGCTCGGCGACGAGGTGGGCCATGATCTCCGTGTCGGTTTCGCTCGAGAATCGCCGGTCTCTCTGCACGAGGCGATGACGGAGCTCGAGATAGTTTTCGATGATTCCGTTGTGGACGACGGTGATCCCGTCCACCGCATGGGGATGCGCGTTCTGCTCGGCGGGGCGACCGTGGGTCGCCCACCGGGTGTGGCCGATCCCCACCGAACCGGTCAGCGGCCGCTCGACAAGGGCCTTGTCGAGGTTGCGGAGCTTGCCGACCGCGCGGCGGATCTCCGTTCGTCCATCTTTCAGGACCGCGACCCCCGCTGAGTCGTAGCCCCGGTACTCGAGCTTTCGAAGACCTTCGACGATGATGTCAGTGGCGTCTTGCTCGCCGATGTAACCTACGATGCCGCACATGGTTGTTCCTCCTCGTCACGCCTTCGAACGGGCCGATCAACGGCGCTTATGCCCTTCGGCGGCGGCCCGGGCTCGGTCGCGCAGCTCGGGGGCGCGGCCTGGCTTGTTGACCTGTCGGGCCCGGCCGAACGCGACGTCGGCGGGCCCGATCTCCTCGGTGACCACGCTTCCCGCCGCTACGTACGCGTCATCGCCGATGGCCACCGGCGCGACCAAGGTCGCGTTGGAGCCGACGAATACGTTGCGACCGATCTCGGTTCGGTACTTGCCGTAGCCGTCGTAGTTGCAGGTGATCGTACCGGCGCCGATGTTCGCCCCCTCGCCGACGTCGGCGTCGCCCAGATACGTCAGATGGTTGGCTTTCGCGCCAGGGCCGAGTCGGCTCTTCTTCATCTCCACGAAGTTGCCCACCTTCGCGCCTTCGAGGAGCTCGGCCCCCGGACGGAGACGGGCGAAGGGGCCAGCCACCGCCCCCGTGCGCACGTCGGCTTGCTCCATCACCGTATACGGATGGATGCGGACCTGGTCGCCGATCTTGCTGTCGTCGACAACGGCGCCGACGTCGATGAAGCAGTCGCGGCCGATCTCGGTTCGACCCCGCAGATGCACGCCGGGGGCGAGCGTGGTGTCCTGGCCGATCACCACTTCGGGCCCGATGAAGGTCGTGGTCGGATCCTGCAAGCTGACCCCGGCCAACATGTGGCGTCGGTTGATCCGCGCCCGCAGCGCGGTTTCGAGCTCGGCCAGCTGGGCCCGATTGTTGGCGCCGGCAACCTCGATCGGGTCGTCGACGGTCACCGCCTGCACGGTGTGACCGCCGGCGATGGCCATCGCGATGATGTCCGTCAGGTAGTACTCGCCTTGGGCGTTGTCGTTCGAAAGATCCGCGAGCGCTTCGCGCAGAAACGCGGCGCTGACCGCGTACACCCCGGCGTTGATCTCGCTGATCGCGCGCTCGGCCGGTGATGCATCCTTGTGCTCGACGATCCGCGCCACCGCGGCGCCGGCGCGAACGATGCGGCCGTAGCCGGTCGGGTCGCTCACGCGCGCGCTCAGAAGGCCGACCGTGCACTGTGGTTGTCGCGCAGCGTCGAGGACTTTCTCCAGGCTGGTCGCGGTCAACAGGGGAACGTCACCGGAGAGGATCAGCACCAAACCGTCGAAGCCTTGCAGGCTCTTGATGCCTTCCCGGGCGGCGTGACCGGTGCCGAGGCGCTCGGTCTGCACCTGGAACTGGACCCGGTCGCCGAAGGTTCGCGTCGCGTGGGCGCGGACCTCTTCGGCTTGGTGGCCGATCACCAGAGCGACCGGGCTCGCGCCCGACTGTAGAGCGACGCCGATCGGGTAGTCGATCATCGGGCGGCCCAACACCGGATGCAGCACTTTGGCCTTGGTCGAGTTCATGCGGGTGCCTTGGCCCGCGGCGAGGATGATGGCGGCGACGGAGCGGCCCATGGCTTGCCACCGTTCCACTCGGCGTTGTGCCGGTCAACGTGCCGTCTCGTCGGGCTTTCGATTCGAGGTCAGGCTGAGCCATGAGTGGGGCTCAAAAGAGTCAAGGGAATGCGAAAGCTTCATTGCCGCCGCCGCACCTCAGATTGCGCTGGTCACCGTGGTGCGGGTCGGTAACAGTCCGGCCGTGGCCATCCTCGTTCAATGTCCTTCGGCCGGGGACCCGAGCTGATTCATGCCCGGTCGAGTCATCCATCCCGAAGAAGCGTTCGCGGGGTCCTCCCGTTACAATGATCCGGTGCTCGCTCGCCGGAGGGCGGTTTTGCGAGAGACCCTCGACGCCTTCGCCCACCGTGCCGACGCTTTTCACGCGCAAGCTCAGGCCAACGTGTCACGGTGGCGGGCCCAGACGACCGCACCGTCGCCGACGGCCCCCATCGTCGTATCCGCCGACTGGGGCGAAGCCGCGCTCGACTTGACGCGACGGTACGGGACGACGTTCGCGGTGCTCAACATGGCCAACGCTTACGTCCCCGGCGGCGCGTACGTCGAAGGGACCGCGGCCCAAGAGGAGAATCTCTTTCGGCGGACGGATGCGCATTTCAACGTGCCCGACCATCACGTCGCCGGCGACCGCTATGTCCCGGCCATGACCGACCTGCTGAGCGCGAAGGCGGGCCGGGTGTATCTGGACGTCGAGCGGCCACGGGTTTGTGTTCGAGGTGCGGAGGATCGCTCGCGGGAAGATCTCGACTATCGCTGGCTCGCCGACGACGAGGTGTTTCCGTTCTTCGAGCTGCGGGCGGCCGCCCAAGACTGTCGTAACGCGGTCTTCGATACCGACGAGGCGCGGCGCCGGATCGACGCGCAGCTCGACACCCTCATCGATGCCGGCGTTCGCCACGCGGTGTTGAGCGCATTCGGATGCGGGGCGTTCAACAATCCACCGGAGGTCGTCGCCGAGCACTACCGCGCGGCGCTCGCCGCGCGTGCCGACCAATTCGAGGTGCTGGCGTTTGCCATCTTCCATCCGGGCTACGGTCCGGACAACCATTCGGTGTTCAAGCGGGTGATGAGTCCGTGACGGGGGTGGCTCGAGGGGGGGCGGTGGCGGTCGCTGCGCTCCTGAGCGTGGCGGTCACCGCGCCGCCCGCGGCCGCGCAGACCACCGATGACCGCGCGGCCGTCGACGATGGCGAGGCGGGGCGGGTCACTAAAGAGATCGAGACGCGCGTCGCCGAGCTCATCGTGCAGACCCTGCCGCCTGATGCCGAGGTTCGTATCGACGGCCGGGTCGCGGGACGGACTCCGCTCACGGTGGTCTTGGAACCTGGTCCTCATGAGGTTTGGGTCCGCGCCGTTGGGTACTCGGACGAGTCACGGCAGGTGGTCATCGTCGGGCAACGGACACGGACCCTCGAGCTGGTGCTCAAGCCCAAAGAACTGGTCCCGACGGTGAGCGCGGGGAATCCGGAGGCGACGTCTTTGCGGCCCTGGATGTGGCTGGGCGTAGCGGCGGCCGGGGCGGGGATAGCGCTGGGAACAACGTTCTCGGTGCTGGCCAGCGACTCCAAAGATCGGGAGGCGGCGCTTCGCGAAACGCCGCTGCCGGACCCGGACGCGGTGCGGGATCTTCGCGACGAGGCGCGCGCCCGCTCGACGGTGGCCACCGCGGCCTTCGTCGGGGCGGGGATCGGTGCCGCGGCGGCGTTGGCGTTTTGGTGGCTGGAGCCGGACCTCCCGGACACCTCGAACGACCGCCGGCCGGTCGTGTCGTGGGCGACCAACGGGCGAGGTCTGTTCTTAAAGACTCGATTCTGACCGCGGTCGCCGTTTTCATTCATCCGTTTTCATTCATCCGCTTTCGTTCAGTCGTTTCGCAATACGCGGATTCCGGACTCGAGCGCGATAATTACATCGACGTCGCCATCTCGGTCGACGTCGGCGAGGGCAAAAGCATCGCCGGCGGGCGCGGGGCTGCGTTCCGTAAACGACGCGGCCGCATCGCCATCGTTTTCGAGCACGGTCACCGCGTTGGTTACGATGTCCAGGTCACCGTCGCCATCCATGTCGGCGGCGTCGAGCCGGTCGGCGAGGGCGGCTGACGATGTCGTGCCGAGGCGGAGGTGGCCCTGACCATCGTTTTCGAGAACGCCGACGGACAGGTCGCGTAGAGCGACCGCGACGTCGAGATCGCCATCCCCATCGAAGTCGCCCACGGTCATGGCGCCGACGGCGGCCGAGGTCGAAACTGGGGATGCGAGCGCACCGAACGCGCCGTCGGTCTGCGCGAGAACGGAGACGCTCCCCGGTTCGCCGTCTTGCCCGTCGTTGAGCACCACGAGGTCGGATACCCCGTCGCCGTTCATGTCCGCGACGGCGATGTCGCAGGCGCCCACCGGCCCGGAGTCCCCCGATGCGAGCGGCTCGGGCTCGAGGAACGTGCCGTTGCCGGCGTTGCGAGCGACGAACACCGCCCCCTGTTCCGTTTGGGCGCTCCGCCGGACGACCCCCGCGAGGTCGGTGTCGCCGTCTCCGTCGAGGTCGGCGCCGACCACGCGGTCGATGCCGTCGGGGAGGACGAACGTGGGCTGAGATAAAAAGCGACCTTGTCCGTCGCTAAGGAACAGTCGATGCTGACCGGCTTCCGCGCCGGCCACGAAGACGTCGAGCTGGTCGTCGTCGTCGAAGTCGGCGAGGACGAAGTCACGAACGTTGCTCGCGAACGTGGTCGGAGCCCCGTCCACGAGGCCGCGCTCGGTCAATCGGAACACGGCGACCGCGGAGCGGACCGTGGCCAGCACTTCGAGCCGTCCGTTCCGGTCGAGGTCGGCCGCTGCCACCCTCGTCACCGGCTCTCCAGCCGGTGGCAACGCGCTGCCGATGGGGATCAACGTTGCGCCGCTGGGTGAGCTTCGATTCCGAAAGCCGAACACGTACGGCGAGGGAAGAAAGCCGCTGAGGCCTTCCAGGGCGCCGGTCAGGGAGACTTGGAGCCGTGCGCCACCGCGAGCGGCCGGCTCGGGCGCGAAGGAGAGAATGGTGTCGCGGACCCCGTACCGTCCCGTGAGCCGGCCCAGCACATCGCTGCGGACCACGAACGTCTCCGGGGTGCCGCGTTTGATGAGCTGATTGAAGGTCACCCGGATTTCTTCGCTGCCCGCGAGCGCGTTGGGCGCGGGCTCTGAACGAATGAACCGCAGCTCGTCCCCGATCGCGACACACTCTCCGGCGCCCACGCAAACTTGCTCCGTTTCGCATCCCGTCTCGAAGCAGTCGTCGGGAAAAGAGACGCACGCCGGAGGCACCGCTGCACCGAGGAGAATCAGGATCGCCGTAAATCGCATCGCCGCCGTACCGCTTGCAGACGCACCGTATCCGTACGGCGCCGGCGCAGTTGTAGCGTAAAATGTGAGCGGCGGGGACCGCCGGCGGACGGGATCAGTCGATGGTCACGCCGCGCCGGGCGAGCTCCGCCAGCTGCCGGTCGAGGGTGAAGTCCGTGAGCGCTTCGACGGTCGCGTGTCCGACGTCGGTGAAGTCGACGGCCACCTCGCCCACGCCCTCGGACGCCGTTGGCGCGCATCGCACCACGGCGGCGGTGGCCGGGTGCCAGATCGACTGGCCGTCGAGTCGAAACGACAACAGGAGCAGATCCCCCGCCGTGCCTTCGAATCGATCCGCGAAACGAAGTCCCGACGCGCTGAAG
>JANQQN010000432.1 GCA_028289325.1 Myxococcota bacterium | reverse complement strand
CGCGCCGGGGGCCACGACTGCGACCACCGCGGCCAGCGCGAGGAGTCCCGCCGTGCTTCCGCCCGCGATCCGGATTCGACGCGCGAGGGCCGCGGTGGTGAGGGCGCGCGCCCGGGGCGCTAAGTCGGCGACGTGGCGGACGGCGGCTTCGGCGAGCGCGCGGCTCTCGCCGAATCGACCGCGGTCGCGGAGCAGCTCGACCGCGGAGAGCGTGGACACGCTCTCCGCGCGCGGATTCATGGCGTCGATCCATCGTGCGACGGCGCCGTCGCTCTTGAGGCGGCTTCGCCACAACACGACGGCGTAGGTGGTGGCCGCGCACCATCCGACGAGGACCAACAGCGAGACGGCGAGCGCCAGAGTGCGACCTCCGAGACCGAGCGCGGCCGCCGCCGTGCCGGCGAGGAGGGCCAAGGCGACGGTGGCGACCCCCATCGAGGCGACCTCGACCAGCAAGCCGCGGCGCAGCGACCGACGAGCCGTCTCGATGGTCTCTCGAAGCAAGGCCGTGGCGTCAGACGCCTCGGGGCTCAACATACGACCAGGCATAACACGGAGAAATGAGAAACGGACCGCTGCCCGTTGCTGTTCCCATCCTCGACGGATATGGCCGGCTCCGTCTTTTTGAATGGCGGTGTTGGCTCCGCCGTCGGACAATCGACGAGGCAGACGAGCGCACGATGGCCAAGGAGAATCCAGACCTCGACACCCAGCGACGCGCCGAGCAGCGGGCGATCGACCTCGAGCTGGTCGATCGGGCGAAAGACGGCGATCGGCGGGCTTTCGGACGGTTGGTCGAGACCTACCAGCGGCGGGTGTACGCGCTCGCGTACGGTATTCTCCGGAACCGGGAGGACGCCTGGGACGCCGCCCAGGAGGCCTTCGTAAAGGCCTACAAGAGCCTCGATAAGTTCGAAGGCAATGCGTCTTTTTACACGTGGATGTATCGGATCACCTACAACGTGGCCATCGATCACCTCCGGAGCCGGAGCCGCAAAGAGGTTTCGGATCTTCCGGAGAGCAAGATGGTTGACGAGGCGCTCCGCCGGGCCGGACACGGCGGCAAGGGCGATCCCGATAAGGAGACCCATCGCCGAGAGCTGAAGGCCGTTTTGAGCCGGGCGATGTCTCGCCTCTCGGAAAAGCACCGCGCGATCATCGTGCTTCGCGAGATCGAAGGCCTTTCTTACGAAGAGATGGCCGAGGTGCTGGATATCTCCAAAGGCACGGTCATGAGCCGTCTGTTCCACGCGCGAAAGAACCTGCAGACCCTCATGCAGCCTTACGTGGATGCTGGCGATGATGTCCCGGCCAGTCTGAAGCTGGCCAAGCAGACCATCTGAAAGGGGGCGACCATGGCTGATCACGAACAACATCCGATGGCCGATGCCGACGAGGCGATGGTCGATGAGGTGGCGCCGCCCTCCGCCGCGGTTCGGGCCGCCCTCGAGGAAGAGCTCCTCGTGGCCGCCGAACCGTATAACGAGCGCGACTGGTCGTCGTTCGTCGACGCGGTCTGGGCTCGGATCGACGATGACCCGCCGCCGCGAACCGCGCTCGAGCCCGAGGGCTGGGCCAGCGTTAACGAGGTGCTTCGCGAAGACCACGCGGAAGCGCTGGCCGCCTTCGAAGCGCGCTCCAGTGATTTTGCCGACGGATTCGCGCTGCGGTGGGCGGAAGACGAGGAGACCGGGGGCGAAACCGTTGGCGACCTGCTTCGGGCGGAGGTCGACGCCGAGGTGGCGTCGAAGGACGGCACGTGGTCGGCCTTCGCGCAACAGGTCCTGATCGCCATCGATCACGCGGGGTCGGAGCGCACGGCGGCCACCGCGGTCGCTGCCCTGCGGGAAGACGTGGAGGCCGAGCTCGACGCCATGGCGCCGAGGTTCGACCGCGCATTTCGGGAAGACGTCGAGCGGCGTATCTTCCGGTCGGCGCGCGAGCCGCGTTCGTGGTGGGCGCCGATCGCGGATCGTCTCCGAGCATGGCTGCAGCCGTCGCCTGGTTTGGGCCTCGCGGTGGCCGCGGCGGCCGCGGTCGCGATCATCGTCATCCCGCCGTCATCGACCCCCCCGAGCAGCGACGCCGAATCGGGCCGGGTGTCGATCTCGGCGGTTCGTTTCGAGGGCGACGTGACCGTCATGCCCGCGGACGGCATCGCCGTCGTGTGGGTGACCGACGACGCATCGTGACCCTCGGGGCTGCTATGCTTTGAATGAGACGGCCGGTTTCAGCGTCCCGCCTGGTGAGGAATTCGAATGCGCACCTTCGTCATCATCATGAGCACGGTCCTGACCCTGATGGTCGGATCGCTTCCCGTGCGCGCCCAGGGCCCGCGTTCGGTCGCCGTCGACATCACGGTGGTTCAGGCCTATCGACAGCCCGGGCGCTTGGATCCCAAGCTGAAGAAGCAAACGAAACTGACCAAGCAGATCACCACCGCCGGATTCAAGTCGGCGAAGATCAGCGATTCGCTGAGCACGACGGTGGAAGTCGATTCCAGCGTAACGGTGGAGGTTCTCGCGTCTCCGAAACCTCGGTTGCTGAAAGTCCGGGTCAACGAAGTGACGGCCAAGAAGACGATCCGACTGACCGTCGGTATCAAAGCGTTTAACTTCGAGATCGACACCGAGCACAAGAACGGGGGCACGATCGTCGTTGCCCACCCTCAAGGCCCCGACGCCGCCCTCTTTCTCGCCGTGACCCCGAAGCTCAAGGGGAGCTGAAGCCCCCCGCCGCGTCAGCGGCGTCGGCCGCCGCCCTTCTCCATGTCGCGAACGTAGGCCAAGAAGTTCGCCTGGTCCTCGATCTCCGGCCGGTAACCCTCGCCCCGGCGCCCGCCGCCTCGACCTCGACCGCCTCGACCGCGCCCGCGCTGCTGGCGCTCCTGCTGCGGCTCCTTGTCTTTGCCTTCCGCCGCTTCGGCCGGTTTCTCGTTCCGCGGGCGCGGGGGTGGCTTGAGGCCTACGTTGAGCAGTCCGATGGACCGCGCGAGCAGTTGGGTGGCCATCGCTTCCACGCTCATCTTGCTCCGGTCGGCGTGGTACTTCAGCTCCCGGGCGAGCGGCGCGGACAGCTGAACGGTCAGCTCGCCGTCGACCTCCTCCAGGTCCACCGCCGGGGGGAGGCGGGCGTCGCCGTCGGTGGCCGTCTCCTCGAACTTGGCCTCGATCGCCGCCTCGGCGGCTTCGATGGCTTCGCCCCGTGTTTCGCCGTTCGTGTCGACCTGGAGCTCAGGCACCAGCGCTCGAAAGCGCTCGTGCTCGGCGTCGAACTGAACGATGATTCGGTACGCGCGGTCGTCGGCCATGGAGAGGGAAAGCTAGGAGCTTCGGCGGCCGCGGGCAAGCTAAGGTTTCGAGTTGCGCCAGGGGCGTTCCACCCGCCCTTTGCCGGTGCTCTTGGCGATGGAACGAGCGACCCGCAGCGCCTCCTTGAGCTTCGTTTGGGGGGTATCATCGTCGATCCCCGCCGACGCGGCGGGGTCCGCGGGGGCCGAGTCCTGCTGGGACCGATTCGCCCGCGCGGTCTGGAGGAGCGCGGCCAGGTCGAGCTTGGGCAGGATCTCGACCGGCTCCATGGCCTGAGCGGTGAACTCAAAGGTTCCCCACCGCCATTCCAGGACCTCCTGCAGACGGGCCGCGAGGTTGCGGCCGAGCTCGATCTCCAGCGCCTCCCGGGTAAGCGCGCCCTGCTCGAGCAGGCAGAACGTGAGCGGCTTGCCGAGACGATCCGAGTTTTGCAGCGCGCGCTCGAGGTCCTCGCGGGTGATGATCCGGGCCTTCACGAGGTGTTCGCCGATGAGCTCCATGCCCATGTTCGAGGTGACCCCGGTCGGCTTGCCGTCGGTCATCAGCACACGCTTCCAAATGAGCCCGCAGCGAAACTCGATGATTCCCGTGACTTCGTCGGCGGTCAGCTGCTCGAGGACATCCGCCGCCGGATGCTCCTCCAGCTTGCCGCTGCGGACCATGGTCGTGGTGCGCGGCGCGACCGGCGGTGCTGAGGGCGTCGAGGCGGGCTTGGGCGGGGCCAGATCCGAAGTGTCGACCGCAGAATAGTGGCGCGCGGGGGGGGCGTCGCCCTGCTCGGTGGGCTGGTCGCCGTCGGCGACTCCGTCGACGTTGTCGAAAGGCGGGAGTCTGGGCGCGGCCGGATCCGCCTGCGCACCGTCGGCCGAGGGACCGGGGTCCGGCGGCACGAGCTCGTTGGCGTCGGGCATTCGCGACCAGTCGGCGTCGGGCACCGGCGACTTTGTGTCGCTCGCCGTGTTGCCCGTCGGCAGGGCCGGTTGCGTAGGCAGCTGTGCCCCGTGCACCGGCCCCCGGGGCGTGGGTTCGTCATGAAGGGGCGCGGGCGACGGGTGAGGATGAAAGATCCGAGTCTCGCCCGCCTGCTGAACGGGGATCGGCGTCCCGACGGAGAGGTCCGGCAAGGGGGTCAGGGTGTCGTCGACGACGCCGCGGGCGCTCGGCGTCGGCTGCAGCGGAAACATCGGGCCGGCGGACGGCTCCGAGCCTTCGCGGGGGCTCGGCTCGGAAATGAAGCCCCCCGTCGATGGATTCGGGGCCCGCCCCTGGGCTTCCGCTGGGGGTGGGGTCGAGACCGGCGGCGGCGGCAAAGACTGCTCCGCGGCCTTCTGGAACAGGTCGTGACGATGGAAGAACACCGACAGCACCCACGGCGTGGCGTGTCGCTGAGATCGCATCAGCCACGCTTCGAGGGCGTTCGCCATATCCTGAGCGCTGGTATAGCGACGCTCGGGGACCATGCTCGTGGCCCGCGCGACAAGGCGCTGCAGATCTTCGGGCACCCCTTCTCGCTGCAATCGGTACAGCGGCACGCCCTTGTTCACGATCTTCCACATCACTTCGTACGCGGTGGTTCCGGTGAAGCACTCGCGGCCGCTGAGGAGCTCGAAGAGCATGATGCCGGCGGCGTAGACGTCGGTCTGCACGCTGCACGGCTCGCCGGCGATGTATTCGGGCGCGAGGTACGCGTACTTGCCTTTGACCAATCCCGGCTCGGTTTTGGGTTGAATGCGCTCCCGCATCCGAACGACGCCGAAGTCGGCGAGCTTGACGTGACCGCTCGTCGACACGAGGACGTTGCTCGGATTGACGTCGCGATGGACGATCTCGAGGGGCTTGCCGTCGGGCCCACGCGCGGTGTGCGCGTGATGGACGCCTCGCAACACCTCGGCCACGATGAAGCAGGCCAGCTCGAAAGGAAGGGCCTCCTTGCGGCTGCGAAGCTTTTGATTGACCCGACGGAGGTCGGTGCCTTCGACGTACTCGAGCGCGAGATACAGGCCCTGATCGGTCTCACCGACGTCGTAGATCGACACCAGGTTCGGATGGTCGAAGCACGCGGTGGCTCGGGCTTCGTCGAGCAACATGCGCTGCAGCTGCTGAAAGTCCGCCCGCCCGCGCTTCACTTGCTTGATGACCGCCCGATGCACGAACCCGAACTGTGAGACCTTGCGGGCGACGTACAGCTCGGCCATCGAACCCCCGCCGAGGCGCGAGATGAGCTGATAGTCACCCACGAGCTTCGGAACCGGGCTGTATGAGCTGGGGCCGACGAAGCCGTCGTCGTCGAACCCGCCGCCGGGGCCGGTCAGGGGAACGGATCCCGATATGGGCCCGCCGGGGGAGATCGAGCTGACGCCCGAGACCGGCGTGGCGGGGGTGGGACCGGAAAAGGCGTTGTCGTCGACGACGCTGTCTCCGGACGGCATCGGGTACCCGGCGTGTGGACCCCTCGGTCCGCCGGGAGTGCCTGTACCCGCCACATACCTACAGAACACTCTCCCGAATATCGAGTCAACGCGTCCGGCTGACGTTGTCCCGAGGCTGTCCGTCCCGTCGGGCACCGTTCGTCGCGGTCTCGTCGAGCGCCGGGGGGTTTCCGAGGTGGTCGCACCATGCTTCGTTGGACCGGTCCGCAGTCATCGTGATAGCGGCTTGAGCCGAGCCGATGGAGGTCGTCCTGCTATGTGCCTACTTTGCCGTGTTGGCGTTGTTGGCGCTGTCCGGGATTCACAGGCTGCACCTGACGCTGCACGCCCTTCGGAGGCCGCGCGGGTCGCGGGTTGAGAATCCCGACCCGCCGGCCGAGTGGCCGACGGTGCTGGTTCAAATCCCGATGTTTAACGAGGCGTTCGTTGCCGAGCGGGTGATTCGTGCCGCCGCCGCGTTGAGATATCCATCGGACCGACTGCGGATTCAGATCCTCGATGACTCGACCGATGACACCGTTGCCCTGGTCAATCGAGTGGTCGCGGATCTCGTCGCTGGCCGCGCCGGACCGCGGATAGACATCGTTCGACGTCGCGACCGACGAGGGTTCAAGGCGGGCGCGCTCGCCTACGGTCTCGAGCGAGACGACAGCGAGTTGGTGGCGATCTTCGATGCCGACTTCGTTCCCGTCGAGACCTTCCTCGAGCGACTCGTCCCTCTTCTGGCCGCGGATCCCGTCCTCGGACTGGTGCAAGCGCGGTGGTCTCATCTCAACCGAGATATGTCCCTGCTGACGCGGGCCCAGGGCATTTTTTTGGACGGCCACTTCGCGATCGAGCACGCCGGTCGCGACTACGCCGGCCTCCTGTTCAACTTCAACGGGACGGCCGGGATCTGGCGCCGGCGAGCGATCGACGAGGCGGGCGGGTGGCGAGCGGACACCATTACCGAAGATCTCGACCTGTCGTACCGAGCGCAGATGGCCGGCTGGCGATTCCGCTACGAGCACGAAGTGGTGGCGCCGGCGGAGCTGCCCGCGAGCTGGACGGCGTTTCGCTCCCAGCAAGCGCGCTGGGTTCGCGGAAGCGTGGAGACCGCGCGTCTGCTGGTGCCGACGATGGTTCGATGTCCTCGGCTGGGCCTCGGCCAGCGCCTGGAGGCCCTCGTTCATCTCGGCAATAATTTCGCGTACCTGTTGATGGCCGCGCTCGCGGTGATGCTCCCCGCGGCCGTCGTCCTTCGGGATCAGCTCGGGTGGCGGGTGCCCGGTGGTCAGGCCCTGCTGTCTCATCTCGACGTCACGATGCTGTTCGCGGGAACGTTCGCGATGGTCGTGTTTTACGGCGTCGCGGCGGCTCGCTGTCGGGCGGGGTGGCGGATCCTGGATCTGCTGTACGCGCTGTGTCTCGGATGCGGAATGAGTCTGGGCAACGCGCTGGAGGTCGTTCGCGGCCTGCGGTCGCGGCGGTCGGAGTTCGTTCGCACGCCCAAGCAAGGCACGCAGCGCGGTCGGCGCGCGATGGCGACCTACCGGTCTCCGGTCAAGGTGGATCTCGTCGCGCTCGAGCTGCTGCTGACCGCGTACTACGCGGCGGGCGTCGTTTACGCCCTGTATTTCCAGCTGTGGGGGGCGCTTCCGTTCCTGGTGCTGTATCTCGTCGGCTTCGGTAGCGTCGGGATCGCGACGGTTGTAGAGACCACCGGCCGACCTCGCTCTCGGGTCGGTGCGCCCGCCAAAGAGGCCACCTGACGTCAGTCGACGCGGGTGACGTCCAAGATCTGGGTATCGTCGTCGCCTTCGCCCGACTCCACGGCGCCGATCTCGCGCAGCGCCTCGGCGTCCGGCGCCGGCACGAACGAGGCCCGGGGACGGGTCCTCGACTCGTTGTCGAGCCAGGCCGGGGGATCGGGAACGCTGGCCGGTCGCCGACGCTGGGCGCTCGGGTCGTCGGCGCTCGGGAGCGCGTCTCGGCTCATCTGCGTCACCCGCTCGATCCGGTCGATGAGCGAGTGGACAAGGGTGGACGTCGTTCGACCTCGCTCCACGGCGAGGTCTTGGTTGAGGGCGTCCAGCGCATTGCGGAGGGCTTCGGTGGCGAACCGCGATTCGTGCAGGCGGTCTTCGACCTCGGCGAACTGCTCGGTTAAGGCCCGTTGACGGGCCGTCAGGCCCACGGCCTGGGTTTCGAGGTGGGCTCGGGCCTCTTCGGCCACGAAGGCGCGCTGCTGAAATCGATTTCGTTCCTGCGCCAGCGTATCGAGCTGCGCCTCCAGATCCCGCTGGATCTGGTCGGCCTCCGCCTGACTCGACCGCTCTTGGTGCGCCGCCTGGCGAAGGTGATCGCTGTCCGTCTTGGCGGCCTGAATGCCCGCTTCGAGAGCCTTGATCCGCGTCGAAGCGCTGGTTCTGAGGTCGCTCAGCTCTCGTCTGAGCTCGGCCTCGGTCGCGCTCGCCCGCTCCCGGTCTTTGGCCATCGTCTGGCGAAGTGCGGACAGCTCGTTTTGAAGGGTAATGGCTCGCTCGTTCTGGATGTGGGCGCGGTCCGTCGCCGCCTGCAGCCGCTCTACGAGCGTCGCTTTGTCCCGTGTCCACTCGGCCTCCGCGAGGCCTAGGCGCCGCTCCCAAGCCGCCGTCTGCTCCACCAGCATCCGCTCGCGGTCCTCGACCGCCTTCGCGATCCGGACCTCCATCTCGTCGGCGGTGATCCACCCTTGTCGCTCGAAGTGGACCTGCGCCTGCTCGGACTGGGCCCGAACCCGGTCGATCTCCGCCGCGTGGCGCTGGGCGGCCGCCGTCCGCTCCTGCTCCCGCTCGTACGTCGCTTGGTCGAGCTGGTCCCGGAGCTCGGCGTTCGCTTCTGCCCGCTCCCGCGCGACGTGTTCCGCGGTCTGGAGCCGAGCCGTCATATCGCGCAGTTCGCCTTCTGCCGCGGCCAGACGGGCGTTCTTTTCGTTCGCTTGGCCCTGTGCGGCCTCCTTGTCGGAGGTGATCGCGTCGAGCTCCTCCCGAAGGATAGCCAGCCGTCGTTCATCGTCACGTCGGCGTTCATCGGCCTGGGCCAAGGCCGCGGTCGCCTCGTCGCGCTCGGCCGTCAACCTCTGCAGCTGGTCTTTGAGGGCCGATTCGTCCCGGTCTTTTTCGCTGAATATGCGGCGGATCTCGTTCTCGAAGGTCTGGAACTCGATCTGCACCGCCTGCTGCTGCTGCTCGGCGGTCTGGGCGCGCCGCTCGCTCTCGGCGAGCGCGTTCTTGTGGTCGCCAAGGTCTTCGGTAACGGTGACGATCCGTCGCGCGAGCTCTTGTCCGCGCCCGACGACGCGGTTCCACAGCAGCCGGATCGCCTTTTCGCGCAGCTCGTGCTGCTTAACCTGGCGTCGCAGATGGGTCAGGCGCTGCTCGGGGGTGGCCCGGCCGTCGGGCAGCGGATCGACCTCGTGCGCGGATAGGGCCTGCCGAAACTCGGTATCGAAGCTCTCCTTGGGCCACAGCTCGAGCATGTGGGTGGTGCCGGAGGAAACGGGGCCCGCGGTCAACGATGACACCGGCCCTGAACTTCGAGACGACATCGGCCGCGCTGCCCCGCCCGTCGCTGGGCCTGCGATATCGCTGCGGGGCAGCGGCGGTGGGTAAGGGATGGGCTCGGTCGCCGCGGGGGCCGGCACGAGGGCGAGCAGGCGGCCGACCCGGTCGACGAGCTCGGTCCGAGAAATATCCTTGCGTGCGTAGTCGTTCGCAGGCTCCGATGACTTCGCGTGGCGGGCCAACGCCTGCTCGGTCGCCTCGGATGTAGTCATGAGGATCGCGGTGTCTTTGAGAGTCTTGTCGCGCCGGATGCGGCTGCAGATCCCGAAACCGGATCCCCGAGGCAGCTCGGCGCTGAGCATCAACACGCGAGGTCGGATCGTTCGCACGTCGTCCAACGTGGCATCGATCAAGACGTGGACGGTCAGGCCGGCGTCTTCGAGCGCCCCTTGGGCGGTCTCGGCGAAGCTCGGGTCGCCATCGATGATCAAGACGGAATTCGACATCGCGAACGGCCTGGTGGGCGGTAGTACCCTCGGCAGTGTCGTCCGGTGGTGGAGCACGGGTCAATCGCGACGCCTCGGACGCGGGCCGGTGATCGGCGGACCGCAGCGTGCGTCCATCGGTCATCGACCCCCGATCCGGCAATTGAAGTTGCATCGAGGGACGAGACGTGTCGTGTCAGAATGGGCTCGTTAAAACCCTGGCTCGTCTCTTGAGGCGGTGGAATCAACCGAGAGTAGAGGTCTGACATGTCGAAGCCCGCTTACCGCCACCTCGCCGGTCTGGTCGTCGCCCTCGCCGCATGCAGCGCCGAGGCCCCGGGCCCGTCGACCGAGCCCGACGCGGGGGATTCAGGCCCCGACGCTCAATCCGGCGTCGACGCGGGCGACGGCGGCGTCGGGTCCGGGCCGTGCGATCCCACGGACGGATCCGGCTGCTCGGGGGACCGGCGATGCGTCTGGCTGCCCTCCTCGGACGCGGTCCGATGCCGGGCCATCGATCTCGATAACGCACTCGCGGTGGGTGCGACCTGTGAGCCCCGGCAGACCCGGTGTGCGGCCGGCGCAACCTGCGCGCTCATCCAGGGGGCCTCGGAAGCGCGATGCCGCAAGACCTGTCGGCCTAGCCAGGGCAACCGCGACTGCGACGCCCTGATCGATGAACACGTCTGCGTCGAGTTGAGTCCATCCTCGGGCGAGTTCGGGATCTGCAGCCCCATCACCCCCTGCGATCCGCTCCTCGACGACTGCTCGGCTGGGGAAGCGTGCGCGTTCGTCCATGGCGGTGCGCTCGGGTGTGCCCCCGCCGGCACGGCGGAGGTCAGGGACGACTGCTCGACGGATCAGCCGTGCCAGCGCGGATTGATCTGCGTCAATCTGGGCTCGGAGATCGGCCAGAAATGCTACGAGCCCTGTGACACCGGGAACCCGAGCTCGGTGTGCACCACGCCGAGCACCCGCTGCCGGCGGCTGCTCGACCAGACGTTCGGCATATGTGCGGACAGCATCCAGTGTGACCCGTTGAACGACATCTGTCCGCCCGACCAGCGGTGTACGTTGGTCGCTGGCTCGGCGCTCACCGAGTGCCAACCTGCGGGCAACGTGCCCCGAGGCGGTGACTGCCGCACGATGAGCTGCCAGCGCGGAAACGTGTGCGTAGACGTCGACGGGACCGCGGGCCCGATCTGCTACGAGCCCTGCGGGGCGATGAGCGCCTGCTCAGTCGGGACCTGCTCCGTCAATCTCGAAGGGTTCGGCTTCGGTATCTGTCGCTGAGCGTCTCCTTTACCCCGACCACGGCCCCGACGCGGCTCGTCACGACCCCTCGTCAGCTCATCTTGCAGGCCTCGGGCCGAAACTCCTCCTGTCAGCCTGGAAACCGTGATTGACAGAAACCGAGGTTGCCGATCGCGGGCACGGGTTGACAAGACCTCGTTGCCACAAAGTCACGTTCTGCGTCGGTGGCAAGGCTACCTGCGTTTTTTCCGGCGCAACTAGACTTTCGATAACCTGCCGAGAACCCTTGGTTTTTGCTGGTTGCCTTGCACGCTCGACCTCCGCCGGTGTGCAAAGGGACTTGCGGAATCGAGCGGACTGTGTCCTTGTTGAATCGATGGCTATCGGGCCGGTTCCGGTCCGAAAAAGAAGACGACAAGGCGGTAATCGTGGCAACGAGGGCAAAAAAGAAGACCACCAAGACCAAGACGGCGCGAAAAGCGGTCAAGAAGGTCCCGAGCAAGAAGAAAGCAGCGACCAAGAAAACGACGACGGCCAAGGGCAAGGCGCCGGCGGCCAAAAAGGCAAGTGCGGTCTCCACCCGCAAGGGGATGTCGCCAAAAGCTTCTTCTGCCGTGAAGGCGGCCGCCGACGCTCTGTGGAGCGTGGGTGATCCCAAACCGCACACTCTCTTGCAGGAGCTTCACGAGGTCCTGCTCCTTCGGTGCCTCGAGGAAGCCGAAGGCAACTATGCGGCCGCGGCCGCGCTCTTCGGGCCGAGCCGCCAGTCGGTTCAGCAGTACGCGAACAGCCCGCTGCGTGACGCGCGGTGGAAGCCGTACCAGCAGAACCGCCGCCGCCGGTGACCCCCCCGCCCCCGGCTGGGGCCCGATCTACGGCCCCGCCCCCTCGCCCACGAGCCCCAACGACAGGCCGGGCAGGTAGGTGATGAGGACGAGGGCGACCAGCAACACGCCGATGAACGGTAGACTCGCCACGTAGAGCGTGGGCAGAGGCTTCTGAAACCGGAACGCGCTGAGGAAAAGATTCATCCCGACCGGGGGCGTCATGTACCCGATCTCCAGATTCGTTAGGAAAATCACACCCAGGTGAAGGGGGTGCACGCCGTAGGCCTGGGCGAGGGGCAGAATCAGCGGCACGACCACGATGATGGCGCTGAACACGTCGAGCACGCACCCCACGAGCAACAGGAAGATGTTGAGGGAAATGAGAAAGCCGATCTTGGTGGTCACATTGCGCTGAATGGCCTCCAGGATCAGATCCGGGACCTCCTCGAGAACCAAGTAGTTCGTCAGACCGAGGGCCACGCCGAGGATGAGGAGGATGGCGCCGACCAGGACCGCACTCTTCTCGGCGATCCGGGGTACGTCCCGAACCAAGCTCAGGTCCCGATACACCGCGCACTGAACGACGAGCACCATGAGCACGGTGACGATCGCGGCTTCATTCACCGTCAGCCAGCCGCCATAGATGCCCCACAGCACGATGATCGGGAGCGGGAGCTCCCACTTCGCCCGGCCCAGGGCCTCCGCGGCGGCGGAGAAGCGAAACGGCACCCGCGGGATCCCGCGACTGCGGGCCGCCGCGTAGACCCCGAGGCACCCGACGAGCACGATCCCGGGCACGAGAGCGGCCAGGAACAGTCGATCGACGTCGACCCCGGCCACGATGGCGTACAGAATGACCGGCAGCGACGGTGGAAACAGCAGTCCCAGTGACCCTCCGGAGGTCAAGAGGCCGAGGCTGAAGCGCTCCGAAAAGCCCTCCTGGGTGAGGATCGGGTACAACAGGCCGCCGAGAGCGATGATCGTGATGCCGGAGGCGCCGGTGAATGCGGTGAAGATCGCGCATGCGACCACCGCGACCACCGCTACGCCCCCGGGCAGCCATCCCACCGTGCTGCGGGCGAGGGCGACGAGGCGATGGGGCGTCTGCGACTCGGCCATCAGATAACCGGCGAACGTGAACAGCGGAATGGCCACCAAGGCGGGGGCCGAAGCGACGCCCGAGATCTCGATGATCAGGTTGGATAGATCCGTCTCCGTGGACGCGTAGCCCAGCATCGTGAGGGCGCCGATGCCCGCGAACAGCGGCAAGCCGAGAGCCGCCAAGAACGCGACGGCGGCGGCGGTGGCCCCCAACCCGCCGACGGCGGCGGTCGCCGCGCCCACCACGGCGACGATGCCGGCGCCGACCCCCGGGTCGAGCCATCCGGGGGCCGGGTCACGGGGCTGGCCGCTCGGCGCGAACGCGGTTCGCGCGTGGTGGACGGTGGCGATGGTGAAGTGAATCGCGACCAGGAGCAGCGCGACGGGGATGATGGCCGTAAACCACCAACTGCGAAGCTCGCCCACCAGGGTCGTGTCGTCCCGGATCTCGTCATTGAGGAAGGTCCACGCGGCCCGAATCATGATGACCGTGATCACCGTGGCCGCGGCAGATGTGACCGCTCGCACCAGCGCCGCCCGCCGCGGGGTCAATAATCGGGTCGCGGCGTCGATGGCGATGTGGCGGCCCTGTTGGGTGGCCAATGCGCCGCCACCGAAGGCCAGCCACAGGACCAGCTGCCGGATCAGAACGTCGGCCCACTCGAATCCGAAGTCATGGACCTTGCGCAGATAGAGCTGGACCGCGGACAGCCCGATCATCGCGGCCAGCACCAGGACCACGAAGCCCGCCTCGAGTCGGGCGAGGCTTCGGTCGACCGGCGCCAGGGGCGTTCGAGCCGGCTCTTCCTCGCCAGTCACGGGTCGACGGCCTCCGGGGGCGCGAGGGGTTCGGCCCGCAAACGGTACTTGTGGGGGATGATCCGACACGATGGGGGGACCGGCTGTGCGTCCTCGAGGAAGTAGGCGTCGACGTTGGCGAGGAGGCGACAGGCCTTCTTCTTGGCCAGCGCCTCCAGCAGAGCTCGGTCGGCCCGCGGCTCGGCCTCGATGACCGACGCCAGCGTGGACCGGAACGCGTCTACGCGCTCTGTTTGGGCGAACACCCACTGGGCCTTCAAGACATCAGGGAGCAGGAGCTGACTGCGCCGTTTGGCTTCATCGAAGTGCTGGGCCGCGGCCTCGGGCTGACCGCCGAGAGCGGGCGAACGAAAGCCCTTGAGCACCCCGGCCATCAGGTGGGGCCCCACGCCGTAGAACACACGGTCGTCGAGGGCGACGACCCGTTCGACCATCGCCACCAGCTTCGGGAGCTGCGTCGCTTCGCCGGCGTCGAGTCCGGCCTGCAGGGCGCCGCCCCAGGTGAATGCGAGCCAGAACAGGGCGGTGGCGTCGGTGGGGTTCAGCGTCGCCAGCGCCGGCTGGAGTTCGGCCGGACTGACGGCATCGATGCGGCGCCCCGCGAGCCGCTCGGCGAAGGCCTCGTTCATGGCCAAGGCCCGTTCCGCGTAGTCCCGGCCTAACCCGTAGCTCATTCGCAGCTGCTGGAGCAGTCGGTCTTGCTGGACACGGTCATCCGGTCGCGCGATCCGGCAGGCCTCGAGATCGTCGAACAGGAATCCGAACGCGTAGTTGGCTCTGGCCATCGCCGCGAGCAGCAGCAGCTCGCGGTCGTCGGGGTACGTGCGGAGGACGCCTTCGATCAGTTTGAGATTCGCGGCCAACGCTTGCTCGGCGAGGCGGATATCGGGCTCCTCGACGAAGCTCTGGATGCCGTTGGTCAGGATGGGCTTGATGCCGGACTTGGTGGCGGCGCCGAGCGCCCCGCAGCTGGCGATCGCGGTCGCGAGCGGGACGATCGCGGCTCTACTTGCCCAGCACCTTGCGGATCTGCTCCAGAAACGCGCTCGCTTGGAGCTTTTGCGCGAGGCGGGGCCATGCATTGCGGCCCACGGTCTTGAACTCGGTGTACTTGGCATCGCTGATCGGGACCCTCTGCAGTCCGCCGCCGGCCGCCACCAGGCGGTCGAGGGCGGCTCGATTGTCGGCTCGCGCGCGCTGAATGATCTTTTCTCCGTACGCTTCGGCGATCCGACGAACGGTCGGCTGGTGCTCGGCCGGGATCTTACGCCAGGCCTTCTTGGTCAACACCAGGCCCCCCGACGCATAGGCGAAGCTCCGTCCGCTCACGAAGCGCAGGTCGCCCGTCCACCCGAGGGCCACCGCCCCAGCCGGACTGTTGTACACCGTGTCGATACCCCCAGACTTCAGCTGCTGGACCACGGTCAGGATGTCGAGGGGACGGGGCGAAACGCCGAACACCTCGAAGGTCTCGGATGCGACCTCATCCCCCTCCCAGACCCAAAGCCGGGCCTGCCGGAGCTCTTCGACCTCGTCGACGGCCCGCTTTCCGAACAGGTAAACCATACCTGTCTCCCCAGGGCCGAGGAGCACGAACCGGGTCTCGGCATCGAAAGCCTTCTGGAACGTCGGCCAGATCGCGCTCCGCACGGCATCGGCCTCGTCGTACGTTTCGATCAGAAAAGGCAGCTCCAGCACGCGGAAAGCGGGCAGCAGACCACCCATGCCCCGCCCCGTGAAGAACGCGCCGTCCAGACCACGGCCCAGCTTCTTGAGCACCTTGCTCTCGTCGCCGAGCTTGCCGCCGAGGAACAGCTTGAAGCGAACCGCACCGCCGGTGCGCTTGCCGACCTCGGTCGCCATCTCCTGCAGAAGGCGGCCCCACTCGCTTTCCTGCGGGGCCAAAGAGGCTAAGCGGAACTGTTTTGCGTGGGCTTCGGGCGCGACCAGCGCGGCACAGAATGCCGCCAATGCGGCCAGGATCACCATTCGAAAGGGTTTCGGCACGGCGCGGCAATCTAGCGACCTACCGAAGCGCGGGGCAACCGTCGACCGTTCGCGAGTCTCGATCTTCATCGACTAAACGACGTTCGAAGTCGGGGAAATGTTCACCTTTCCGCAAGCTCCAGCACCCGCGGATCGCACCTCAGCCCACCAAGCGCGCGCGTCGAGTGGGGGCGCAATTTGACTTGTAGATCTCGCGGGATTAGCGATGAGGTATGGCTACGCGGAAGACGAAGGCTCGAGCAAAGCAAGCGGCGACGACCGCAAAGCGGTCGCGTGCCACAGGCGGGACCGCTTCGCGTAAGCCCGCCTCGCGGGCGTCGTCCAAGACCTCCAGCGCCAAGGTGACCAAAGGCAAGAAAGCCGGGGCCGCCAAGAAGGCGACGACCACTAAGAAGAAAGCGGTCACGAAGAAGGCGACGACCAAGAAGGCGGCCGCGAAGAAAGCGACGACCAAGAGGGCGTCGGCCAAGAAGGCGACGACCAAGAAGGCGGTCGCCAAGAAGGCGGCGGCGAAGAAGGCTTCGACGAAGAAGGCGGTCGCCAAGAAGGCGACAGCGAAGAAGGCTTCGACGAAGAAGGCGGTCGCCAAGAAGGCGACAGCGAAGAAGACGTCGACGAAGAAGGCCGCCGCGAAGAAGGCATCGACCAAGAATGCGTCGGCGAAGAAGGCGACCCCGAAGGCCGCCGGCAAGCCCGCGAAGGCGACTCCGAAGAAGTCGACGGCCAAGAAAAGCGCTGCGAAATCCGCGCCTCAGGCCGCGTCGGAGCTCAATGGAGCGGCCAGCGGCGGCGACCTGAGTCAGCTCGGAGACATGGCTGAGCGCTCGCCGGGCAAAGGACGACGCCAACAGCGCACCACCTCGCGAACGCCGGCTTCGGCCGCCGTTCCTCGGCCCGAGCGGACGCCGAGGGGCGCGAACGTCGACCATACCCGGCTCGACGAGGCGGAAGCCGAGGCGCCGGCCGCTGGAGAGGAGAACCTGAACCAAAGCCTCGCCGAGGCGGTTCAGGCCGCTATCGACGTCGTGCAGGAGTCGATCGACGAGCGCGTGGACGAGCTGTACCCCGGGAGCGGGGACCAGGAGGGCGCCGACGAAGCGGCCTCGGTCACCGAAGAAGAGGAGATCGTCGTCGAGGTGACCGGAGTCGACGTCGATGACGACGCGATGGATGCGGTGGAGGTCGAGGCTCGGGCGCCCGTGGAGGCCTTTGAGGAGGCGGATGCGCTGGTGGTCGACGAATCACCCGAACGGCCGCAGCCCCCCGAGCTGCCCGAAGAACCGGAGGCGTTCACCGAATCGGACGATGGTGACGACGACGACGACGACGGCTTCGACGTCGACGACGACGATGACGTCGACGACGACGATGACGTCGACGACGACGATGGTGACGACGACGACTCGCCGACCACCACGTTCGTGGCTGCGGATGACGATGAATCGGACAGCGCGCGGGTGGCGCCCGACGTCGACGACGATGATGATGATGATGACGACGACGACGACGAGCCGTTCGCCATGGCCGGCAGCGCCGATGATGACGACGACGACGACGACGACGACTTCGAAGAACCTGAGGAGCGCGGAGATCGCGCTTCGTCGTTTGGCGATGTCTTCGCCGGGGATTCGTCCGACGATGATGACGGCGAGGCCCGCCTGAGCGGAGAGGAAGACGACGCTTCGTCCGATGACGCCGCGCCGTCCGCCGAGGACGAGGACGACGAGGAACCGGAGCCCGTCCGTGACTACCGGCTGATCGAGGACGACCCGGCGCATCCGGATCTCAACGAGGAGTCGAAGGACCGGCCTCAGTAGGTCGCGAGACTTAGACGAGGGTCACGGCGCGCCGGGCTTGTTGGGCTTTCCACCACTTAAGCCAGCGCTGCCGGGCCTCCTCGCGCTGCCGCCGCGGCTGTTCGGCGTCATAACCGAGGTCCATCCCCGTAACCGCCCGCAGCTCGTCGGACGCGCTGCGCCGCAGGTCCGTGTCCTTCGAACCGAGTCCGTCGAGCAACCACTCCATCCGCGAGCGCTTTTGGTTCCTGGCCCACCAGTGGCGCCATCTCTTCGCTGACCCTCCGAGCCGCTGCTTGGTGATCTCCGCGAGGGCGTCTTCGACGACGTCCTGGAGGTTGCGTTCCCGCTTGTCGAGGACCGCGATCAGCTGGGGAACGGCGGTCACGTCTCGAAACAGACCAATGAGATATGCCGCATGGCGGCGGGCGGCGAGGGAGGTGGCCGACAGCCGCGTGTGGAGGTGTTCGAGCACCATCGGGAACGTGCGGTGATCGCGGTACGAGAACAGCGTTCGGGCCGCCAGCATGCACACCCGCGGTTCCTCGTCGTGCAGGCGCTGGATGAGCATGGGGATCACTTCCGGGATGTAGACCGCACCGTAGAAGTAGATCGCGAAGAACCGCTGGAGCGGGTCAGGGGCGTCGAGCTTCTCGATGACGAATGGATGGGCGTCGCGCCCGCACCGCTCCAAGACCGCCAGCGTCGCGCCGCACCGGGCAAACGCGGGCAGCTGAACGTCGGGGCTGAAGGGATCGACGTTGAGCACGCCCGGAAAGCGCTCCATCATCGGGGTCAGCACGCTGATGCCTTCCCCGGCGAGCACCTCCGACGCAGCGGTCCGACGCTGCGGATCGATCGAGCCGATGTGTTCCAAGGCCTGCGAGAGCTCGGCCTCGGTTCGGCGAGGTCGCTCCACGGCCGGCGCCGCCTCCACCGCCTCATCGAGGCTCATCGCGTCGTCGCTCTCATTGGCGAGCAAGATCGGCGTCGGCAATGACCGCTCCGACGTCAGCCGGGTGAGGGGCACCGGTTGATCCGAGTCGCTGTCGGGGTCGGGCAGCGCCGCGCGCTGAAGCAGCTCGGCTGACGGCTCCTTGAGGCGAGTGATGTTCGAAGCTCTGATGAACGCTTCCGCGCTGAGATCCGGCACCGTCGCGTCCTCGATCAGCGATCCCCGGATGGTATCCACGCCCGGGGGTGGAGCCGGCTGAGGCGACGACGACGACCATTCGTCCCAATCGGCCTGCGTAGGCTCCCATCCGCCGCTGTCGCCGCTGTTGATCTCGGCGAGCCCGCGGCCCGACGAGCCTCGGTACTCGGCCACGTCGAAGCGGCCGTCGTCGTCGGGCAACAGCGCGGCGTCCGCGGTCCGCGGCGCGGGCGCCGCGCTCGAGATTCGTGGCGCCGGCGCTTCGCTGTCGCCCGCCGCGGGCGTCTTGGGCTCCTGCAACAGAAACGGCGCCGGCGGGCCCGACGATTCGAAACCGAGGTCCCGCGCCAGTTGAGCCGCGGACACCGGTCCCCCAAAGGCGGGAGGAATGGGCAGCAAGGGCGCTTCTCGGGACGGCGCCGTGGTCGGGGGGCCCGACTCGGGTTCGTCGTCGAGGAGGGGAATCGGGACGTCGCTACCGAGGGTCGAGGTGTCTTCGTCGGCGAGGTCCTGTCCGTCCGGCGCCGTCAAGGGCTCGAAGTCCGCCGCTGGGTCCGGCGGCGCAGGCTCGTCTTGGACCAAAAGTACGGGTCTCGTCAGCGTGCGAGCATCGACCGGCTCATCTTCGGCCAGGGCCGAGAAGCGGCCTGCGACCCGATTGACGAACAGCATCAGGTCGGAGGCCATACGGGTCGAGACCGAACCGTCGCCGTTGTCGGCGTACAGCAGGTGGTTGACCCCGGCCGTGGTGGGCAGGGGCACGATGACCACCATCCGAGGCGCGGGCCGCGTAAGCTGGGCGAGGAACTGCGCCTGCAGCTGGTCGGAGGGGAGCGGTCCCAGGTAGTGGGCGTGGGTGGTGATAACCGCGCCAAACGTCGACTCCTCCTGCAGTTCGAACTGGACCGTGGGCACCTGGTGGGCCTGCGGCCCGCAGCCCACCCAACCCACGACGTGCCCGTCGACCACCCGTAGGAGCGCAGCGAACCGCATGATGTTAGCGGCGTAGTCTACGGTTAAGCGAGCCACGTCATCCCTCGTGCGCGCGGCATCAAGGGCGGCCATGGCGTGGATGAAGCTGACCGGTTCGGTGGGGCTCTCCGGTACCGGGGTTGGCGTCCACTCCACGAAGTCACGAGGCTCCGGTTCCGGAAGACCGGATCCGCTGAAGGCCGAACGCGAAGATGGGGGCGCCTCCAGCCCCGCAATGTCGCCGTGCTGGTCGATGATGGCCTGGAACCGCTCGGGCGGCGGCGCGCCGTATAGGATCTGAAGCCGTTGCCGGACCCGGAACTCGGGGGCGAGGATCGCTTCCAGCTCGATCTCCAGGAGCTCCCCGAGTCGCTGCAGCGCGTCGAGGTCGGCCGGGGCTGGCGACAGAAGCCGGAGGCAGTGCCCGACCATATCGACGGGGGCGAGGACGTGTTTCTTGGCCCACTGCTCGGGGAAGGATCGAGTTGCGCGTTCGTCGGGGGGTTGGGCGAGCAACTCGGGCCGCGCGGCGGCCATCTCGTAGACCTCCTCGAACACCTCGGTCAGCGTCGGCTCGTCGACCAGCTGTAGCTCCAACAAGCACGTGTCGAGGGCGCCCCCCATCAGAACTTGTCGCTCGATCGCTTCGTCCGCCGCGCGTCGGGTTACCAATCCCTTTTGGACCAGAGAGTCGGTGAGCCGTTCGGGCATGTTGATCCTTGGCACCGTTGTTTCAGACATCGACTCCGGTGCCAACCCGGTCATCAGCGCGATGGTCGAACGAGACGAGCTCGGTGGACAACGTGTCGCGTTGATCGGTGGGGGCGCTTTGGACCCGCGTTGTTTTTGGCATCTTCGGCGCGAACGACCTCGCGCTTCTGGACAAGGCGCCGCGGCTCCGGCCCTCTATTCGGCGATCCGCCCCACCACCACCAACCGAGATCGGTCGCGATCGAGTCGCCCCGCGAGCCGGACTTCCCGCAGTCGGGTCATCAAAGGACGCCATCGCCTGCGCCATGCTTCGAGGGCTCGAAGACTGTGACGGTGTTTGGGCCCGATGTTGCCCACCTCGAACGCGGCGTCGATGGCGCGGGGATACAGGGTTACGTCGACGAACGTCCGCTCGGAGCGAGGGCTGCGCCGCGGCTGCGGTTGGGGCAGCGCGCCCAGACGTCGCACCGCCGCCGACGCGATGCCCGGGCCCATACCAACGATCATCAACCGGTCGAAAACCTGGACCTGGAGCGGGCTGCCATCGCAGCTCGCGCTGAGCCGCCGTCGAATCGGGGCGACGGGGCGGGAGATCCGGGCGCGGTCACGGTCGAGCTGGTTCTGCCAGTCGTAGGGGTCGTCCTCCTTCATGCGCTGACCGAGGCCGGTCTGCACTCGGTCCGCATGGTCACCGGAGCGAATGCCGAGGGCGATGGCCGACGGGAAGATAAAGCTCCAATAGGCGCTCGGCGCGGACTCCGGGTCGGCGTTCGCTTCCTTGGACAACTTCGACAGCGTATCGAGGCCCATCGACAACATCGCTACGTCGCCGGTCAGGGCCTCTTTCGGTGGCGACCAGCCCAGGCTTATGGCCATGGTCTCGAGCAGCTCTGGCTTCACTCGGGCCACAACCCGCATCAGGGCCGGCGTTCGGCTCCATCGAACGAGAACGTTGTCATCCTGGCCGGTGGGAACCAGCCACCACGCCAGCAGCTCCCGCCCGAGGGCGGTGAGGCTCGCCTGCCACCGCGCCTCCATCCCGCCGCGGACCGGATACAGGCCCGCGCCCACCGCGTCGGTCAGTTCGACGGCGGCTTCGATCTTCTTGCGCAGCCGGGCGGCCTGCGCCAGCGCCGCCCGGCGACGGTCCGGCTTCGCGAATCGATGCGCGCGCGACTCCCTCTCGGTCACCAAAGCAGCCAGCCGAGGCGCGAGCCGCTTGGTGTCGCCCGCGGCGTAAACAT